>JAOTVL010000004.1 GCA_029863525.1 Gemmatimonadota bacterium
CTTCGTCAATGTCGGGGGCGTCAGATCGTCACCGAGCGCAACCCTGATCGCGTTTTCGGCGGATGAGCGGGACGATCCACCCGGTCTTCTCATGACGCACGTCTACGTCATCGGCGCCGACGGAACCGGGCTCACGCAGCTCACGCCCGACGGCCAGACCTGCTGGTATCACGATTGGTCGCCCGACGGCACGAAGTTCGCACTCACGTGCACACCCGGGGGCGTGCATGTCATGAACGCAGACGGCAGCGGCCTGACCCAGTTGTTGCCCTCCGAGAACTCGGCGAACGGGCCCGTGTGGTCTCCGGATGGAGAAAGCATCGCCTACGGCGCGGGCTGTGGCGACGTGTGGGTCGTCGCCGCAACGGGGGGGACCGCCACGAACCTCACCAACGATTGCGGCATTTACGCCCACCTCGATTGGAACCCGATGCCCAACGCTACCGCGGGTGGTGCCGGACGATAGGAGGCGGGCGAAGACCGACGAGCCCGTCCCAGCCCCCGTTCGGGGAAAAGCCAGCAGCCGGAAGCCCAGATCCCTGTCAGCAGCTCGAGCGAGCTTCCCTCGGCAGATCGCTCACACGGTCTCCGTGCCGCGAATGTCCCTGAGCGGCTGGACTCGCCACTTCCTGCCAGCGGCCTCGGTGACATACCCAGATCCGGTCACCGCCGTCGGCCGTGGCGACGTCCACAGCGATGATGGTGGGCTCGACCGCGACGGGCACAGAGGCCCGGGCCGAACAGGCCGACAGCACGAGAGCGCTCGTGCCAAGCGCGAGAATGGTCCTGTACATGCTACCCCCCGAAGCTCTTCCGTGAGCGCGTTTGGCCTGGGGGATGTGCCTATTCGACGATGTCACGGGCCGGAGGCGGAAACAACAGTTTCGTTTCGCCCGAACATCTCAGCGTTGGCGCGAACGCGGTGACGCGGTCGATCCGTCTCGAACCTACTGTTCGAGGTCCTCGAGCTTGGTGAGACTCGAAACGGGAACCACCCGGAATCCCCGCGCGCGCAGCTCCGGCAGCAACGCTCGGAGCACGTCCGCTGTCCGCGCCCCCCGCTCCGGGCCGTCGTGAAGTATCAGGATGGATCCGGGGCCGACGAGCTGACGCATGTACCACCTGGCCCACTTCGCGGACGGGACCTGGGCGTCGAACGCGTACACCGACCCGAGCACCGTCCTGTACCCCAGCCGGGCCGCGTCATCGACCATGCGGTCGTTGTACCATCCCGACGCCGGACGGAAGACATCGCTCCCGCCGAAATCTGCGAGAATCTCGTCCATCTCCTCGAAGCGAGTCCGAAACGTCTCGACGGGCAGATCGATCGAGGGCTCGTCGACCATCATGTGGTGTCCCAGCTCGTGGCCCTCCGCGACGAGGCGACGAGTCAGGTCGGGATATTCGCGCACGCGGTCGCCGATGACGAAGAACGTCGCGTGAGCGTCGTTTTCGGCGAGCACTTCCAGGATCTCGGGCGTGGCGGCCGAGGGGCCGTCGTCGATCGTGAGCGCGACCACGGGCTGCGCCGTCCCCACATAGAACAGCACCTCAGGTGACGCCTCGCGCTGCCACTCCATCACCAAGGTCGGCAGCACCGTGACCGCGGACCCGACGGCCGTGATGCCGAAGACGATGGCGAAGAGTATACCCATGAGAAGTGGGTACACGGGCCACGGTCGTTGGGGTTCATGGCTTCGATTCCCGGAGCCAGAGGGTCGCTCTCCGGCGGGCCGTGGTTCGACGTGGCGCCCGGGCTCACCTACCGTGAGGGCTCCAATTGGAGCAGCCCTGGAACGGGAGCGAGTGACGGAATGACGTCCAGGGACGACGCGGGCGAGAGAGCCGGGCGGCTAGGTGCGTGGCAGAGGGCGCGTGACCATGCGCACCAGACGCCCGCCGGGCGCGACCGCTACATCGACCTGCTGCGGGCCCTCTCGATCATCGTGGTCGTGATCGGGCACTGGCTCATGGCGGCTCCCACGGTGGAAAGCGGCCTGCGGTTCACCCTCTCCGACATGCTTCGCGTTGCGCCCTGGACGCAGTGGCTCACCTGGATCTTCCAGGTCATGCCCATCTTCTTCGTCGTGGGCGGCTATGCCAACGCAGCCTCCTGGGAGTCGGCCCGCCGGTCCGGCCTTGGCTACGAAGCTTGGCTGTCCCGCCGACTCCAGCGCCTCGTCCGCCCGGTGCTTCCGTTCCTCCTCGCGTGGTGTGCGCTGGGGCTCGCCGCCCGGTCGTTCGGACTGGGTCGCGAGTTCGTGCGGGCCGGCTCTCAGTTGGCGTTTCTACCCACCTGGTTCCTCGCCGTGTACGTGCTCGTGGTGGTCTTGGCGCCGACGATGCACAGCTCCTGGCGACGCTTCGGTATGGCTTCGTTCTGGGCTCTGGTGTTGGGCGCGGCCGTGGTCGATGCGGTCTCGCGCTCGAGCGGGGTCGATGCGGTCCTCGGGATCAACTACGTCTTCGTTTGGCTGGCTCTGCATCAACTCGGATTCGCGTGGAGGGACGACACCCTCTCCGAGCCCATACGGGCGGCCTCGTTCGCACTCGGAGGGCTCGCTGGGCTCGTGGTGCTCGTGGGCTTAGCCTCCTATCCGGTCAGCATGGTCACCGTACCCGGTGGCACCGCGGCCAACAGCACTCCGCCGTCGCTCGCCCTGCTGCTTCTGGGCGTGACCCACGTAGGGCTGGCCATGTTGATCGCGGGTCCGGTGCGCAGACTGCTCCAACGGCCCGCGGTGTGGACGGCCACCGTATTCATCAACGGAGTGATCATGACGCTCTACCTGTGGCATGTAACGGTCATGATCCTTCTCGTGGGGATCGCCGAATGGCCTGGCGGCGTGGGACTCAAGTTCGTGCCGAACACGACCGCCTGGTGGGCCACGCGGCCCGTCTGGCTCCTGGTCCTGCTCGTCGTCACGGCCGGTTTCGTGTGGGTTTTCGGACCGGTCGAGGCTCAGCCCGTACGGCGTACGGTGCGGCCCCCGGCGTGGAGGAGTGTCGTGGGAGCCGTCGCCGTGTGCGTCGGGCTGCTCGCCCTGGCAGAGAGCGGGATCGGTGGGCAAGGCGCTCTCGGCCTTCGACTCGGGCCGGTGCTGTTGACTCTTTGTGGGGCGCTGCTCGTCACCGTGATGGGCGGACGACAGGACGACCGAGCCTCGGCGGAGGAGCCTAGTCGAGAAGCGTTCGGACGCTGAGCGGCCGCTACCGGCGTGTTACAGGTCTTCGTCGACCTCCCAGTCGACGGTGGCGAGATAGCGTTCGATCTCATCGATCCAAAAAGACGCCTCGTCGCGATCCCCTGATCCGGTCACGTCCTCGAGCGCCCGTCCGAGCTCGGTGAGCCGCGTGAAGCCATACGCCTCGCCCGAACCGGCGAGGTTGTGCGCGAGCACCCTGATCGATTCCAGATCCCCCTCTTCGAGTGCCCTCCTGAGACCCTGAACGTCGTCGCTCCGGGCCGAGAGATACTCCGGAACCAGGTCGGCGATCACGGAGTCGACCCGAACCTTGCCCTCTCCACTCGTGGCCTCCGATCGTGCCGCAACCACAGGATCGATGAGTCGTTTGACCGCCTGGACCAGCGACTCGCGGCGCAACGGCTTCTCGATGTAGGCGGTGCACCCCGCGTCGAGACACCGCGCCTCCTCCTCGGCCCCGACCCAACTGGTCATCGCGAGGATGGGCAAGCGATGGCCCGCAGGCAGCGCTCGGACGCGACGCGCGGTCTCGTATCCGTCCAAGCCCGGCATGCTCATGTCGAGAAGCATCGCGGTGACTCCTCCCTCACGAACACGCTCGATGGCGCTTCGACCGTCGCTGAACAGCTCGAGCGCCAGCCGCTCCTTCGAGAGGAATCGTCTCGTCAACGCACGGTTGTCCGCGCTGTCGTCGACGATGAGGACCGTCGGCGCCTTCAACGCGTGGGCGTGGACGCCTTCCAGGAGGTCGGTCGGCTTCGCAGGCTTACCGATGAAACCGACCATGCCCACCTCCTCGCAGCGCTCGCGGAACCCTTGGACCACGTGCGCCGTGAACGCCAGGATGGGTGGGGCGCCGTCCCCACGTTGTTCCAAGATCCGCCGGGTCATCTCGACCCCGTCCATGATGGGCATGTCCAGGTCGGTCACGATCAGGTCGAAATCACCGTCGTCGCCCGTTGCCAGCCGAAAGCCGACGGCACCGTCTTCGGCGATGGTCACATCGTAGCCGGCGTCTTCGAGAACCCGTGCGGCGTATCGCTGGTTGTCGGGATTGTCCTCAACGAGGAGGATGCGACCCGTGTACGATACTCGGTCCTTCGCGGACCCGCGGATCAGGTCGGCATCGTTGTCCGGCTCCTGCGACACCACGCTGCAGAGCTTCCGACGACTCGCCGGCTTGGTCACGTAAACGGTGTGCGGAGGCCCGTCGATTCGCCAGGGCTCGATCGGACCTGGGGGAATCAGGACGCAGAGGCGCACGTCGGCGTCGCCGCCGGCCTCTCGAGCGAGGGAGGCGATCTGCTGCAGCGCTGCAAGTCCGAGCTGCTGGTCGGCGACGATCACCTGTTTCAGATCGCCGGCGGCGGACAATCCGGCTCTGAGCTGGCCCTCGTCCACGCGGCTCGACGGAATGTGAACACCGTCGAACACCCGAGCGATGCTCTCGGCCAGGGTGTCAGTCGGTGTGAGAATCCAAGCCTGCCAGCGCTCGTAACGACCGTCGGACGCGCGCCGGCGTGCGAAGGCCTGGGTCGATCGTTTCAGCGGAATCTCGAAATGGAAGACGCTTCCCTCGCCCGGCTTGCTCTCAGCCCACAGGCGACCGCCCATGAGCTCGACCAGTGATGTGGAGATCGCCAGCCCGAGCCCGGTCCCACCGAACTCGCGAGACAACGAGGAGTCAGCCTGGAAGAAGGGATCGAAGATCTGTTCCAGCTCCTCAGCGCTAATGCCGATCCCGGAATCGCTCACCGACAGCCGCGCCGCGGACGTTCCATCCCCCCGCTCGAACGCCGTACTGCTCAGCGCAACGTGGCCCTCTTCGGTGAACTTCACCGCGTTGCCGAGCAGGTTGACCAAGGTCTGGCGTAGGCGATTCGGATCACCCTCCATGGGTGATGCCAGCGCGGGATCGACACTGCAAGACAGCTCCAGGCCCTTTTCGAAGGCCCTTGGCGCGAGGGCCTCGGTAACGCTCTCCATGACGTCGGCCACGCAGAACGCTTCCTCACGGAGTGAGAGCCGGCCCGCTTCCACTTTGGAGAGGTCGAGCACGTCATTGATCACGTGGAGGAGTGACTCGGCGTTCGACTGCACAGAACGGAGCAGGCTCTGCTGCTCGCCTCCCTCCGCCATGTCGATCGACAGTTCCGTCATGCCCAAGATGGCGTTCATGGGCGTGCGGATCTCGTGGCTCATCATCGCGAGGAAGTCGCTCTTGGCCCGGCTCGCCTCTTCGGCGGCTTCTTTGGCCTGCCTGAGCTCCGCGGCCCGTCGGTTGGCCTCGGTGATGTCACGGACGACGCCCGCGAACATGGGGGGCTCCGAGCCGGGAATCCGATTCACGGTCAGCTCCACCGGGAAGATCGTTCCGTCTGCGCGAAGCGCCGAGATTTCCAGGCGCTGTCCGAGAATCCTCTTCTCCCCGGTCGAGACATATCGGCGCATGCCGTCGGCATGCGCCTCCCGAAGGTCGGGCGGAATGATGAGCTCCCCCATGACCTGACCCAGCACGTCCTCCCGACTCCGGCCGAAGATCTCTTCGGCCGCCGGATTGAACTCGACGATCCGTCCTTCGTGGTCGACGGTGATGACCCCGTCCAACGCCGTTTCGATGATGGCGCGGTGGACGGCCTCGCTCCGTCTGTGCTCGGTGACGTCCCGGTATAGCCACAAGTGCCCCCGACCTTGTCCCGCCACCTCGATCGGAATGAAGTCGCGGAGAAGAACGCGACCGTCGACCATGCTTAGCTGCTCATCGATGACCGGGCGGGCGGCCGCGAGAACCTCCTCCACGCGGACGCGGAAGCCCGCCGGGTCCGCAAACGCGACCGAGCCCTGCTCGGCCAAGACTCGACAATCCTGACCCACGAGTTCCGACGGAGCGATCGGCATACCGAACATGTCGGAAAAGGCCTGGTTCGCCACGACGACCCTCCGGTCCTCGTCCTCGACCAACACGGCCGATCGCATGCTTTGCAGGAGGGCCTCGAGGCGAGAGGAGGACTCGGCGAGGGACTCGAGGATCTTCCGCTCACGACGCAGCTCCGCGGCCTCCGCCTCCGCGCGCTCGACGCGCGCCGACTGGATCGCCTGCGCGAGCAACGGCCCGAAAGGCTGCAGGAGTCGAGCGTGAGACTCCCGAAAGTACCCTCTCGTTCCGTGCGTCCCGACCAGAATCCTCGCCGCCGCGCCCGACCCAATGGGCACATGGACGGCGGACCCTACCGATGCGCGGACCACCTCTGGATGAAGCTCCCACAGGGGATGCGTGCGTGCGTCGGCGGCGACCGCGACGTGACCCTCGAGAACCCGTTCCAAGGCTGGGTTGCGCTCCCAGCGGGCGTCCCTGAAACGATTGCCCGTGGTCATCGATGTCCGGTACGATCCATCTGGGTCGGCGGCCAGGATGAAGATGTCCGCCAGCCCGAGCGCCTCACGCAGGGCCAGCAGCGTCTCTTCGGACGAGGCGGTGGATGTGCGCGAGACACTCTCGACCGCGACCAGCATCCGCTCGACGAACTCTCTCTCCTCACGTTCCGCTTCGCGCTCGCGCTCGATACGTGCGAGCCTCTCGCGCATCTGTTCCAGCGTCGGCTCTGCATTGGGCATGTCGAGGGTCTCCGCAACCATCTCAGCGTATTCGGATCATGCAGCACCGACGTGAGTCGGCATTGCACGAAAGGATGAAAGCTCGAGGGCGTCCACTGGAAGGAACACTTCCTCCCAATGCCGGACGACCGCAACCTCTGCGAAATCCAGGTCGGTCGGCCAGGCCGTCCAGCCCGACACTGCCAGCAAGGCCATGTGAGGCATGTCGACCCCGGCCCGAACCGTCAGGGGCATGGTCCCGGGAAAACGGGGGTTCACCTCGAGCAGGCCGAGTCGGCCGCGCTCATCGCGTCGGAACTGGATGTTGGCGACGAAGCGGAGACCAATGCGTTGGGCGACCGCTCGTGCCATCGCTTCGAGCTCGGGGTCGTGGACGGTTCGAGCGGCGACGGCAACACCCGAATCGACCTTGAGACGAACGCGCGGGACAGTGGCTCGGACCTGCCCGTCCTGATCGGCGAAGACGTCGACGCTGTATTCCTCGCCCGGCAGGTACTCCTGCACCAAGTGGGAGCCGTCACGATGGATCTCCGCGAGATCGCGCTCCGATCGAACGAGGCGCACCCCCCGTCCCCCACTGCCCGAGCGCGGCTTGACGATGAAGGGAAACGTCCAGTCATCGCTATCGAAAGCTGGGTCGAGCGCCGCGGAGCGCGGGGCGGGGATGATGTCCTCGCACGCCCGGGCCAGTGCCAACTTGTCGAGGCAAAGCCGAAGGGTGTCGAGGTCGGCCAATACCAGTCGGGTCCCGTGACGCTGCATGTGCTCCGCGATTTCCGCCAACGGGATCAGCTCCGAGTCGACCGTCGGGATGAGAACCTCGATCCGCATCGAACGGCACAGCTCGGCCATGTGTTTCGCGAAGTCCGGATCGTCACCCCGGGGAAGGAGCACACGCTGCTCATGACCGACGAGGTAGAGGCCGGCGGCGTGGGGGTCGACATCGCCCGCGAATAGGAGATGACCCTCGTGGGTGAGGCTCCGGAGCACGGAGATCGCGGCCGCGCCACCCGCTCCCGTGACCAGGACCCGAAGGCGATCGTCCGGCGGCGAGACGTCTGTCGTATGAGTCATGATGGCTCCTCAGGCGCTGCGGCGGATGACCTCGAGGGGCTCCACCACGCGATAATCGGAGAAGCGCCCCCAGTACGAAGCCGTCGAGCGTAGGTGGCTCGGCTCCAGGTAGGGACGGATGCTCGCCTGCGACGCGAAGAGCCCGATGATGTCCAGCTTGCGGTCCATCTGTTCCTCGACATCCACGAAGAGCGACGGGCGGAAGTCGACCGTCGTGGACGGCGACTGATAGCAGTAGACGTTGGGTACGCCCCGCGCGGCGACCATCGTGGCCGCGTGCACCGCCCGGTGGTCCTGGTGCGCGTCGTGGGCCGTGTGCGTGTAGATGATCGACGGGTGGAAGTCTCTCAGCACCGACTCGATGGCCGAGATGGTCTCCGGTCCTGGGCTGATCGAGCGATCCGGCAGGTCGAACATGCGCAGCTCCGCGCCAAGCGCTCTCGCGGCCTCTCGCGATTCCTTGTGACGAATGTCGGGAGCGCCACCGGCCTCTCCCCCGGTCAGGGTCACGACGATGACGTCGTCTCCGTGCCGGGAATGGTTGAGCAGGATCCCGCCGCAGCCGATCTCGACGTCGTCGGGGTGGGCGCCGATGGCGACGACGACCTCCTTCGGACGGGCGTTCGCCTTCTGTCGGCTCTTCTCGAGCAGTTCGTCCAGCTTCTGCTGGAGCGTCGCTCTGCGCATGGGCTTGACCAAGAAGTCGTCGGCCTGCCCTCGGATTGCCCTGAGCGCGTAGTCGAACTTCTTGTGCGCGGTCACCATCAGGACGGGCGCCTGCGGTTGAAGCTTCTTGCACAGCTCGAGGATCTCCAACCCGCTCATGCCGGGAAGATCGATGTCGCTGACGACGATGTCCCAGTGGACACCCGACCTGAGGAATGCTTCCGCGGAATACCCGGACGCGGCGTGCGTGACCTCGTAGCGATCGGTGATCTCCATCCACCGGCTCATGGCGCGCGCCTGCGATTCGTCGTCTTCGATGAGAAGGACGCGGGCCGGGTCGGGGACCGCCTTGGCCGCTCTTGTCTCGGCTTGAATCGTACTGAGCATGGGTAGTCGTCCTCGTGGTGTTGCTGTGGGGGGTTGTTTGGTCAGACCCAAAAGCAACTGCCGTGCCAATCATTTAAAGTAATGCCACACAACGTGTTACATATTTTGTGATGGGAGCCGGAACCCTGGGCTGTCCCGACATGATACGTTATATGTTCAATAATGCTACACAGCATCAGTAATATGGCCTAGGATAATACAGTTTTGGGCCTGACCGGACAGGGCGCACCACGACAATTTGCACGCTTAAGTCTTGTTTTTACAGCGTTTTACCGTCATTATCGCACGGCGTGGCATCATGCTTGCCAATACAGGGCGATGTTCGAAAACAGTACTGACCCTTGTTCGTGGACGCGCCCATGCCGACCAGGAAGCACACTTCGCCCCTCGCCGCCGATCACCACGTGCACTCCACCTTTTCGGATGGACGGGGAACCCCGGAGGACAATCTCTCGGCCGCCCGCGGCGCCGGCCTGGCGCGATTGGGCTTCGTGGATCACGTCCGCGCCGACAGCGGATGGTTGCCCGCCTATACGGCCCACATCCGAGCCCTGGCGGCGACCAGCGAAATCGAAATCACGTGTGGGGTCGAGGCCAAGATCCTCGACCTGGACGGTACGCTCGATCTTCCCGCCGATCTTCGCGGAATCGATCGGGTCGTGGTCGCCGACCACCAAATGCCTGGCGCGAAGGGACCGATTCGGCCGATCGACGCTCGGATCGCGCTCGAGGCAGGAGCGTTGACTCGCGGTCGGGTGGTGGATGACCTCGTCACGGCGACCGAGGCAGCGCTGAATCGGCACGAGGGAGTTCTTCTCGCGCATCTGTTCAGCGTCCTGCCCAAGATGGGCCTCTCGGAGGACGACGTCACAGACGACCACCTGTTCCGGCTCGTCGAGGCCGCATCGCGGTCCGGGGCCGCCGTGGAGGTGAGCGAACGCTGGCGCTGCCCGACGCTTCGGGTCACCCGCGCTTTCTTCGCCGCCGGTGTCGCGGTCGTCCCGAGCTCCGACGCGCACGAGCCGCGCGCAATCGGCGAGTATGACTACGTATCCGACGTCTTCGCCGCGATCCACGGGGACCTCGAGCATGCGGAGGTCGCGTGAGCTCGCTCACGAGGGTCTGCTTCTCGACCGTGATCCTGATCGGGGCGAACCTGAGCGTCGTCGGTCCGACCGTTGCGGCCCAGGACGCGGACATGGGTGGCTTCGCGGACGTCCATGAAGAGGCTCTACGCTTCGTGGCAGCCGGCACTCCGGAGCGGGCCCTCGCTCTGCTCAGGTCGGTCGACACGGCCCGCCCGATCCGCGATCCCCAGCTCATCCTGCTCTTCGGGACCCTGGTGCGCGCTGCCGGCGAACTGGACTCGGCGATCGAGATGTTCGAGCGCGGCCTGGACGCCTCGAGCCCTGAGCAAATCGCCACGGCGTGGACGGAGCTCGCGGTCACGCGGTCCTGGACCGGGGACTTGCCTGGCGCGGAGGCCGCCTTTCGGTCGGCCCTGGACTCGTCGCCGGAATCGCGGCCCGCGCGGACAGGGCTCGCCCGGATCCTCCGCTGGCGAGGGGAGACAGCCGAAGCCGAGTCGCTCTACCGCGGCCTGCTCGCGGACGGCGGAGATCCCGTGGAGGCCATGGTAGGCATGGGCTTTCTCGCCATCGGCGCCCTCCAGGGACGAGAGGCGATCGCCTGGTTCGACCAGGCACTGGCCCTCGCGCCGGACAACGCTGAGGCGCGCGACGGCCTCGGTCGGATCCACGATGCACGCAGGCTGGCGCTTCAATGGAGAGTCACCCGTGCCGAGACGGCCACAGGCGTGGGGCGGGCCGAGTGGGTCGTTTCCGCCGCCTACCGGGTGACTCCCCAGGGCACGGCGTCCGGCACGTTGAACCTCGCCCCCCGTGCCCAGGACGTGGTCGTCAGTGACCCCAACACCGTGACGTCGACCGTCTTCCATTGGACGGCTTCCATGGGCTGGGCTCAGCAGCTCTCGACCTCATGGAACGCAGCCGCGAGCGTCGAACGCGTCTCGTCCACGTCAGGGGCAGGCTACCTCGGCACCCTGGAATCGGGGCGCCGACTCAGTAGCGCCTGGAATGCGAGCGCCGGCGCACGGGGCGGTCACCTCCCCGGGGTCGGCTCCGAGCTAATGGGCTGGGCCGGCGTCACCCGGGTCGGCTCCGCCCGGAGATCAGCCGGCATCACGGCGTTTTACGGATCGGACCTGCGCGGCACCTGGTCGCGCTCCGCTCTCGTGACGGGGTCCACCGGAATCGGAGACCGGCTCACGGTCCGTGTGGGGGTGGCGAAGGGGTGGACGTCCTCCGTGGGATTCCATGAGGCGACCATCGCGGGTCGCTGGGGCCTGCACGGCGGACACGAGCTCGTGGCCGAGCTCTTCAGATTCGATGGAGCGTACAGGCGCTCCGGCCTTCGCGTCGGCGCCAAGATCGGACTTTGACCCAACACCAAGGGAGACAGCTCGTGGAAGACGTGTACGGAACCGTCGTCGTCGTCGAGGACGATCCGGCTCAGCGGACGATCCTCGATCGATGGCTGACCGCGGAGGGTCACGAGGTCGCTCTCTTCCCCGACGGCGAGTCGTGCCTGAAGGGGCTCTCGGGCACCCTGCCCGACGTCGTTTGTCTCGACCTGCGGCTGCCGGGAATCGACGGATTGGAGACGCTGGACAGGATCCGGGCCCACCACCCGAAGCTTCCGGTCATCATGCTCACCGCCGAGGAGTCGCTGGAGCCGGTTGTCGCGTCGATACGCCTCGGTGCCTTCGAGTACCTGCAGAAACCGGTGGAGCGCCAGAAGCTCCTGACGACGGTGAGAAACGCGATCGTGCTGGCTCAGATGGAGGTTCGGCTGACGCAGCTCCAGCACGAGGTGGAGGGGTGGAACTATCCCGACATCGTGGGCCGGAGCGAACGAATGAAGCGCCTCTTCCGGCAAATGGACCGAGTCGCCCCCACGGACGTTTCGGTCCTCATCCAGGGTGAGAGCGGCACGGGAAAGGAGCTCGTGGGTCGGGCACTGCACGACGCGAGCGCCCGTGCCACCGGACCGTACGTCGCACTCAACTGCGCCGCGATCCCGGAGTCGCTTCAGGAGTCCGAGCTGTTCGGACACGAGAAGGGCGCCTTCACCGGCGCGACCCAGCGCCGGGAGGGGCGGTTCGAGCAGGCGAACGGGGGCACGCTTTTCCTGGACGAGATCGCGGAGCTGGCCCCGGGCATGCAGGCCAAGCTGCTACGAGCCATCCAGGAGCAGCGCTTCTTCCGCGTCGGCGGGTCCAAAGAGGTCGCATCGGATTTCCGCCTCCTGACGGCGACCCACCGGAATCTGGCTCAAGAGGTCCGGGCGGGGCGGTTCCGCGAGGACCTCTTCTTCCGACTCGCGGTCCTCGAAATCGAGGTGCCCGCCCTACGCGAACGCGGAGACGACGTGGCTCTGCTGGCGTCACACTTCGCGCACGCCATGGGCGTCAAGACGAACGGAACGCCTTCTCGGGTCACCGGTCAGGCGCTCGACGCGATCAAGGCCTACGGCTGGCCGGGCAACGTCCGGGAGCTTCAGAACGCGATCCAGCGGGCAGTAGTCCTCGCGGAAGACGACCAGATCGGACTGGACGCGCTTCCGCCGAAGGTGAGGGCAGCCGGACGCGGAGACATCGCGCCCGACGCCGATGCGGCTGCCGACCGAAGCGAAGTTCGGGGCGGCCCCGGCGAAGTGGTTGGGGGAGCGACCATCACGCCCCCCGCTCGGCACTGGCCCGATTTGATCCCCGACCAGTCGCTCGACGCGATCGAGGGGAAGGTCATCGCGAGCATGATCCAACGTCACGCGGGAAACCTGTCCGAGGTGGCGAGAGTCCTCGAAATCTCTCGCTCGACCCTGTACCGCAAGATGGCCGCACACGGTATCTCGAGGAGAGAGAGCTGATCATGCGTACCGCGGAATGGCTCTCCGATGCCTCGACCGCCCAGGGGGTGGACGAGGGCGCGCGCGTGGTTCTTCGAAATGCCGTCGAGCCCTTGGCATTACTCGATGCTGACGGCCGTGTACGCGACCACAACCAGGCCATGGCAGCGCTCCTCGCCCCAGATGGCCCATCGATCGTCGGGCGCCGCGCGTGGGACTTCGCTCACTCGCGCCACCGAGCGGGGCTCCGCTCATGCTTCGCGGCGTGCCTGTCCGGTCCGGGCCCTGCACCCGAGACGCGGCTCCGCTTGAGCCACCGTGACTCCACCGAGCATGTCCTGCAGATCCGATTGACGAACTGTATCGGAACACCCGGGCTCGATGGCGTCCTTCTCAGCCTGCGGGACGTGGGTCGGCTGACCCAAGCGGAGCAACGGCTGCTCCACAGCGCGGTCCACGATCGAACGACTGGGCTTCCTGGACGCCCGATCCTCATGGACCGAATCGCCAAGGCCTCCGTCCACGGACTGCCAGTGAGCGTCTTGATCCTCGAGGTCGAGGGCTTCGCTTCGGTTCGGGGTGGGTGGGGTCTGTCGAGTGGGGACGATTTCCTGGTCGCTCTGTCCGACCGAATCCGGTCGCTGCTCGAACCCACGGACCTGATCGCGCGTCTGGAGGGTGATCAGCTCGGCCTCCTCCTCTTCGGCCGGAGCGAGGAAGCCGCGGTGGACGTGGCACGGTCGATTCAGCTTTCCCTTCGGCAGCCGGTGTCGGCGAACGGTCGAAGCGCGCGGTGTTCGGTTCGGGTCGGGATCTCCCCGCCCGGTGATCCGGGATCGGAAGCGGGCGAGCGAATCCGCCATGCATCGCTGGCGTGTCGGCGACCGGTTCACGAAGGCTCCACGACCGTGGCCGTGTACGGCCCGGAGATGGACGATTCCGTCAACGAGCGGATGGACGTGGAAACCGGCCTCCGCAGAGCCCTGACCAGCGGCGGAGAGCTGGAAGCCCACTATCAACCCCTGGTCGAGCTGCACTCCCGCCGAATCGTGGCCTTCGAGGCGCTGATACGGTGGCGACACCCACAGCGCGGCCTGCTCGGCGCCGGCGCTTTCGTGCCTTTCGCCGAGGAGAGCGAGTTGATCGTCGAGCTCGGCTGGTGGATGCTGGATGACATCTGCGCGGAATTGGGGCGGCGGGCGATCGCGGCAGAAGCGGTCGTGCCGGTCCACGTGAATGTGGCTCCGGCCCAGGTCGCGAGCGGCGAGCTCGTCCGACGGGTCACAGAAGCCCTCGAGCGGCACCGCTGCCCCGTGGAACTTCTCCATCTGGAGCTTACGGAGTCAGCGACGGGGCTCTCACCAGAAGCCGTCGCCAGGACGCTCGAGGAGCTTCGGTCACTGGGCGTCCGCTTGGCGATCGACGACTTCGGCACCGGGCACTCCTCCCTCAGCTACCTCCATCGGCTGCCCGCGGACGTGCTGAAGATCGATCGATCGTTCGTGAGCGGGATCGCCCCCGATGCGCGTCAGGAGCCCCTGGTCCGTAGCATCATCGCCGTAGCTCAGCAGCTTCATCTGAAGGTCGTCGCCGAGGGAATCGAGACCGAGGCGGAGGCCCAGGCGCTGCAGGGACTCGGCTGCGACTTCGGTCAGGGGTACCTGTTCTCGAAGCCCGTCCCGCTCGCCACTGCGTATTCGTTGCTGGACGGTGCGACGTGATCCGGCGGAAGCTCGAGCGTGCTCCCGGAAAGCATGCCGACTCAGGAAGGAGGCAGATCGAGAATGAACGAGAGGCCGACGCCGTCCTGCCTCGGATAGTACTTGAACTCGACGCTGTCTTCCCGATGCTGCCACGA
This sequence comes from Gemmatimonadota bacterium, assembly GCA_029863525.1. GTDB lineage: Bacteria > Gemmatimonadota > Gemmatimonadetes > Longimicrobiales > Gaopeijiaceae > UBA2589. Next base: position 14,734 of record JAOTVL010000004.1, read on the forward strand.
GTCGAGCTCGGTGTCGAAGGTACGAAGCCCGTGGAAGTCACGGATCTCCAACCAGAAGGTCTCTTTTCCATCGGGGTAGCGGACGCACGAGAGCGCGAATCGCTCCTCGGCCCCTCGTTCGAGCGAATGCCGGACCGTCGTGTAGACTTCCCGGTCATCTCGGCGGATCGTCTCTTCCTCGACCTGGACGGTGAATCCACGGGAGGAGAAGAAGTCCACGGTGCCGCGAAGGTATTCGAACGACATCTGCATGGGCGATCAGCCCACGAAGTTCCAGAGAAGCATCTGGCGAACGAGAAGCGCGCCAGCCAACAGCTCCAGAACGAGAATCACCCGATAGAACAGGAGCCGCTCTCGCTCGATATCGAGCGAGACGTCGAGGCGGAACTCGACATCGTCCGCCGGGAGCTCTTGCGTCGTCGCCTCGATCGGATCGGGTCGACGCTCGGAGGTCACGACTCCACCGCCGGTGGGGATCCCGGCACATCCGACGCGCCCCGGCTCAAAACCAGCCCGGTCAACGCGAGGACCTCGATGACCAATACCGCGACCACCAGGCGCCGGTGCCAGGACACCTGGCGGCGGAGGGTTCGGAGTCGCTCCTTCTTCGCTTCGATACGGTTCATCCGACGGCCAATGTGCCCGCTGGCGAAGCGGTTCGCCAGCGTTGTGAAGGCCGTCGCCCTCGCGCTCCTGGGTGTCGTCACCGGTCTTTCGGCGCAAGAAGTCGACGAGGTCGTGATCTCCTCGGCCCAGGTCCTCAGTGGTCGGGCCGCCCGGACAGAGATCATCATCCCGGTCTTCGGGCCCCTCGAGTCTCCCGAAGTGTCCCTCGACCTCGATTACTCGGAGATGCTCGACACCGATCGCAGCCTTCTCACGATTCAGGTCAACGATCGTCCGCTGCGAAGCATCAGGCTCTCTGAAATTGGGCGGACGCTCGCCTTCCGGTTGCCGCCTGAGGCAGGATTCCAACGCGTGTCCATCGAGGCGCGCCTCACCGTACAGGGCGATCCGTGTCTCCTCGACTACCGCGACAGCGCCTGGCTCACCCTGCTGCCCTCGAGCCGCGTCCGGTACCGGCAGGGGTCCACCGACGGGGATGATGCCACCTCCGTCGCCGTGGCCGAGATCGTGGAGCGCTGGACCGCGTCCGGTGCCACCGCGATCCAGATGGACGTGCCCGAAACGACCGACCCCGACCTGCTCCTCGCCCTCGTCGACATCGACCACCTCGTACGAGGCTGGGGACTCGAGCCCCGTTACGACGGTCCGATGGGCCGGGGTGAGCCGCGGCTCCAAGTCACGATCGGGGTCGCGGAGGCCGAATCGCCGTGGCAGAGCGCAGCAGGCCCGGACGAGATCGCTGGAATCGCGCGCGCGGAGGGCACGTTCCTCGAGCTCCATGCGCATCGACCCGATGGGATCAGCAGAATGGCGCAGCTACTGGGGGATCCCGAAGCCTACCGCCTCTGCCCGGGCTCCACCTGCATGGTGGGCGCGAGCTTCCGGGCATCGGGCACGGAGGCGCCCAGCCCTCGCGACCGAGGAGCCGCCTACGACCTGGTCGATGCCGGATTCCCGGAGGGCTGGGTGGCAGCGGGCGCCGGACGTCATCAACTCCAGATGGTATGGCCACGGCCGCCCTGGTGGCGCCTCCACCGCTGGCCGGAGCTCAGGCTCCGGGCTCGCGTCGCCTCACCCGACGACGACGACTCACGCCTCACCGTTCACCTCAATGGTCAACCACTCGCCTCCTACGCCCTCTCGGAACGGGAGAATGACGTGGTCGCGCTCTCGGTGCGGATTCCTCCACAGTTCTGGACCGCGGACGAGTGGATCATCCAGGTAGCCGCCCGGCTCGAGGAGAGCCGAGAGAGCTGCGTAGCCGCCGACCCCGACGCCCTGTGGATGGTGCTGGAGCCCGAGTCGGGGCTGTACGTGCCGAGGACGGAGGAGCGATTCGACGGCATCGCCGAATACCACGAATTCGGGCGGGTTCCGACCCTGACGGGCGATCCGACCATCTTCTCCGACCACTTTGCCAACGTTGCCGCCGTCCTGTATCCGTACCGCGCGCGCATGGACGCTTCCAGGGGCTTCCTCTGGGATCCGGAGTGTGACGACGACTGCCTGGAGCTGGTCCCGGTGGGCAGTGGACGCGCCACCGGCAGCATCGTGGAAGCGGGCGAGATGTGGGTGCTGGATCGGTCGGGTGCCCTGAGGATTCCGCTGTTGCCGGAGCCCGGTCACTATCAGCTCGCGCGCACGGAAGTGGGTCTGCTTCTGGCCGCTCCCAGGGCGCAAGCAGAGGTGACCGTGCCCGACTTCTCCGCGCTTCTGGGACCATGGGCCCTCTTCGTGAACGGATCCTGGGTCGCCAGGGAGGCCGACGCGCCGACGGGGTTGGTCGAAGTCGGTCCGACCGGAGAGGAGACACTCCTCCTGAGCGAGGAGCAACAGCGGGCCCGCTTCGTCAACTTCCTCTGGCTCTGCGTCGTCATCGCGAGCGCGGCGGGAGGATCGTTCTGGATCTGGCGTACCTCCCGAGACCGCGCGAGCGAACCGTCGGACCACGTCGAGTTCTCGCGTGACCACTGATGCGGCCCTCATGCTGGTCGCGGCGCTCGCCACGATGCTCGTCGTGGTCGCGGCGCTTCCGGTCCTGACCGGACTCTTCCAATTCATCCTCGTCGGCGGCTCGGTCTTCCACACGCACCTGGACAAAGCGGGGCCGACGACGCCGCGGGTCAGCGTCCTGATTCCGGCATGGAACGAGGCCGCGGTCATCGGAACGACGATCGATCGACTCATGCGGCTCCGGTACCCACTCGACCGCCTCCGCATCTACGTCGTGGACGACGCTTCGTCGGACGAGACTCCGAGCGTGGTCATCGGCAAGATGAAGGAGTACCCCGGCAACGTCTTCCACATTCGTCGGGTCGACGGAGGTGAGGGGAAGGCTCACACGCTCAACTACGGCCTCGACGTGCTCTGGCGAAGCGACTGGACCGAGGCCGTGCTCGTAATGGACGCCGACGTCTTCTATACGCCGGAATCCCTGCTCAAGATGGCGCGGCACCTCCACGATCCGGAGATCGGCGCGGTGACGGCGTATATCAAGGAAGGGAGCCGGTCACCCAACTACGTCCAGCGCTTCGTGACCTTCGAATACATCACCGCCACGGGCGCGTCACGACGAGCGCAAAACCTGCTGCAGTTTTTGGCGTGCCTTTCGGGGGGAGCCCAATTGCACTCACGCGAGAACCTCGTGGCGATCGGTGGGCAGATCTTCTCGAACACGTTGGCCGAAGACACCTTCACCACGTTTCGAACGCAGCTCCGAGGGCGGAGGGCGATCTTCGAGCCGAACGCGGTCGTTTACGCCGAAGAGCCCGACACGCTGGATGGTCTATGGAAGCAGCGGATCCGCTGGGGTCGAGGCAACGTTCAGATCACGTCCGTCTTTCGAGACCTGTGGTTCAATCGAAAGGCCCACGCGTCCATGGGGTCGCTGGCCATGGCGCTCCTTTGGTTTTCGATCTTCCTCATGCCGATGTTCCAGATCGGCGCGTCCATCGGCCTGTTCGCGCTCTATTTTCTGGACGAGGGTGCTGCGTGGAATCTGTTCAACCTCTTCTGGATCATTTCGGGAGTGGTCTACCTGGTGGTCACTTTGATTTCGCTCTCAGTGGATCCGGAGTCGGCGCGGAAGTCGTGGCTCGAAGGCATACTCTTCCCCGGCCTCGTCTCCCTGCTGATCATCGCGCACAGCCTCTTCCCTCCCGCTTTCGCTCCCGCCGCCGAGTGGCTCGCTCTGGACCGGGACGGATGGGTCGCGACGGTCCTGACGCTCTGCCTCTACGCCTGGATCAGCGCAAGCATGGCCGTGTCGTACGCGGCCAAGTGGTGGGAAACGCGCGGACACCCTCGGCTCGCAAGGGCATTTCTCTACGTCGGCGGCTACGGTGCGTTCCTGTGCGCGGTCACCGTCGGCGCCTACGTCATGGAGATCGGCGGCGCCGAGATGACGTGGGAAAAGACGGAGAAGACCGGAAAAATCGGTTGAGCCTTGCGTCCGCGCGTCGCTTGGCGGGAGGCGTTTGACACCCTCGAAATCCGGCTCGATCTTGCCCGTCCGCCGCGCGTTCGCCTCCAAGAACCGGATGACAGCCAATGTCCGCCGTACGACCCCGGAACCTCTGCCTGTCCGTTTCACTGGTCCTCTCCGCCGCCGCCCTGACCGTTCCGACGCCTGCCGCGTCGCAACAGACCGAAGAAGCGGTGGTCAACCAGTCCGAAAACCCCCTCCTCCGCCCGTTCCGTTGGCGGTCGATCGGACCCGTCGGCCAAGGAGGACGGGTCGATGACATCGCCGTTCATCCGACGGACACGCGCATCTTCTACGTCGGCTTCGCGACCGGCGGGCTTTGGAAGACCACGAACAACGGCACGACGTTCGAGCCCATCTTCGACGAGTACGAGACGCACTCGATCGGCGCGCTCGCGATCGCGCCGTCCAGCCCGAACATCGTCTACGTCGGCACGGGAGAGGCCAACAACCGGCAGAGCTCATCGTACGGGGTGGGCATGTACAAGACGACGGACGGCGGCGAGACGTTCCAGCACATCGGCCTGCGCGAGACCCAGTCGATCGCGCGCATCGTCGTGCATCCGACGGACCCGAATACCGTCTGGGTCGCGGCGGTCGGTCACCTGTTCGGTCCCAACGAAGAGCGTGGTGTCTTCAAGTCCACGAACGGCGGGCAGACCTGGGAGCACGTGCTCCGGTTCAACGAGGACACCGGTGCAACCGACCTGATTATCGATCCGTCGAACCCGCAGCGCATGTTCGCCGCCACCTACCAGCGTCGGCGCTCGGCGTGCTGTTTCGTCGGCGGAGGCCGCGGCAGCGCCATCTGGGCCTCGGACAACGGCGGCGAGAGCTGGTCACGCATCGAGGCGAACGGGCTTCCCAACGGAACGATGGGGCGCATCGCTTTGGCGACGACCCCGGCCGACCCCGACGTCATCTACGCCCAGATCGAGGTCGCCGCGGACCGTGAGCGCCCCCTCACGGACGAGGACCGCGAAGCATGGGAAGCGCTGGCAGAAAACGACGAGCTCCCGCCCGACCCACAGTGGAGCGGAGTATGGCGCTCGACGGACGGCGGTCAGAGCTGGCAGTTCCGCAGTAACGAGAACGGCCGACCCATGTATTTCAGCCAGATTCGTGTCTCACCGACGGACGTCGACCTCGTTTACACGGTGGACCAGAGGGTCCAGAAGTCGCGCGACGGTGGGCAGACGTGGGAGACGCTGGACGGGTACGGTCACGTCGACCAACACGCGGTGTGGATCAATCCGAACGATCACGATCACATCCTGATCGGAAACGACGGTGGGGTCGACGTCACGTACGACCAGGGCGAAACGTGGGAGTCGCTGCGCACGTGGGCCGTAGGGCAGCCCTATCACGCATCGGTGGACATGCAGCGGCCCTACTACGTCTGCACCGGCCTCCAGGACAACGGAAGCTGGTGCGGACCCAGCTCGAACCGCGGCAGCCCCATCCTCGCGACCGACTGGTTCCAGGCCGGAGGCGGGGACGGCTTCTATACGCAGGTCGACCCGACGAACCCCGACATCATCTACTCCGAGTCACAGAACGGGAACGTCCGCCGCATGAACCTGGCGACGGGCGAGCAGGGGAGCATCCGGCCGCGTGGACCCCGTGGTGCCGGAGGTGGCGGCGGTGGCGGCGGCGGCGGCGGCGGCGAGCCGAACATCCTGCCGACGCCGCCGGAAGGGACACAGATCCGGTGGAACTGGAACACGCCCATGCTCCTGTCGCCGCACAATCCGAGCACGATCTACGTTGCAGGCAACCGCTTCTTCATCTCGCGCAACCGCGGAGACACGTGGACCATGACCGCGGACCTGACCAAGAACGTGGACCGGGACCAGATCGTCCTCACGGGCGTTCCGAACGCAATCCCCAGATGCCAGCAGCTCGATCGCGGGGAGAACTGCCTGCCCTCACGCAACGACGGCGTGTCGAATTGGAGCACCGCGGTGACGATCGCGGAATCGCCGGTGGTGCCCGGTGTCCTGTGGGTCGGCACCGACGACGGCAATATTCAGGTGAGCCGCGACGGGGGCGCGACGTGGTCGGAGGTGAGCCGCAACCTGCCCGGGGGAACGACGCAGTACTACGTGTCGCGCGTCGAGGCGTCCTGGTTCGACGCGGGCACCGCCTACGCGTCGCTCGATGGAACGCTATCGGACGACATGGCCCCCTATGTCTACGTGACCCGGGACTATGGGGCGAGCTGGGAGAACATCACCTCGAACCTCCCCGGGTTCGGCAACGTGAACACCGTGCGCCAGGATCCGCGCAACCCGGACGTCCTCTACGTCGGCACGGAGCTCGGCTTCTTCGTGTCGCGTGACGAGGGTGGCGAGTGGCACAGGTTCATGAACGGCCTCCCGGTCGTACGCATCGACGACGTGCTCGTGCACCCGCGCGACAACGACCTCGTGCTCGCGACACACGGCCGGTCGGTGTACGTCATGGACGACATCACGGCGCTGCAGCGGACGACCGCCGAGGTGCTCGCGAGCGACATCCATCTGTTCGAGCCCCGCGAGGCGGTCCAGTGGAAGATCGACCGTCGGCGAATCCGCTCGGTCACCGGTGACAAGAACTGGACGGGAGACAGCGCTCCGCCGGGAACGGCGATCAGCTACTGGCTGGCCGACGCGGAACAGGACGTGTCGATCGTCATATCGGACGCCGTCACCGGCGAGCCCTTCCGTACGCTCGAGGGCACGGGAGCGCCTGGCATGAATCGCGTCCAGTGGAACCTCCGGGGAGAGCGCCAGGAGCAAGGCGGAGGAGGTGGCGGTGGCGGCTTCGGGGGCGGCGGACAGGGCCCGCTGGCCGAACCCGGGGTCTATCGCGTCACGCTGAGGGCGGGTGGCGAGCAGCGTACGACCACCGTACGGGTGCTGGAGGACACTTGGCTGGGCCGATGAGGCGCACGAGACCGGCCAGCCGGGTGTTCGCCACCCGTCGCCTATTGTCCCTGGCGTTTCTACTCATCCCACTCCCCCTGCTTGCACAAACGACCGCGACCGAACGGGCCGCTGCCCGCGACATCGTCCGACAGATCGATGAGCTCCAGGCCCGTTTGGACCCGACGGGCCTGGCGAACGAGCTCGCCGGCCGGGCCGACGCCGATCGGGACGCGCTGGTCCGACGAACGACCGAGCTCTGGGAGTCGGAGATGCAGGCGCTGAGCGATTTCATCGGCCACAACCCGGAGGTGGGCTGGGAGGAGTTCCTCGCGGTCGACACGCTCACCGCCGTGCTGGAAAACCGCGGGTGGGACGTCGAGGTCGGTGTGGCGGGGCTGGAGACCGCATTCGTCGCGACCTGGACGTCTCCGGCAGGTCCGCAGGGCCTCATGCTCGGCTTGATCGGAGAGTACGACGCGCTCCGGGACGCCGACGGCCCGTTCCACGGTGATCAACACAACGCTCAGACGCCCATCGTGTTCGCCTCGGCGTTCGCGATGGCCGAGCACATGGCTGCCGACGGCATCCCGGGGCGTATCCGCATCTACGGTACCCCCGCCGAAGAGGTGGGCCCGCCCGCCAAGGTCATCATGCACGAGGCCGGCGTGTTCGACGGTGCGGACATCCTCATCCGCAGCCACGGCGTCACCCAGACATCGCGTGCCCAGGTCGGCTTCGGGAGTTGCTGCCTGAACATCAACGAGGTGAAGTACACCTTCCTCGGGACACCCTCGCACCAGATGGCGTCCTGGCACGGGCGAAACGCTCTCGCGGCTGCGGTCCACTTCTTCACCATGGTCGACGGCATTCGTTCGACGCTGCGCCCCGAGGCCTCCATCCAAGGCGTGATCACGGAGGGCGGCGATGCACCCAACGTCGTGCCTCAACGGGCCGTACTGGACTACTACATCCGGTACCCCGACCCCGTCTATCTCGAGCACATCAGCAAGATGATGGACGATGCGGCGCGCGGCGCCGCCATGGCCACCGGTACCGAGGTCGAGATCGACCGCTACGGCGAGTACCGCGACGGCATCTCGCTCGGCACGCTGCAAGAGCTTTCGTTCGCCTATGCGAAGGAGCTGGGTGCACCGAACATCAGCCCCGAGCCGAGTCGCCCGTCGGGATACGAGGAGACCGGCGTGGTCACGAAGGACATTCCGGGCATCGGCATCAGCGTGTTCAGCTCGCGGGGGGCGAACCATACCCGAGGCATGCTCGAGGACACCTTCAACGAAGTCGGCCACACCGGCTTCCGCATCAGCGCGGAGGTGATGTCGTCGGTGCTGTATGACTTCCTCACGCGGCCCGACCTCCGGGAGGCGATCGGCGAGGAGCACCGCACGCTGGCGGGCCTTCTGGACCAATACCACGAAGCACTCCGTGAGGCGTACGCGAGCGAGCTGGGCGGGCCAATCTCGCAGCGTTGATCGGCCGGGTGCGTCCTCAATCGCGCCGGCCCGCGCGCGGGGGATTCCCATTCCCCGGCGAAGCAGTACCTTCGTCGCCTCGGCGCACTGAAAGGCGACCCCTCCGAAGGATCCTGCTTTGACCGAATGGACGCCGGACCCGACGCACCGGACATGGCTCCTTGCGCTCGTGCGCACGCTGTACTTCTTGCTGCTGCTCTACCTGTTCTTCTTCAGCATCGAGCTGATGAGCCAGGCGTTCAAGATGGCCGGACGCGGATTCGCCGAGCAGCTCCTCAACACCACAGCGGATCCGCTCGCGGGCCTCATCATCGGATTCCTGGCCACCAGCCTCATTCAGAGCTCGTCGACGACGACGACGATCGTGGTGGGCCTCGTCGCCTCCGAAGTGCTCACCATACCGCTCGCGATTCCCATCATCATGGGCGCGAACATCGGGACCACGACGACGAACACCATCGTCTCCATCGGGCACGTCACGCGGCCCCGCGAGTTCGAGCGGGCCTTCGCAGCTTCGACGGTACACGATTTCTTCAACATCTTGGCCGCTCTGACGATCCTGCCCATCGAGCTGCTCTTCCACCCGGTCGAGCGCATGGCGCGATTCATGGAGGAGGCCTTCGCGGGCGCGGGGGGATTGGGGTTGGCGAGCCCCCTCAAGGCCATCGTCGGCCCGCCGGCCGAGGTCCTGACGAGCAGACTCCCCTACGAGATCCCGCTTGTCGCCATAGCCCTCGCGATCCTCTTCGTGTCGCTGAACCAAATGATGACGGTGATGCGCGGCGCGGTCCTCGATCGCATGAGCGGGCTCTTCGACCGGGTGCTTTTCCGTAACGACGCCGCGTCGTTCGCGCTCGGCGCGGTAATGACGGCGTCGGTGCAAAGCAGCTCGGCCACGACCTCGCTCGTGGTCCCGCTCGCGGGAACCGGCGTGCTGACCCTGCGACAGATCTTCCCGTATACGTTGGGCGCCAACATAGGGACGACCATCACGGCGATCCTCGCGTCGTTCGCCACCGGGAGCGCCGCAGCGGTCACCATCGCCTTCGCGCATCTTTCGTTCAACATGCTGGGCATCGTCATCTTTTATCCGATTCGCGCGGTGCCCATCTGGATGGCCGAGACCGTCGCATCGTTTGCCGCGCGCAATAAGGGCAAATCCGCAGCCGTAATCGGCGTATACATCGCGCTGCACATCCTGCCCATCCTGTACGTCATACTCTGAGGGGGCCCCACCGATGTGGAAGGAACTCATCGCCCTGTTCAAGTCCGAAGGACCTCTTCAGGAGGCCTTCGAAGAAGCGATCACGATGCTCGAAGCGTCGCACGGCATGTACAAGGACGCCGTCGCCGCGCTGCGGGGCGAGGGCCCCATGGCGGTCGACATCTACGAGCGAGATCGCCTGCTCAACAAGTACGAGCGCTCGGTGCGACGGAAGATCGTCACGCACATGTCGGTCTCCGCGAAGCCGGACATCAACCTCGGCCTCGTGCTCACCGCGATCGTGATCGACATCGAGCGGATCGGAGACTACACGAAGAACATCATGGAGCTCGCCGCTGCGCTCGACAACCCGCTCGACGCGCTCGAGCTCAGCGAGGAGGTCTCGAGACTCGAGCGGACGATCGACGGGATGTTCGGCGACATCGTCCCGGCGCTCGAAGGACCGGACGAGGCGCGCGCGCGCAAGATCATGGAGAGGCACTCCGAGGTCTCGAAGGTGGTCGACGCCGCGATTCCGCGGCTGCAGGACAGCGAGGTCCTGCGCGGGCGATCGGGCCACGCAGTGACGGTGGCGCTGTACATGCGGTACCTCAAGCGTGTGAGCGCACACATCAAGAACGTCGCGTCGAGCGTCGTAAATCCGTATCACCGCATCGGATTCCGGGAGAAGCCGAACGACGGGTAGGCGAGTGCTGCCGCGTCGATCCACCCTGGGTGCAGGTTCCGCCCGGCCCGACCCGCCTTGAGGCTATTCCGCCTGCATCGCGACCACTGGATCGACCATCGTCGCGCGCCGCGCCGGGATGAGGCACGCGGCGAGGGCCGTCACGGTGAGAAGGGCGCCGACGCCGACCAACACACCGAGATCCGCGGCCGCGACTCCGAAGAGCACGAACGAGAGGCCCTGGCCCAGCAGGACCGCCAGCGCCAAGCCCAGTACCATGCCGATCGCGAGCTGCAGGCCGGCCTGACCCAGGACGAGGCGCACGACGCTCGATCTGGACGCGCCGAGTGCGACCCGGAGCCCGAGCTCGTGGCGCCGCTGGTTCACGCTGAAGGACAAGACGCCATAGAGGCCGACGGAGGCGAGGAAGAGCGCCGACGCGCCGAAGACCGTGAAGATGACTCCGAAGATGCTGAAGAAGGCCGTACCGCCACGGATCGTCTCCGAGAGCGTGTTGACCTGGGAGATCGGCAGGTCCGGATCCAACTCCGCCACGATCTCACGCACGCGCGGCGTGATCTGCAGCGGGTCACCGCGCGTGTGGATCATGAGGTTCACGGCCGAAGAGGTCCGCTGCGCGAGCGGAAGGTAGATCGCTTCGGGGGCGAGAACGAAGACGTCGCCCTCCAGGTAGAAGTCCGGCGCGACGCCCACGATGGTGTACCAATCCTGTCGCTCCTGGATCTCGGCGCCCGCCTGGGCCACCCGCTGAATGCGTAGTCGTCGACCGAGTGCTGATTCACCCGCGAAGTACTCGTCGGCGAACTTCTGGTTCACGATGGCCACGGGCGAGGAACGAGCGTCATCCGAGGGGGCGAACGGACGCCCCTCGACCAGCCCGGCCGACACGGTCTGGAAGTACGCCGGATCGATCGAGCCGATTCGTGCGCTGGGATAATCACTGTCGCCGAGGTACGTCTCGCCCTCCAGCTCGAAGCGGCCGTTTCCGAAGCCGGCCGCGGGGAGCTCGGTCGTGACGCTGGTGGAGATCACGCCCGGCTCACCGTTCAGCCGGTCCCTGAGCTGATCGAACAGCCGAAGTCGATCCTCGTCACTGGGATAGTCCGCCGGTGGCAGCGAGAGAGCCGCAGCAAACACGCGGTCGCCTTCGAACGGGTACGCCACATTCGTGATGTTCGTGACGCTCTTCACCATCAGGCCCGCCGAGACGAGGAGCGCGAAGGAAAACGCCACCTCCCCGATGACCAACCCGCGGCTCAGCCGCCCGATGCTTAGGGACGACGTGCCCCTCGAATCGTCCTTCAAGATGTCGTTGACGTCCGTCCGGGAAGCGCGCATGGCCGGGATCCCTCCAGAGAGGAGGCTGGCGACTACCGTCAGCGCCAGGACAAACACCAGGACGGTGGGGTCCAACTCGATGGCGAACCAGAAGGGGATCCCTTGCGGGAAGGTGGCCAGGGATTCGTTGAACGCCCCAATGGCGACCTGCGCGATGCCGAGACCGAGCACTGCACCGAGCACGGCGATCACGGTCGAGTCCATGAGGAGCTGAAACACCACGCGGGACCGACTCGCGCCCAGCGCGGTCTTGAGCGCGACCTCTTTGCTCCGCAAGCTCGCCCGGGCCAAGAGCAGGTTGGCGACATTGGCGCAGGCGATGAGGAGCACGAGAGAGACGGCCCCGAGCATCGTGTAGAGCAGCCCGGGGATCTGGTATCCGATCAACTCTGACACGTAGGGCCCGACCACGACGGTCATGCCCTCGTTCGTGTCGGGATGCTCGACCCCGAGCTGATCCATGATCCGCCCGAGGTCTTCCTGCGCCCGCTCACGGGAGACCCCGTCGGCCAGACGCCCGAACGCCAGGAGGGACGGACCCGAGCCGCGCTCGAGCGAGAGGTCGACCGCAGGAAGCGGCGTCCATACCTGCTGATTGAAGGGGAATTCGAAACCGTCGGGCATGATCCCGATGATCTCCGTGGTGCGACCGTCGAGCCGAACCGTGCTTCCGAGCACGTCCATCGATCCATCGAAGCGGTCCTGCCAGAAGCGATACCCGATCAGCGCTACCGGCGGAGCACCGACCCGGTCGTCTTCGGCGGCGAATCCGCGTCCGATGGTCGGCGGCGTGCGGAGAAGACTGAATGTGTTCGGCGTGACGTTCGCGCCCTGGACGAGGTCGGGCGGACCGTCGCCGCTTCCGAGGTTGAACGCGACGACCTGGTAGGCGGCGAGTCCTTCGAGCGTCGACTGGCGCTCACTCAGGTCGTTGTAGTCGTGAATGCGCGTCAGGAGCCGATTGGGACCCTGGGACGGATTCACACGGTTCACCGCGATGAGATCGTGCGGCTCCTCGACCGGAAGACCCTTCAGGATCACTCCGTTCACGATGCTGAACATCCCGGTGGTCAGGCCGATGCCGAGCCCGAGCGCGAGGATCGCGATGAGCGCCGGTCCCGGCCGACGGAGTAGTCCCCGGAACGCGAGCCGTATGTCCTTCATGAGATCGTCGGGCACGGTGGGTCTCCCTTCGGAGGGTGATCTGAGGGTTTTGGGCCTCGCGGTCAGCGTATGCCACCAGACTCGTGGAAGCGTCGTGGCGAAGTCCCACACGACGAACGACCAAAGCGTCGCCGTCTGCCGCACGGTCCGGCATCCACGGGTCGAGGCGTCGAAGTCCGCGAGCATCTCGGACTGGAAGCGGATCCTGAACCACGAGGGATAAAGGAGTAGCAGCAGGCGAAACGCGCGACGGCCGAACACGGCTCAGAGAATGCGTCGGAGACGGGCATAATCGACGATCCGCTCCAGCGTGCCGGCTTCGCGCGCGAGCACCTTCCGGCCGCTCGGCGTGAGCGCGTAGAAGCGTCGACGCTCGTCGGTCTCGCCCTCGGGGGCCTCCACCTCTTCGATCAGACCGACGTCCGAGAGTCGGCCGAGGGACCAGTACAAAGAGCCCGGTCCGAGCCTCACCGAGCCGCCCGACCGTTCTTCCACCTCGCGGGCCATCGCGTGACCGTGACGTCGGCCTTCGGTCAACGACAGCATGAGGAAGAAGAACGACGGCGTCATTCTGATCGGTGACTTGTCATCAGCCACGAATACCCACCCGTTCGGCAATTATCTTGGTTTCTGTAGTAGTATACGAAGAGAGGGGCGCAGGGGTTTCACCGCGAGGATTTCGCACGGGACGGAGGCTGGTCGCGACACGGTGGCGCGGTTCGGCCGCCCGAGCGGATCGCTCCGACCGCGCTTGACCAACCGTGCCGAACTACCGAGCCTCGGCGCGCCGGACGCCCGACGCGATCTCCCCGCCGAGCCGACCTAGCGCCCGACTCAGGGCCGCGACCGTCGAGGCTCGGTCCGTGCCCACGGCCGACTCGCCGACGAGTGTCGCACGACGCTCGATCAACCCGCCGTCTTGCGTGATCTGCCAGGTCGCGTCGAGCACGACCTCGCCCGCCGAATCCGCCTCGAACCTACGCACCTGAACCTCGATACCGTAGTCGGGAGCCGCGGAGGCGTACCACGGATACGAAACGAATGAAGCCCCCGGTAGGAGCGCCGACAGGTTCTCCTCGAGAGCGCGGGCGAGGTTGTCGGGCAGAGGCTCAGCCCAGCGGTCGCTCTCGGCTAGCGCGATCTCGTTCTCGCCGACCCGCACCACGATCTGAGGCCGATCCAGGTAACCCGGCAGCGAAATGGGACCGAGGCCCAGGACGACAGGCATCGCGGCGCCCTGCTGGGGTTGCAGCGTCGCGTTCAGGAGGTAAAACGACGACGGATCCGACCTCGGTCCGAGACAGGCCGCCAGCATGATCGGTCCTACGAGCCACGGGCGCCTCATCGGTCTCCTCCTGGCCTACCGCGTAGGAGTGCGCTCGGGTTTCGTTCGAGATAGTCCGCCAGGTTTCGAAGGGCGCGAGTCGCATCGCTGAGGTCGATCATCGCCCTCTCGAATTGAACGAAGACGGGAGACTCCGGCTCGAGAACGTCGCCGACACCCTCGACCACGACGCCAACGTCCTGGAGCGTCGTTTCGAGGCGTTCCATGGCCGATGTCGCTCGTTCCGTGGTCTGCCGCACACCCTCGCTCATGGGGGTCAGGCTGGAGTCGACTCGGATCACGAGGGCCTGGAGGTCACCTACGGTCGCGTTCAAGCGATCGATCGTTTCAGGAAGACGCTCGATGGCTGCCGACAATTCGGGCGACCCCGCGAGCGCCCCGACATCTCCGAACGCCTCGGCCGCGACATTCACCAGCGCATCGAGTTGAACGGCCCCCAGCTCGGCGATGATCCCGTATACCTCGTCCTCGATCCGCTCGAGCCCGGTGCTTACCGTGGGAATCTCCGGATAAAGGGCACCCGCGACTGGCACCATCGGAACCGGATTCTCGGGATCGAGGTCGAGCGCGATGTACTTACGCCCTGTCACGAGACTCTCCGTCGACAGTTCGGCGCGGATCCCGAGTTCGAGCAGCGCATCGATGTCGAGCGGGTCCTCCAGACGGGCGCCCGCGCCGCGCGCCTCGACCCGCTCTCGGTCCACCTCGTAGATGACGGCAATTCTGAGATCAGCGGATTCGCGCTCGACGCTCGGCAAGTCGAGCAGCACGTCCGACACCGTCCCAACGTCGATCCCCCGGAACCGGACCGGCGCACCCACATCGAGTCCAGCGACCGAACCGTCGAAGAACGAGATGAACGTCCGCGTGTCGCGAAACAGCTGACCGGAACCCAACACGACCGTTGCGAGGACGGCGAGAATCACGCCACCCAGCACGAAACCGCCGATCAGGGTTGGATTTGCTCTGGCACTCACGGCTACGACTCCCCTCGTCTCAAGAAGCGACGGACCCGCTCATTCTGGGATTGGTCGCGAAGCTCTACTGGTGGCCCGTGCGCGATCATGGTGCGGCTTTCGGCGTCCAGGAAGACACTGTTCGTGCCGATCGCGAAGATGCTGGCGAGCTCGTGAGTGACGATCACGATCGTCGCGCCCAGGCTGTCACGCAACTCAATGATCAGGTCGTCCAGGAGGCGCGCACTGATCGGATCCAAGCCAGCGCCAGGCTCGTCGAAGAACAGGATATCCGGATCGAGCGCCATTGCCCGCGCCAGGCCGGCTCTCTTTTGCATTCCGCCGCTGATGTCCGCCGGATAGTAGTCCTCGAAGCCCGCCAGGCCCACGAGTGCGAGCTTGAGCGCAGCGACCTCAGCGATCTCGCTCTGATCGAGCTCCGTGAACTCACCTAGCGGTAGAGCCACGTTCTCCGCGAGCGTCATCGAGCTCCACAGTGCCCCGCTCTGATAAAGGACCCCGATGCGGCGCAGCATCTCCGAGCGACGCTCGGGCGCGGCCTTCGTAAAGCTCTCGGTACCGTAGAGGATCTCGCCGCGCGCGGGCTCGTTTAGGCCGATCAAATGGCGGAGGAGCGTGCTCTTGCCGCACCCACTCCCACCCATGATGACGAAGATGTCACCGGCTTCGATGGTGAAATCCAGGTCCCGCTGGAGCGTGAAGTCACCGTACGCCATCGTCAGGTTGCGCACCGTAATCGCCGGCGTCGATTCGGCCACGACGGCACGCGCCTCCATCAGAGGCCCAACATGTAGAAGACGAAGGCGAACACCCCACACGCCACGATGATGGCCACGATGCTCGTCACGACCGCGGACGTCGCCGCGTCTCCCACGGCGGAAGAGCTCCGCCCGGACTGCACCCCTCTCAGGCAGCCGGAGATGGCAATGAGCACACCATAGACGCTCCCCTTGAACACCCCTCCCACCACGTGCGACAGACTCACGGCGTCTGCGGACTGCAGGAGATACTCGACGGGTGACAGGCCGAGCATGGTGACGCCGACGAAGGCACCCCCGAGGATTCCCATCGCGTCCCCGTAGAGGGTCAGAAGCGGCATCATCAGGCAGAGGGCGACCACCCTCGGGACCACCAGAAACTCCATGGCCGAGATCGCCATGGTTTCCAGCGCGTCGATTTCCTGGGTCACCTTCATCGATCCGAGCTGTGCGGCGAACGCCGCGCCGCTGCGCCCCGCCATGATGATGCCCGTAATCAGCGCCCCCATGTCGCGAACCATCGCCACGCCGACCAGGTCCGCCACGTAGATCGTGGCGCCGAAGGTCTGCAACTGGATCGCTCCCACGAACGCGAGGATGAGGCCGAGAAGGAAGGTCACGAGCGTCACGATCGGCAGGGCCTCGAAGCCGTTCTGTTGGACGAGCAGGGCGAGATCCGACCACCGGAACCTCGCCTTCCCACGTGCGGCCCGACTCATCGCGAGCACCAATCGGCCTACGAAGTCGAGGTCGCTCCTGAACAGCCGATGTGTGTCGATCGCCTTCCCGCCGAGTCGCTGTACGAACGCGTCATCGATCACCGACGTACGGGCGTCGTCCTTTTCCGGTACGGCCTCGGCAAGCTCCAATAGACGTCGCAACCCCTCGGGCAGACCCGAGCGATCGACATCGATGTCGCGCTCGCGCGCGAGCCGGCAGGCGCTGGCCAGGAAGGCGAGAACGGCGCTGTCCCAATCGCCCAACTCACGACTGTCGAAGCTGATAGCGCTCGTGGGACCGTCTGCGAGGACCCCCTCGAGGGCGGCGACCGACGGCAAGCCACTCTCGATTCGCCATGAGCCCGCGAGCCGAACGACCACGGTTCCGTCCACGCCTCGCGTGACGGTCAGCTCACCTGGGGAGGACACGGCCATCGACATGGGCCAAGAAGATGAGTCGATCGGCCTCCGGAGGCGAGCGGCGTCCCGAGGGTGAGCGCCGCGACCAGGCTCGGTTAGAGGGCCCTGAGCCGCCAGTGCCTCACCGGGTATGCTCTTGGGCCAGCGATGCGAGGTAAGCCGCCAGTGCCTCGGCATCGGGACCGATCCGATCGAGAACCTCGTCGAGCTGCCCGATCTCGACGCCATTGGCGGCCAGAAGAGAATCGGCCACGCTCCGGTCCTCCGTGATGCGCGAGGCGAGCTCGCCCACGTCGCGCACGGTCATCCCGGCGAGCGCCGCGCCAACCACCTCGGCCTGCGACCCGAGCGCACCGAGAATCGAATCGAGCTGTCCGATGTCGACGCCGTTGGCGGCCAGGATCGAGTCTGCCACCCCGGGATCTTCCGCGACGCGCGAGGCGAGGTCGCCCAACTCACTGACCGTCAGCGATGCCAACTCTGCGCCGATCGCACGAACCGCCGACTCTACCTGCTCGGTGTCGCATCCGGCGGTGCCCAACACGAGTGCTACGAAAACCCAGCGTCTCATCCGATACGTCCTCAGTCTTTGCGGTCTGTCGTCCCGACCTCACCAGCGCGTCGCCAAGAGAAGGGACCGGTTTCCCGCCTACTTGTCACATGGGAGCGAGGGAGTGGAACGTTGCCTGCTCCCCCAACGTAGGGAAAGTGAGCACCGCCTCCCCGGAGCCAAACGACACGCATCGGCGGCCGCGACACGCGGCGGCACTGGAAATGGGGAACCGATGTCGATCGAGCGACTGATCGAGTCGATCCAATTGCGGAGGCTCCCACACTGGCTGGTCGTCTACGCGGCGGCGGCGTGGGGTTGCCTGGAGGCCACGGGCTTTCTCATCGACGCCTACGGCGCCCCGCCGCGCCTGCTCGACGTGGTCCTCTTCCTTCTCTTCGTCTTCTTCTTCCTGGTCGTCGTTCTGGGGTGGTATCACGGGGAGAAGGGGCCGCAGCGTCCCACGCGCGTAGAGGGGTCCCTTCTCGGCACTCTGCTTTGCATCGCCGTGGTCGGCAGCATCTGGATCATGGCCACAGGGGAGGAAGCCGACGGATCCCCGGTGCCGGAGGGGGTCGTGCGCGTCGACCTGGGCGAGCGGTCGCTCGCCGTCCTTCCGTTTCGGAGCACGGTCGCGGATTCCGGCTTCGTCTGGCTCGATCGTGGCGTCGCCGAACTGCTGTCCACGAAGCTCGCCCAGGTCGAGGACCTCCGGGTGGTGAGCAGTCAGCGGCTCCTCGACCTGGCCGGGCAGCTCGGAGTCGAATCGAACGCGCCGATACCGGAGCGGGTGGTATCGACTCTCATGCAGCTGTCGGGTGCACGCCTGGCGGTCACCGGCTCGGTTTTCGGGCGGCCGGGCGACCTGACGATCACCGCGACCCTGGTCGAGGCCTCCACCGGAGAGATCCGGGCGAGTGCCAACGCCCGCGGCGACGATGTCTTCGTCCTCGTCGACGAGATCGCCACCGTGCTGCGCGACGGGATGGGATCCGGTGGCGGGGACGAGGAGCCTGCGTCCATCGCCAGTCTCACGACCGCGAGCATCGACGCGTACAGGGCCTACGAGGAGGGTCGAGGCGCGTTCCAACGCTTCCTGTATGACGATGCGGAGCGACACTTCGAGCGGGCGCTCAGTCTGGACTCCACATTCGCGCTCGCTCGCTTCCGGCGTGCGCTCACTCTGTATCAGCTCGGCGAGCTCTCGGAGGCTGCGTCGGAGGCGAGGCGAGCTCGGACCGAGCTCGGTCAGGTGTCCGAGCGTGACCGCCTCTTCGTCGAGGCATTCGACCACTTCGGCACGGACACCACGGCGGCCGTGGCCACCGTCCGCGAGCTGCTCGCGAAGTACCCGGACGAAAAGGACGCCCGCATCATCTTCGCCAGCATCCTCGCCGGCGTGCGAGGAGCAGCCGATACCGAGGCGCGAGCGCTGCTCGTCGAGACCCTGAAGCTCGATCCGTCCTACGCCCCGGGATACAACATCCTCGCGTACTCCTACGCGGGGTCTGGTGATCTCGAGGCCGCCGACTCGCTCAGCCAACGCTACGTCGAGCTCGAGCCCGACGAGCCGAACCCTTGGGATTCACGCGGGGAGATCCTGGAGCTCGCGGGCCGTATCGACGACGCTCGCGAAGCCTATCGTGAGGCGCTCCGCATCCGACCCGATTTCCGCTTCGCGATCAACCACCTCGCCCGTTCCTATCTGCGGGAGAACGATCCGGCCGGGGCCCGTCAGGAGCTCGCGAAATTCCGTGAATCGGACTTGCCCGACGTCCGCATCAGAGCCATGGCCCTCGAGGCAGACTCCTATCTGTGGGAGGGAGAGGTCGACGAGGCGATCGCTCTGTACGAGTCGGCAGAGAGGGCCGCCGACATGGCCGGACTCTCCACGCTCCGTGTTTGGCGTCTCCGAGATCTCGTCCAGGTACGTCTCGCACTGGGGCAGCATGCCGGGGCAGTCGAAGCGGCCGAGACCATTCGCGGTCTGGAGCCGCTCGACGGGTGGTGGATCACCGCGCTATACGATTCACTGGCTTCGGTGGGTGACGTGGCGGAGATGGAGCGCTGGAGGCCGCGCGTCCAAGCCGAGATCGGAGAGAACCCGCTCACGCGGGAGCGGCTCCCGATGATCTCACGCCTCATCGACGTTTGGATCGCGCACGCGCGCGGAGACCACCGAGAGGTGCTGGCCCTGGCGTCGGAGCTTCCCGACGCCATGCGCCCGGGCGTTCTCACGGGGTGGCCGGTCTTCCAGTCCATGCTCGAGCTCCGAGAGTTCGAGCAAGTCCTCGGCGACGTCCGAGGATATCGGTCACCGGACCTCTTCGTGCGGGGCCCGCGATTCGAGCCGCTTCGCGTCCGTTGGGCCCAGTACTTCGAGGCTCGCACGTACGAGGCGGCCGGGGACACTGCGGCGGCCGTGGCCGGCTACCTGGAGTTAGCACGCGGGCTCGGCGATGGTCTCGCTCGGTTCCCCACGCTGTCCGACGTCCCCACGCGCCTGGAGAGACTCCTGGGATCCGACGCCGATGGGAGCGCGCCCTCGTAAGAGGCGAAGCCCGCCGTCGGGTTGCGCGGCCCCGGGCGTCAGCCCCAAGGTGCGGCAGTATCAGGGCATGCACAGTCGCCGGATCGGATGAACGACCCAGACCTCCATCGCCGTGCCATCGAGTTGCTCGACGAGCTGCTCGATCTCGGGCCGGACCAGAGACTGATCCGCCTGGAGCACGCCTGCGACGGCGACCCCGAGCTGCGCGAGCTCGTGGAGTCGCTCCTCGTCGCCGACGGAGTGGAACACGCCCTGCTCGACTCGGGCGCACCGGAGATCGGGGCCGGCGAGCCGGTGGGAGCCGGGGAGGACCGGGTGGGGCCGTACCGCCTGATCCGTGAGGTCGGACGCGGCGGGATGGCCACGGTCTACCTGGCAGAGCGAACACTGGGCGACGTTCGGCAGAGAGTCGCGCTCAAGCTGCTCAAGCGTGGGATCGACACCGACGAGGTGCTGCGCCGCTTCGCCCAAGAGAGCCGCGTGCTCGCGGCGCTGGAGCACCCCCACATAGCGCGGTTCTACGACGCGCGCGCCCACGAGGGCGGTACGCCGTACCTCGCCATGGAATTCGTGGAGGGCCGGCCGCTCACCGCGCACTGCGACGAGCGACAGCTGAGCATCGCGGACCGGCTCGCGCTGTTCCGGACGGTTTGCGAAGCCGTGCAGCACGCACACCGACACCTGGTCGTGCACCGGGACCTGAAGCCCTCGAACATTCTCGTCGACGATTCCGGCCAGGTGAAGCTCCTCGACTTCGGGATCGCCAAGCTGCTCACGGAGGACTCCGACCCCGCGGCCGCCAGGACGCGAACGGGCATCCGTGTCCTCACGCCCGAGTACGCCGCGCCCGAGCAACTCCTCGGGGGCCCCGTCACCGTGGCGACCGATGTCTACGCCCTGGGCCTGGTCCTCCACGAGCTGCTCACCGGCGTGCGTCCAGCCCTAGCACCCATCGGGGACCCCACGGTCGGGCTCCGACCTGGCCCGGAGCCCGACCGACCGAGCTCGGTGATCCGCAGGACCTCCCGGGAGGACGACGCTGCGACCGTCGCGGCCGCCCGTGCGACGACGCCGGATCGCCTGCGACGGACCCTGCTCGGCGACCTCGACACGATCGCCGTCAAGGCGTGCGCCGCCGAGCCCTCTCGTCGGTACCGATCCGCAGACGAGCTCGGCGACGACGTCGAGCACTATCTCGAGGGCAGACCGATCCTCGCGCGCCCAGCGACCGTGACCTACCGGATGCGGAAGTTCGCGCGACGCCACCGGGCGGGCGTGCTCGTGTCGGGCACTGCCGCCGTGCTCGCCGTCGGCTTCACCGCCTTCTATTCGGTGAGCGTGGCGCGCGAGCGGGACATCGCGGAGGCCGAGGCGGCCCGGGCCCAGATCACGACGGAGTTCCTCCAGCGCCTGCTCGGGGAGGCGTACCCGAGCGTTGCGCTCGGCGACACCTTCTCCATGGCCGATCTCCTCCGCCGTGCGGTGGCGCGGGTGGATTCGATCGAGGCCGAGCCCGACGTCCAGGCGGAGCTTCTGCGTACGATTGGCGACGTCTACCGGGAGCAGGGGCGGTTCGAGGAGGCCCTGCCGCTACTCGAGCGGGCGGTGGCGCTCCACCGGCGCGGGGGACAGATCCGGGGCCGTGCGGGGGGACGCTCGCTGGACGCCCTGGGTCACTTGGAGTACGAACGGGGTGACTACGGCGCCGCGCTGGCGACGCATGAGGAGTCGCTCCAGGTCTTCGGGAGCCTCTACGAGCCCGACGACTCACTCGTCCTCTTCGCGCTCAACAACGTGGCGACCGCGGCCACGGCGCTAGGCGACTTCGAACGAGCCCTCGAGCTCCATCGGAGGGTCCTCGACCGACACACGCGGCTCTTCGCCGACACGAGCGAGCTGGTGCATGTCAGCCGCAACAACCTGGGTCACCTCTACCACCGAATGGGCGACTACGGGCGGGCCGAGGGCGAGCTGGCGGCCGCCGTCGAGCTCAGGCGCCGGGCGTTGCCAGCGAACCACCCTTCGCTCGCGCTCAGCCTTAACAACCTGGGCGCGACGCTCCGGTCGCTCGGCCGACTGGACGAATCCGCGAACGCGCAGCGGGAGGCGCTCGAGATCTTCCGGAGCGTGTTCGGTCCGGATCATCCTCGGGTCGGACTGGGGGCGTACAACCTCGCGCTGGTGCTCCGGGACTCGGGTCGTTTCGACGAAGCCGAGGCGCTCTTCCGGACGACGCTGTCGATCGACCGGGCGACCTACGGCGAGGACCACGTGGAGGTAGGAGCGGATCTCCGCAGCCTGGGGCTCCTGCTCGAGCAGAAGGGAGACTGCGAGACAGCGGTGACGACACTCGCCGAGGCGGACGCGATCTTCGCGGCCAACGGGCTTCCGCTCGGCGACCGGCGTCGCCTCACGGCGCGAGCCCGCATCGGGGCGTGCCTCACCGTGCTCGACCGGTTTCCCGAGGCCGAGGAGGTTCTGACGGCCGGCTTGGACGCGGTGCTCGCGGCACCTGGCGAGGCGGACGGCACGGGAGCGAGAGAAACCGCCGAGCGGCTTGCCGAGCTCTACCGGGCATGGGGCCGGGCCGAGGCCGCGGACTCGGTCCTGGCGCTGTCGATCCCCGCTTTCCCCTAGGTCCACCGGGCCGGCGCCCGTCGCTACCCCTCGCCCAACGCCCGCGCGAGCCACGCGCGAGCCACGCGCCAGTCTCGCTTCACCGTCGGGGCGGAGACGCCGAGCGCCACGGCCGTCTCTTCGACCGTGAGACCTCCGAAGAACCTGCATTCCACGATGCTGGCCCTCCGTGGGTCCAGGCCCTCCAGCTCCTGTAGGGCGTCGTCGAGCTGCACCAGGTCCTGGTCCCGCAAAGTGGCTGACCCGAGCGCTTCGTCGAGCGTGACGTCGGTCATGCCGCCGCCCCTTTTCTCGGCCACGCGCCGCCTCGCGGCGTCGATCAGGACCTGGCGCATCGCGCGCGCAACGATCCGGGTGAAGTGCGCCTTGTCCTGGAGATCGAGACCCCTCTCGGGCTGAAGCTTGAGATATGCCTCGTGGACCAGCGCCGTCGTGTTGAGCGTCTCGCCGGCGCCACGCGCCCGAATCAGCTGCGCCAGGCTCCGGAGCTCGTCGTATGCGAGCGCGAAGAGCTCGTCCACCGCCGACCGGTCGCCATCGCGGGCGGCGCGGATCAACTCCAGGGTCGGGGGGGTGGGCGCCTCGTGGCTCATCATTCGCAACGTGGCCACAGTCAGGACCTCGTTGCAACCTCGCCGGAGCCCGTGATCCCATTTGGGGGCGCGCTACGTATTTGTGCTCGAGACGGTGCGGGAGCGGCCACGCATGCCCCCGCATCCGCGGAACATAGCCGGCGCCGCGCGCGCCCTAGCCTCCCCAGGGAGCGGACCATGAAGACCCCACACCTGCACCCCGCGCTCCTCGCGACTGGCCTGATCCTGCTCGGCACGTCGTGCAGCGGGAAGGCATCGAGCCCGTCCGACCCGGTGGATGCCACCCCACCCACCGTCACGCTCACGGCGTCCGAAGCCGCTCTCACGGCGGACGGCACGGTCATGCTGGTCGCGACGGCCTCGGACAGCGACCGGGTCGCGTCCGTGGAGTTCCGGGAGGGCGCGACGTCCCTGGGAACCGCCTCCAGCGCACCGTACCAGCTCCCGATCGCTCTCACCGCCGCGGATAACGGCCTCCAGAGCTACACGGCCGTAGCGCGCGATGCGTCTGGGAATCAGGCGACCAGCGCGCCTGCCACCGTCGACGTCGCGATCCTCCACCTGCCGCTCGCTGACGACTTCGACGACAACGCCACCGACTCCACCCAGTGGACGTTCGTGGAAACCGGGGGCGGCACGGCAGCGGAGCTCAACGCCCGCATGGAGGTGACGATCCCCGCCGCCCTGACTGCCTCGACTCCGTGGGGGAGCGCGAAGACCCGGTGCACCGTGACCGGCGACTTCGACGTTCAGGTGGACTACGAGGTCCTGGACTGGCCGGCTCAGTCCGGCGTGCGCGCGGCGCTCCACGTGAGCGTTGGGGCCGCCGAGCGGGTGAGCTTTGCCGCCGGGGAATTCACCGGTCAGGAGTCCTATGCCGCTGACCATTCCGGGGCCGGAGGCACGATCGTCACGGTTGGGACCTCCGACCAGTCGGGCATGCTGCGCGCGACCCGAATCGGGAGCACGCTAACGTCGTACTACTGGTCCGGAACGGACTGGGCCGTGCTCCAGTCCTCAGGCGCCGGGTCGGCCACTGAAGTGAACGTCCACCTGGCCGCGTGGACGCACGAGAGCCTCTTCATCGGCCAGCAGGTACGCATCGCGTTCGACGACTTCCGGGTCGTGTCGGGACAGCAGGGGAGCTGCTCATGAGGGGGCGCGACTCAGTGCCCCAGCGCGAGTCCTTTCGAGGACCGGCCTCGCCGGGTGTTCATCCGTTGGGATCATCCGACCCCTCGCTCATCCCGGCCGAGCTCGCCAACATCGCCACGCTGGCTCCTTTGTACCTCCTCCAGTGCTTCGGTTTCGTCGGCATGGTGGGGTCCATCGATCGGCCTCCCAGACGTGTTCGACTCGACGGTTCGGGCGGTCGCTACCGGTACGCAGCGGCCGACTCAGGCCGGCCCCATGCTTCATAGAGGCTCACCAGGGAGGCCGCAAGCTGTGCGGCGTACGGGTCGTCCTCACCACGCGTCGCCAGAAGACGGGAATGTCCGGAGCGCAGGATCGCTTCGGCCCCATCATAGTCGCCCGAATCGATCATGACACGAGCGAGCGCCCCCTCCCGCAACACGGTCATCAACGCATCCGGACCGAAGTTAGTCGCGAACCACTCGGTGCCCTGCTCCAGGACTGCGCGCGCCTCTGCGAACTCCCCTCGGCGGTGAAGGAACTCGCCCAACGCGGCCGCCCGCGTCGCCCAGTTGAGTCCGTTGTCCGGGAGCGAATACTCGATCTCGACGGCCTCGCGCAGTAGCGACTCGGCCTGCTCCACCTCGCCCCGCCACTCCAACGCCGTCGCCCGCTGTTGCATCGCGAAGGCCACCTCGGTGCTGGTCTCGGAGAACGTCGCTCGGGCGATCCGGGTCGCTCGAAGCGTCGTCGTGTCGGCTCCGACCGTGTCGCCGAGCTGAATCATCAGGTTCGCCAGATCCTGCAGCGATTCACCGGTCGCCGGGTGTTCCGCTCCCAGGAGCTCGGTGGACATGCCCGCGGCATCATGGAGAAGCCGCTCGGCCCCCTCCAGATCCCCCTGGTATCGACGGATGACGCCCAGTCGGCCCAGGCTCCGGAGGAGCTCCGGGTCGGCGACGCGGTCGGTTTCGAGCAACGATTCCCAGGCGCTCCACGCGCTGTCTGCACCCTCGGCGTCGCCCAGCAGATGGAGGGCGTTGCCGAGCCCGGATAGGCCGCGTTGGTACAGGGCGTCGGGAGGGGAGGATGCCCGCCGTCGAAGCAGGGCCCGAAAAAGCTCAACGGCCTGGGCGTACTCCTCGCGTGCGAGATGGTTCTCGGCGAGGCGCTGAACGGCGACGTCGCGAAGCTCGGCACCCTCCTCCGTCGGCCCGATCGAATCATATAGGTCGACCGCTCCTCGCAACGCGAGCTCCGCCTCGTCGTGCAGGCCGAGGTTGTACTGAGTCGTGCCGATCGCTTCCAGCACCGCTGCCCTCACCGCCGGCTGGCCTCCCAGGGCGTCAGCCTCCGACACCCCACGCGCCAGGAGCTCCTGCACGCTGGCCGAAGGATCGGGCTCGCGATAGGGATCCGCGGAAGAAAGGAGCCCCACCACGAAATCGGTCACACGCTCTGCGCGTCGCGCCTGCACGCTCGCCTCCTCCGCAGCCTCGGCCGCGCGATCGCGTTCGCGCGTCACGATCCGGTTCTGCCCTGTGATCGTGAGCGCGTACCCAACGGCGAGCAGGGCCGCCGTCGTGAGCGTTCGGTGGCGACGCACGAACTTCCGCGCCCGGTACACCGGACCACCGGGTCGGGCCAGGACCGGACGCCCGTCGAGGAATCGGCGGATGTCGTCGGAAAGCGCGTCGGCTGTACCGTACCGCCTACTCGGGGCCTTCTCCAAACACTTGAGCACGATCCGGTCTAGGTCGCCGCGAACCCTACGAAGGGTCCGCGTCGGACTGGTCGGATCCCCTAGCGTGTCCGACCCGAGGCCGCGCTCCTTTCGGGAGGAGGGGGGAGGCGGTACCTCCTCGCCGACGACACGCGCTGCGTCCGCGGGCGTGAGCGTGCTCACATCGAACGGAGCCACCCCGCACAGAAGCTCGTACAGCAAGACGCCCAACTGGTAGATGTCCGTGGCGGTGGTGACGCGCTCCCCGCGAAGTTGCTCGGGCGAAGCGTACGAGGGAGTAAAGATCCGGGTGCCGGCCCGCGTCGCTTCACGCTCATTCCCGACGTCGAGCAGCTTGGCGACCCCGAAGTCCAATAGCTTGACCCGCCGATCCTCGGTAACCAGGACGTTTCCCGGCTTGATGTCGCGATGGACAACGAGGTTCCTGTGCGCATAGGCCACGGTACTACAGAGCTCGAGGAAGAGCGCGAGTCGATCTTCCAGACCGAGGTTATCCTCCCAACAGAACCTGGTGATGGGTCGTCCGTGAACGACCTCCATGGCGAAGTACGGAGCTCCCTCCTCGGCGACGCCGGCGTCGTGTAGCTGTGCGATGCCCGGGTGCTCCAGCCGCGCGAGAATCCTCTGCTCACGCTCGAAACGCCGCACCTGATCGTCGGAGATGAACGGACCCCGCACGACCTTGAGAGCGACTCGCTTTCCGATGTCGGGGCGCTCGGCCAGGAATACGCGTCCCATCCCCCCTCGTCCCAGCTCGTCCAGGATGCGATACGGACCGAGAGAGGCCGGAGTCGACCCCGCACCCGAGGACCCAGTCCACTCGGCTCGGGAGACTCCGTCCAGAATCGCCTGCGCCAAGTCCGGCCATCCCTCGTCATCCTCCGCGTGATGTTCGAGGAGTCGGGCCACCTCCCTGGCAAGATCCGGCTCAGATTCCTGCAAGGCTCTCATCCAGCTCGCTCGGTCCGCGTCGGATTGATCCAAAGCCTCGGCGAACAGTCGCTCGATGTTGGCGAAGTGGTTCGGGTCCACGGCCATCTCCAAATGTCGACGGGGCACTCCCCGTAACAGCGTCGTCTATGCCCGAACGGGCCAATGGGCCTGCGCGAACGTCACCCTCCTGCCACCTACTCTGCCTCCAACTCCTTTTTGATCCAGGCCCGCGCCATGTGCAGTTGGCGTTTCACGGTGCGGGTCGATACCCCCGCGACTTGGGCGATCTCGTCGTTGGTCAACCCCGCGAAGTAGCGGAGTTGGACGAACTCCGCCATCCGCGTGTCGAGGGCTTCGAGCCGGGTGAGCACAGCATCGAAGGCCGCAAGATCGAGGGGCTCGGCCGATGCGCTCGCGTGCTCCGCGTCGAGCGTGATGTGTCGCGCGCCGCCGCCGCGCTTCCCTCTCCCTCGGGCTCGTGCGTGGTCGACGAGAAAGCGCCGCATCACACGGGCTGCCAGAGCCAGGAGGTGAACTCGGTCCATTACCTCGAGCTCCGCCGCGTTCAATCTCAGGTACGCCTCGTGCACGAGCGCCGTGGGCTGGAGCGTGTGTGACGAGCGCTCGGCCTGCATGAGCTGCGTCGCCACGGTGCGAAGCTCGTCGTAGATCGCAGAAAAGAGGGCCTCCTCCGCGGACGCGTCACCGCCCTGCCAGCGAGCGACCAGCGTGGTCACCGCCCCGGGGTCCTCTCGATCGAAGCTCATGCGCGGTCCTCCCCCTCAGCCCTTACGTGATGGAACCTGCCTGGCTGGGGGCGGCTGCTGCAAGCGCAGCCTCGACCGCGAGCGCCCTGGCCCCCCTCTCCGGATTCGACGCTTGAAGGGTGACGAGCATCACAACCGGAGGACACCATGCAGCACGCACACCACGGAACACGGCAGTCGCTTCTCACCGCGACGCGAGGCGTCACGACCGCCGTTTGCCTCATCGCGCTCGGCTGCGGCGACCCGAGTGGGCCGGAGGACGTGCCCGACGGACCGTCGCTGGCCTTCGTGATGAGTCCATCTTCGGCCGAAGCAGGTGAGACGCTCACGAGCGTTCAAGTCGAGATCCGCGGTCCCAGCGGAACGCGCGACACCTCCGCGTCGGGGTCGGTGGCGCTGGAGCTGGTGGGTGGATCCCCCGGCGCCGTGCTTGACGGGACGCAGACCGTCGCTGCGGTCGACGGTGTCGCCATGTTCGACGACTTGCTGATCGAGCGGGCCGGCACCGGCTACTCGCTGACCGCGACGGCCTCGGGCGCGGCGGCAGCGGTGAGCGCTGGGTTCGACGTCGTCGCGGCGGCCGCGGTCTCTCTCGAGTTCCGTGGAGTCTCGTCGGAGGTCGCCATCGGTGCGGAGATGGGCGACCTCGAGGTCGTCGTGGAAGACGCGTTCGGGAACCCGATCACGAGTGCCGACCCGGTGTCCGTCGAACTGCTCTTCGATCCCGCGGGCGACCCAGCCGTGCTGGGGGGCCTCGGCTCCGCCGCACCCGTGGCGGGAGTGGCGGACTTCGCGAGCCTTCGCATGCTTTCGGGTGGGAGGGACCTCAGTCTCCGCGCGACGTTCGGTGCGCTGGAGACGGAGAGCGGACTCTTCGACGCCTATCTGCCCTTCACCGAGATCACCGCCGGGAGCCAGCATACGTGCGGCATCGCTGATGAGCATGCGACTCCGGCGGGCGATGACGTTCCGCCCGGCGTGGTCTACTGCTGGGGGTACAACGAGTACGGACAGACCGCCGGAGCCGGCCCGACGGTCGGACGCCCGCAAGTCGTCCGCGTCGCCCCAAGCGGGGCGGCGTACCAGGCGAAGGCCGTGGCGGCCGGCCGAGGCCACACGTGCTCCATCGACCTCTCCGGGGAGGCGGTGTGCTGGGGACAGAATCACCGCCAACAGCTCGGCGTGGTCGTATCGAGCCTGGAGGCCGTTCCGACGCCGATCGGCTCGAGCGAGCGCTTCCGGGAGATCGAGGCCGGTGGAGACCACACGTGCGCGATCACCGAGATGGGCGAGTTGCGCTGCTGGGGTGACAACGAGGACGGACAGATCCGGTATCTCACGCGGACGACGCCCAGGGAATTCTCCACGCCCACTGCACCGTTCAACCTCTCGCAAGCTTGGGCCGTGGCCCTGGGCCCCGACCACACATGCGCCACAGGCACCCCGCCGGAAAGCGACGCCGTGGTGACGTGCCGCGGGCTCAACGGGTCGGATCAGATCGGTACTCCGGACCCGATCACCGGTGTGTGGTCGACCTCGGAGCCCGACCTCATGACGTTGGCAACCGTTTGGACGCATACGTGCGGACTGACGGCGGAAGGGGAGGCCCACTGCTGGGGAGCGGACGAGGGCGGTCAGCTCGGTGACGGAATCGCGGGCGGATTCAGGGCGTTCCCGGACACGGTGCACACCGGGCTGCGGTTCGCCGAGATCGTCGCGGGAGCCTCGACGGGCACCTCCTTCACGGGCCACACCTGCGCCCTGACGGCGGAGGGAGAGGTGTACTGTTGGGGCGAGAACTCCGGACATGTCTTCGGCGTCACGTCTCCGGCGAGCTCGGCACTTCCGGTCCGGGCTGCGACGAACGCGAGCCGAATCGAGGCGAGCGTGTCCTTCGCGCGCATCACGGCCGGTCGGGACCACATGTGCGGGCTCAGCACATCCGGGAGGGCCTACTGCTGGGGCTCCAACACCTTCGGAGAGGTCGGCCTGGACATCGTCTCTGCGGTGGTGGTCAAGACTCCTCTGCCCATTCTGTGGCCCACCGTGGTGGTCCTGCCCTAGGCGGGCTCGTGTCCCCGCTCGGCCGTTTCGACGCTGAATGGGTGGAAGAACGCCGTGCCAAGGAGCCTTCGATGACACAGGAGCGAATTCTCATGCGCCAACGACACGCACGGTCGTGGATGGCTGTGTTACCAGCGCTGTGCCTCGCGGCGTCAGCGTGTGGCCCGGCTGGCGGCCCCACCGATCTCCCGGTCGCATCCGCGTTGCGATTCGTCACCCCGCCCGCGTCGGTGCGGGCCGGGGAGGCCTTCGCCCCGGCGGTGGAGGTCGAGGTCCTCGACAGCGACGGGGCCCGGGACCCGTCTTCGTCTGCGACGGTCACGCTGACGCTCTCCGGTCCCGGCGGAGCCGTCCTGCAGGGCACGGCGGCTCGGAACGCGGTGGCTGGCGTCGCAGTGTTCGAGGACCTCTCCACCGAGCGGGCGGCGAGCGGATACGTTCTGACCGCCACCAGCCCGGGGCTGACGGCGGTCGCGAGCAGCTCGTTCGACGTGGTCGCGGCCGGACCGGGCGCCCTCGCGTTCCTCGCAACGCCCTCGGATGTCGCGATCGGGGCGGCGCTGGATCGTCTCGAGGTGGCGCTGATGGACGTGTTCGGCAACCGGGTCGAGAGCGGCCTCCCCATTTCCGTGGAGCTCGTGCACGACACCGCCTCCCTCCCGCCCCTGGACGGCACGACATCCCTCGTGCCGACGGACGGTATCGTGAGTTTCGACGACCTGCGGGTCCTCGGCGGCATCGAGGATGCGCGCCTCCGAGCGAGCTTCGGCTCCGTCGAGATCGAGACCGAGCCGTTGGACGTGTTCCTCCCGTTCATGGACATCTCCGTGGGAAACGCGCACACCTGCGGGATCGCGGGCGAGCATGCGACGCGCGAGGGCGAGGTCGTGCCAGAGGGGGTCGTGTACTGCTGGGGCGATGGCGAGTTTGGACAGACCGGACAAGACGCTCCACTCGTCCCCCGGCCCACCATGGTGCTCGACCGAGCGAACGCTCGGGCCCATCGAGCGAGTGCCTTGACGAGCGGCGCCGACCACACATGCTCACTCGATCTGGCCGGCGCGGCATTCTGCTGGGGCAACAACAGTTACAGCCAGCTCGGAGACGTGGCACCTCTCAACACGCCTGAGCCAACGCCGATCGGGTCCGCAGAACGGTTCGCTTCGATTAGAGCCGGGTCCTTCCATTCGTGTGGCATCACGACCGGCGGCGCCGTTCTGTGTTGGGGTAGCAACCGTTCCGAGCAGATCCGAAAGGAGCTTCGGGGCACGACGCCCAGCGAGTTCGCCACTCCGACGGCACCGTTCTCGCTCACAGAAGCGACATCGGTCGCGCCCGGAGCGGTCCACACGTGCGCCAGCGGCCTCGATCCGTCGGGAGACGCGGTGGTCCTATGCCGGGGATTCGACGTCAAAGGACAGGCGGGCGTCCCCGATTTCCTGACGGGCGTGTCTCGGATCACCGAGCCCCGGCTGACGTCACTCGCGGCGAGCTTGGGTCACACGTGCGGCGTGACCTCGGATGGAATCGCTCATTGTTGGGGTTCGAACGACGATGGGCAGCTGGGTGACGGGGGGCTCACGAGCCGTCCGAGTCCGGCTCCGGTCGCGAGCTCCGTGAGGTTCGAGCGGGTCCATGTCGGAAACCTGAACTTCCTTCACACCATCGGCTTCACGTGTGCCAGGACCACGGCCTCGGACACCTATTGCTGGGGCAGCAACGAAACGTCCACCCACGGAACGGCTCAACCCGGTTCGAGAACGCCCGTGCGCATCGACCACAGCGTCCGTTTCCGAACGCTCTCCATGCGATGGCGGCACGCCTGCGGAGTCAGCCTCGCGGGCCGCGCCTTTTGCTGGGGCGACTCGAGATGGGGGCGGCTGGGGACTGGTTGGGTAGTCGGGGTCCAGTCCACGCCGCGCGCTGTGCTGTGGCCACTCGAGGTGATCCTGCCCTAGTGGGCAGCCGTCCGGAGTGGTTGGTCTACCGGACGTCTAAATTTTCGTTCGCCGCGGTCGAGGCGATCTCAATGGCCGGCCCGCCCCATTACAGCTCGAAACGCACGCTGCTCAAGATGCTCTCAAAGGTTGCGACGAATGTGGCTTCGCCCGGGTCATTGACCCGATAGGAAAGAAAGAACTTGTACAGCAGCGTTCCGTGGGGGACGTACACCACGAGGTCTCTCGACGCATTGGCTGGGCCAAGTGCATAGGTGTAGGCAACCTCTTTCCCAGCCTCGCCCCCCACTGCCGCGTCCCGTACGAACTCGATGGCAACGCCTTGCAGGTCTCTGTTGATGACTTCCGTGATCGAATCCGGAGGAAGCTGAGTCGCCGCAATATTGACCACGAAACCGCCCTGAGGTGCCAATCCGCCCTGTGCGTATGCGCCGCCGAAGTTGTCGATAGAAATCGGACCCCCCTGATCAAGTAGAGCCTGATCGAGGTGCAACTCCGCGGGGAAGTCCAACGTGATTCCCATCGCAGTGATGGTCTCTGTAGCCCGAGTCGTGTCGCCTCCACATGCGATAGGAAACGCCACCACCAAGAGCGAAATCATAGAACGAGCCAAGATGGTCTCCCGCGCTTGATTCAACCCTCCGGGTCGAAGATGCCGACGTGCGTGAACGTGGTGTCAGGCACCCCGTTGCTGCTGTAGGGCGTCACGATGAGCCTCTTGAACACGTCGAAGCCCCCACCGGATAGAGGGTCGAAGGTGTACGTCGTGTGGGTCAGCCCGATCGTGTAGGCGACCTCGTTGTCCACCATCGCGTACGGCTCGTCCCAGTATCCCCAGTAGTCCTCACCCCAGCTCGTCACGGTCGGGTCGGTGCGCAGGAGGACCTGATCCCCTTCGATGCCGAAGCGGTACAGCGGATCGTAGTCGTAGTCGACGGACTCCACGTACCATGCGTAGTCGGGTTCGGGCTCCGGCGGAGGTGGCGGTGGCTCCGCTGGTGGCCCCTTCTTCTTTCCACCCTTGGCGAATTGGGCCTGCACGTCCAGCCCGGGGTCGGGATCGAGAACGTGTGACTCGCATGCAGCCGCGACAAGCACGACGAACGTCGCAAGCATGACCGCAGGGAGTGTTCGAACCGCTCTTCTCGTCATCTCACACCTCCGTTGACGGAGAAACCAGAAACTACCGATACTTCCTTGGCAGAAGCCGTGCCGTGTGATTCCGCTCCCAGCCACGCGGACTTCCGCGTCTTCGGGGGCCGTGCCGCGTGTTTCATGAAACACCCCGATGTTTCACGAGGCGCCCGTGAAACGTCGGTCGTCGTCGTCGTCTGCTTCCGGATAAAGCGCAGTGAGTCGGATGCTGAGTCATCGTGGCGGGGGTGCTCGTGGCGCTGGGGGTAGACCAGTGGCGTGAGGAGCGAGGGGATAGAGCGCGCGAGCGCGAGATGCTCGGGGCGCGTCCTTGCTGCATCGCCAAACGGATGCCTCTGCGTGCGCAAGGGGCCGGAGGCACTTCCTGCAGACAGCGCCCGCCTGCTCTTGCCGTAGGGCTAACCG
This sequence comes from Gemmatimonadota bacterium, assembly GCA_029863525.1. Lineage (GTDB taxonomy): Bacteria > Gemmatimonadota > Gemmatimonadetes > Longimicrobiales > Gaopeijiaceae > UBA2589. The sequence goes on from JAOTVL010000004.1 coordinate 48,366, forward strand.
TGGCCCTGCAATGAGATGACCGACGCTCTCGCGCGACACAAGGTGTCCCGCTACGCGACACCTCTCGTTGGTGCAGGCGACGGCCGGAAACGGTCCGTGCGTACCCCGGCCCCGGCGCACGAGTCGTCCGGAGGGAACCTGGGGGCGGTCAGCCGCTTCGGGCCCGGATCGCCTCCAGTCGCTCGCGCGCGGCCTGGACCCGAGGCTGAAGGATCGGATCCGCGTCTGCCCATAGCTCGATGAACTGCGCGGTGTAGAGCGCGGCCTTCTCCAGATTCTCCCGCTCCTCGTGGAGCTGACCCAGTCGCTCGAGGATGGGGCCCCGAGCACGGGCGTCGTCATACAGCCTGGACCACCAGGGAGTCTCGAGGTACCGCTCGTACACAGCGATCGCCGAATCTCCGACGCTGGCCCGGTCGTACGCCAGTCCGATCTCGTCGAGAAGGCAGATCGGGCACATGAATTGCGCCTTCGTGTCCCACTCTAGGAATTGCGTCAACGCCTCCGCCGCCCGTCCCTCCGAAAGGGCCAACTCTGCCTCGGCCCAAGCTGCCCCCGCACCTTTTGGGTCTCGCCTCAGCTCGGGCGGAACCTCCTCCGCCCATGTGCGAAGCCAGCGGCGAGCCTCGTCCGGCCTCCCTCCGCGTGCGAAGGCGGCAGCGACGTCGAAGTAGGGTCGATCCGCCCGATCGATCGAATCGATGGGGAAGTGTGCGAGCGCCTCTTCCAGGATCGCGAGCCCCCCTTCGCGGTCCCCCCCGTCGGCGCGGAGGCGGACGAGCTCCGTGGCGTTGACCAGGTACCACCGTCCAAATCCGCGCTCCGCCTGCCCGGCCATGAGGCGCCGATAATGGTCCTCCGCCTCCCGCAGTCTTCCACGCATCCACGCGAGGTTGGCGAGCCAATACGGGTCCGCAAGGGCCACCGCCAGGGAATCGGCCCTTCCGAAGTCGCCATCGGCTTGAGCCAACCTGAGCGCTACGAAGTCCCAGCGTGCCGAATCGCGATTGGCGGCGCGGGCCTCTGCCAGCGCCGCCACGGCCTCGTGGCGCTTCCCGAGCGCGTACTTTTCGCGGATGCGATTCTGGTGGCTGATCCAATTCGTGACGGTTCCGCCCCTGGCCTCGACCATCTCGAAGTTAAGGTCGGTGACGTGCTCGGCCTCTTCGAACCGGCGGAGCTGCTCGTACGCGATGGCGAGGTTGGCCCAGGTTCCTGATGAGTCGGGACTCAGCTCGATGGCTCGTCGGTACTCCGCGATCGTCGTCTCAAAGTCACGGATCGCGTAGGCGTAATAGGCACGGAGATCGGCCCGCTCGTGCTCGGGCAGCCCGCTGGAGTGGCGCACCGCCGCGGCGGCAGCCTCCAGGTGTCGCGTCTGCTCCCCCAGGTTGTAGTGCAGAGCCCCCAGCTTGCGCCACGCGTGCGCGAACGTCGAATCGATCGCTACCGCCTCCTGGAGAAGCCGCATCGCGCGTGCCCGGTCTCCCTCCACATTCTCGGCCCACGATCCTTCGACGTAGAGCTTGAGCGCGTCCAGGGAGGACGTCGTGGCCCGACTGAGTCGGGGGCTCGCGTTCACATCCCGGAGCGACTCGCCGGCCCGCTTGCGGAAGCGGCGCGCGAGCTGGTCGATCGCTGGGATCAGTTCGGAGTCGTCGCTCGCCGTCTCGTGGTGCGAAAGCACGATGTCGCCGGACTCCGCGATGACGAGGTCCGCCGACAAGAGATACCCGGTTCCGACTTTGTCCACGACGCCGGCGACGAAGCCCTTCAGGCCCTCTCGCGTTGCGATCTCTCGCGCGGTCGGGCGATCGATCGCCGTGCCGTACGGGTCGCGTTCCATGCGACGCAGAGTCACTTCGATCGCGGACGGATCCATGAACCGAAGGACCGAGGACTCCGCCAAAGCGCGTCGCAGGCCCTCCGTCACCGTCCGCGCAAGCGTCGTGTCGGTGAAGCTCTGAAAGTCCGCGAGGACGAGCTCCTCTTCCGCATCAAGCACGCCGCGCGCCACGAGGGAGCCCGCGGGTCCGATCCCGAGCGATCGCATGCCGAGGAAGCTGGCCGTGATGAGTCCGAGAAGGGTGAATGCGCCCACGCCGCTCCAGGCGGCGTTCCGCCAGGTGAGCAGATGTGGCGTCCGGGACGGGGTCCCCACGGGGACCGGCCCGTGGGCGACGGCCGCGCCCGGCTCGACGGCGGATGCGTGCGATTCGACAGATGCACTGGGCTCGGGACCTGGCCCGGCGTCCGGATCGGCGTGGCCGTGTTGGACGAACGCAGTGGCCACGACGAGGGGGAAGCCGATGGCGAAGATCGCGATCGCGGCTCCCGGAACCCACTCCGGCAGGCCGACGCTATCGGTAAGGGTCTCGACGACCTGGAGCGCCACCCAGCTCGCGGTGAGATAGACGCCGACTACCTGCCACAGCGAGCGGCGGTGGATCTCGTGGATCAACTGCCCGAATCCGGTCATATACGGGCTTGGCTCTCGTCGACGAGTACAGTGACCGTGCCTCCCTGAACAACGTCCGCTGTCGGTTGGGCGGGGTCAAGATGTCTTGAGGGATGGTGCCCGGCCGCGGATCCCCTTCGAAGTTCTGTCTGCGAAGCGGCCGAGCCGTTGGTTGTCTTCAGTCTACCTGCCGCAGGCCGAGCCGGCGCGCCGCTGTGTCGTGGCGAATGTGGGGACCGATTCGATCCCACAAACGAACTTCCGCGTCGAGGATCCACTCGTTCAGCTCCTCCATCGCTGCCCGCCGGTCCTCGAAATGGAACAACCAGTTCCCTTCGCAGTTCGGGGTTCCGAATCAGGTCCAGGTCACCGGCCGCGTTTAGCCCTGAGTAGCCCGCGTTCGCTGCCTCGTACGAGTTGGTCCCCGGAATCGCGGAGACGATCTCAATCATCGAGTCAATCGGCGCGTCTGGACGTGGGAGGGTGTTGTGTAGCCGCGGTGCGCCCGAACCTTGCGGACACGGCCGGTCCCCGCGGATCTTGCCCCGAGCTTCGCGGCTGCCCGGTCCGTCGCGGCTCCCCTCCACGGTGGAAACGGCCACGTGAACCCCTTCACACCTTCGTCCGCGCCGATCGCTGGAGCGCCGGCCGCCTTCCTTTCCGGCCTCCTCCTCCTCGCGTGCGCAGACCCACCCGAATCCGATACGACCCACGACTCCTCGGATGCTCCCGTCGTGGTCGACCGGGCGAGACTGGTCCCGGGCGTGGACCTCGCACTCTGTCTCCGGCTCGCGGGCGACGCGCTCCAAGGGGAACAGCCGGGCTGCCCATCGTTTCTCCCCGTCGCCCTCCGGGACCCCATCGAGCGCTGTAGCGAGTTCGGCGAGCTCGTCCCCCAGACGGAGTCGTGGATCTGGTCTCTGGACGTCGATCGGGACGGCGTTCCCGAGTACCTGATGGACGTTGCGGAGAACTACACGTGCGACGGCGCCCCCGGTGTGCTGGCGTGCGGCAGCCTCGGATGCCCCTCGCCTCTCTACACTGGACGGGCCGGCGTGTGGGAGGTGATCGGATATTTGAACGTTTTGGACGCACCCGGCGTGGAGCTGCTCGCCGCCCCCTCGGGGGCGTCCTACGGCTCACTCCGTGGAGGATGCGGGGGCACGCGCCCCTGCGACGAGCTCACGTACTACGATTGGGACGGGACTGCCTACGTCCGCACCGCCGTCGACGTGCGCGGGAGCTGGGTGGACCTGACCCCGATCGGCGTCCGGGTCCTCAGCAGGGACGCCCCCCTTCTCGAGGAGCCGACGGCGGGCGCCGCGGTGATCGATCTACTGCCCGCGGGTCGGGACGTGATCGTGCTCGGGGAAGCCCGGGATCGCCCCTATCACTACGTGTCGCCTTGCAACGTGTGCGCCTCGGGCTTCATCCAGACGGACGCGCTGGAGGAGGGCGACATAGCCGTGACCCAGCGGACGTACGCGCACATCGGCCGATCTCCGTGAGCGCCTGCAACGAAGTCGAGCCGCCGGGCTGCTCCATGTCACACGGAGCAGGGCTCCGTCGTTTCCACAATGGAGCGTCGCACCAATGAGGCCAACCACCGTGGAATCGGGCTGGCCACGACGCTAGAGTGGAACCCTAGTGACCAGGGAGCGTGCGAAAATGCGAAAAGTCGGTTGGGCGTCGCCCGTCTGCGCCGCGGTAGCTATCGCCGCGGCAACACTCATCGGTGTTACCGGTTGCTCAGATACTGAGCGAGTATGGGGGTTCTCGCCGATCTACCTCACTTATGCGGAGCTCCGAACGCCGGTCACGGCGGTGGCTCCCGTAGAAATCGACATAACCGGCAAGATCTACGTCAAAGACAGCTACATCTACGTCAACGAGCTCTACGAGGGAATCCACGTCATCGACAATGCCGACCCGTCCTCGCCGCAGAGGATTGCCTTCATCCCGATCCCAGGCAACGTCGACATGGCAATACAGGGCACCACCCTATACTCCGACAGCTATGTCGACCTCGTAGCGATCGACATCGCCGACCCGTTGAATGCCGTTGAGGTCGCACGGATCGAAGACGCCTTTCCGTACATGACCCCCTGGCCCTGGCTCCAGGGAGATTTCGTCGCCGGCAGCCCCGTCGAGACTCCCGATGAGAGCCTCGGCGTTGTCGTGGGATGGGAGCAGACGCTAATCGAGCGCGAGCGCAGGGATTTCATATTCGATGTTGCTGCCCCCACAGCCACGAACCGCTCAGACGCGACCGGCACGGGCGGATCGATGGCCCGGTTCACCATTGTCGAACCCTTCCTGTACGCCCTTCACGATTCGTACATCCAGCTCGTGCGGATTGACGATCCCGTCAATCCAAGTCTCTGGAGCACGGTCGACGTCGGCTGGGGCATCGAAACGATATTTCCGTACGGGAACCAACTGTTCATTGGATCCACCACGGGGATGTTCATATACGACAACACCGACCCCGAGAACCCGACGAGGCTCTCCCAGTTTGCGCACGTCACCAGCTGCGATCCCGTGGTGGCCCAAGGCGACTATGCTTACGTGACACTGAGGGCGGGAAGCTTCTGCGGGGGGGGCGTGAATCGGCTCGACATCCTCGACATTGCCGACCTCACGGATCCGCTGATGGTCGAAAGCTACTCGATGCAGGGACCCTTCGGTCTGGGGATTGACGGCTCGACGTTGTTCGTGTGCGACGGCGTCGCCGGGCTCAAGGTATATGACGTGACCGACCCCATGAACATTGACCTGCTCGCGTTTGAAACGAGCAACGAGACTTACGATGTCATACTCATTCCGCCGTTGGCAATCGTGGTCGGTCCCGACGGCCTCGACCAGTACGACTACAGCGACGTCGCGACGACTGGGGAGCTCGTGCTTCTGAGTCACCTCGACGTGGTGAAGCCGCTGACGCCGGCGTCGACCGCTCCGACGTATGTCCGGTGAAGGCCAGCCCGCGTTGCGAGCTGCTCCTGGGTAAGCCCGCACTTCAGGCGATGTTCCCGGATTGTGCGTCCGATCACTTGCCGCACTCGCTTGTCGTTCATGCGGAAGCATCATCCACCGACGCCGGTCACGGGTCTACAGACTATAAGTAGCACGACGCGACGGCAGAGACTGGACGCCGTCTAACCGCGGGACTCGGACTTGGGGCCGCGCATGAGGCGCCCCATGGCCCGACCGGCCATGACCTGGAGGCCGGATGTGGCGTTAGATCTGGAGCGGACATCAGGGCCGGAGTTGGTGGCCGATTCCGGGGTCCTTGGAACGCTCATGCAGCAGAGTTAGACCAAGTGGGTGAGCCAGGCAGATGATGGCTCTGCTCTCATTGAGTTCCACCAATGGATTGGGTCGGCCACAGCGAGCTTCGCGAACGGCGTTCTCAGCCTGGCTACAGCGCGCCAAGCGCCATCGACGCTGACAGAGGGCTCACGGGCCGACCGAGGCCGTGTTCGCGCCGTCGCCGACGCTAGAGCGTGCTTCTGCAGCAAGAGAATCGCGGACAAGACAAAGCCGCCACCCCGCGAAAGGAGTGACGGCTTCGTCTGTGTATTAGATCGGGCTGACCAACTGCTCGCTACGCCGCCACGCGACGAGCCCGAGGCCCAGGATGTCGGTCAGCTAGGCGGTCAGTTGATCACCTCAATCGTCATGTCCTCTAGTTGGAAGAAGCCGGGCTCGGTGAAGGGCCCCAGAGGCTCCCGGAAGGTCGCCTGGGAGAACCACAATGGCAGCCACGTGTTCGTCGCCGACATGGTGATACGCAGTACCGCGAGGTACTCATGCCCAGCCGTGAGTGGGACGTTTCTCACAAGCACCTCATACGGGACCTCGGCCTTTTCCCATTCTGGTATCGGGACGGGAACGGGCACGCCCTGAACGGCAACCACCTTGAACCCGCCGCTCTTGGAGCGCTGGTCGATGTCCTCGTCGATCCGCATTGAACCCGCAGTGGCATCATAGAGGCTGAAGTTGATCTTGTATGAGGCTGCACCAAGCGTGCTGGCAAAAAGCCGGGCCAGGAACTTCGTCTGCAGGTTGACCGTGGCGGAGTACGTTTCACCCTCTGGACCACCCACGGAGAAATTTCGAGCCAGGGCGGGACGGGTGGTGACGGTCTCATGGAACGGCGGAACGAGCTGTTCCGAGAAGTCTGACACCCAAGCGTACACGGAGGGCCTCATGATGCCGTCCCCGTCGAAAGAATTGCTGCACCTGCTGCGGGATATCCAGATATCCAGAATCGGTTCTCGGTCACGTGTGATAGTGCACGGATCGTCGACGCCGTAGAACTGAATGTCCCGATATGTTGTCTCGGCCTGCAAAACCAAGGGAATAGATGTGTTCGCGATCGCGGGATCGGGAGGGGCTAGCAATGCGTACTGGCTGAAGCTCGTGACCTCTGCCGTCACCGTCTGGTCCGCCCGGTTGACTTCTCCGCCAACTGCTTCCCAGGTGTCGGCGGGCGTCACTTTGTAGACTCGCAGGAATCCCTCTTCAAGGGTATTCGGAAGCGAGGCGCGATCGTATCCGATCGTGATCTCTATCGGCACGCTGAACTCGGTGCCGTCCGGTCCGAACTCATAAGCAGTCCCATCGACGAAGAAACTGCTACCTGGAGACGAAGTGGCCTCCTGGACCGTCAGCTGGATCTCCCCCGACACCGCACCGGGTGGAACGACGAGCTTGACCAGGCCGCCGGCAGCGAGGACCGTCCCGCCCTCAGGCCCGGTCACAACTTCCATGGCCAGGGAGCCTGACACTCCCCCGGTCATCGCCGTAATCTCCGCCGAGCCATTCTCCCCGGCGGCGGTGACGAGACCGGAAGCACTAACCATCAGAACCGCCTCGTCAGACGAGGACCAGGTGTACGAGACTCCTGTCGCGATCGAGCCGTCTGTGTAGGTGGCGCTCACAGTCAGCTGTGCCGTTTCGCCCATCGAGTAGAGCGTGCTGGTAGTCGATACGACACTAACTGAGGCCACGGTTTTTGGCCTGACCGGGTCTTCTCCGCCACAGCCCAACAGAAGTACCGAGAGAGCGACTCCAATGAGATTCACGCGGCGTATCATGCGCGCCTCCTAGGATTTGAGTGCACGGTAGGAACGAAAGTCGGCCGACACATACAAGGCGGGGCCTTAGCTAAGTCTTAACGCGCTCCTAAATCGACCTGGGGCCGCCCGGTCGGATGTCGATGCTAGGTAGGGCTCGCGCCGCTAGGTGACGAGCCTCCGACCGAGATCCTGCCGTCGGTACGCGACCCGAGGCCGACCTCCACGAGCGCGTCGCAAGCCGCGTTCGCTACGTCGTCCCGGCCGCCCGGACCGTGATCGTCAGGCCGAAAAAGAAGAACCGGCCCCCCGTGGGAGGCCGGTTTCTTGTGATTAGTGGAGCCAGGTGGATTTGAACCACCGTCCTCCCGTTAGGACTAACCAGGCGCTCTTCCGTCTGAGCTATGGCCCCGTTCTTCTAGGCTAGTTCTCCCCTACGCCGCCAGGTCAGGATGCCCAGGCCCATGAAGCCGGTGAGCATCAGCAGGTAGGTGCTGGGCTCGGGGGACGGAACGACAGCCGTTGTCTTCACCTTGATTGTCGTTGTCGCCCTGATCGTCGTCGTCGTCGCGGTACGACGTACCATGAGAACACACCTGTAGGCTGGGGGTGAGCCTGATACAGAATGCAACGGCATCAGGGCACGCGCAATCAGACTGACCGCCTCCGACAACACCCAGGACAACCCACCTGGCTGAACGCGGCGAAAAGCCAAAAAAATGTCGGAAAACGATCAACAAGGCATCGGATCGGAGGGCCCTCAGCCCCCTTTCGACGTAAAGCTTGTTCTTCTCCGACGACGTGTAGAAGCCGGCCGGTACGCCCGCCACCACGCCAAGTTCACAAAGTCCCAAGAAGGCGTCTCGCGGACAGCTTTTCTTCTGCGATGAGGGACTGTCCCGAAGGACGGCTACCACGGCTTTGCCCCAAGCCTCTCGAGGCTGTGGCTCGACGCCCTGCACGATCATGTCAACGGCCGCCAGAGCCGCCTGCCCGTATTCTCCCATTGATGGCCCGTGACCGTTGATCAGTATTAGTCAGCTGCGATGCTGCCGACCCAGGTCCAAAAGCACAACGGAAGTTGCCGGGCCTACGCCTGTCCGGAAACACCGAGAACGGTTCCAAAGGTCGTCGCGGCAGGAATTGGTTTCAAAGAAGACTCCTCTGTGAGCTGGTCACTCCGGAGCCATGGTCACCCGTTCCCCGCGTCGTCTTGGCCCTCGGGTCCGGCCGCAGCCAGCCTATCGAGCTCGTCCCGAAGCCCTTCTAGAAACGGTCTGAACGGCTCCAGAATCGTCGGATCCTGCCTCGCCCGAGCAACGATCCAGTCTGCGAACGAGAGCTTCGTGTTCGGGTCAACCCGGAGAATCCAAAAGCGCTGTGGATCAGTCGATGGGGGGAGGTGCTCTTGAATCGCGGCATACCACTTTGAATCCAACAGCTCATCATGGGGAATCGTCGTCAAGGCCAGCGCCCCGTCCGTAACGGCCTCTGCCCGGAGCGCAGGCTCGAACATGTTCTCCAGGCTGCCTGGCCAAGCTGCCTTGTTGATCCCCTTTGACGTCATGTAGGTCGACAACGAGGTGAGGAACGGCAACCGGCACCAATAGACACGGTTCGAGTTGTGCCGCACCCATTTCCCACCGTCTCCTAGACGACGGTCCGAGTATAGCTGCCGCCCAGCGTGGTCATTATCGACCAATGCCATAACGGTTCGTGCTGGCGCCAACCGATTGATCACCTGACCATCCCGGCCCAGGCTTTCCATCTTCGTAGTGCCAGACGCGTCCTCGATGTCGAACGGGCGCTCCCCTCCGATCAAGACATCCCAGGCAGCGGTGATCACGCGCCGGTCCGACTCGCCCTCAACAAAGAGAATCGAGCGGTCTCGCTCCGCCAGCTGCGCTGCCAGGCCCTGGCTCACCTCTCTCAGATCTTCTATGCGACCGTGCGCTTCCGCGAGATAGGAGCTGATCACCGGCAAGTGTGGAGTCTCGCCCATTAGTTGCCCCGGCGCCTCATCGCCGGAGATCGCCCTCAGGGTCGACGTCAGTCGACCGCTCCGCTCTTCACTTCGCGACACGAAGTAGCGTTTGGCATCGTCTTCACGGAGCGCGAAGAAGGCAGGGCTGTGGCTGGTCAGGAAGATCTGTTTGTTGCGCGCCCGACCGTGCTCGCAGAACTGCTCCGCCTCGTCGATCGCGTTAGCCAGCTCAAGCGAATTCTCGGGCTCCTCGAAACCCCAGATGTGATAATCCTCGGCACCGCGATCACTCAGGAACGCAAGAATGGCGGGGATGTGTCTTACCTGGATACCGTCCCCTCTTTGGAGCGTGAGGCTGTACGAATCGCCCTGCTCGGTGTTGGTCTCGAAATCCAACGATCTAAACAAGTCTGACAGATCATCGGGAGGTGAGATCACGCTCTTCACGTCCAAGGCTGACAGCAGGCCTTGTGTGAGTTTCTCGGTACGCTCTTGCAGGGCGCCAGCGAAGTCGGCGAGAGATGCGGTGAACTGTTCTTGACTCGCGACTACTTCATAGATCTGGGCAAGTAGCTGTTCGAAGATTCGCCGGTCCTTAATGGCAGGGATGTAGTGGAACCGGACTTGGTTAAGGAACCGGGTGAGGTACTGATACTTGCTTGGATCGCCAATCGAATGACTCACGACCGGGTCACCCTGCCGCGTAACGCTCCACTGTTTCCGGACCCAGAACTCCCGTCCAAGGGAAGGACGATAGGACGCAGGCGTGGTGAACCACACCTTCACGTAAACGAACTTCCGAATGTTCTTAGTTGGGTCCGCCTCGGCCCGCCGTGCGTGGCAGAAATCACGCTCGAACGAGAAGGGCTGTCCCGGGTTCGTATGCCCATTGAAAAACAGATTCAATGCCCGGAGCACATTGCTCTTGCCCGCGTCGTTTCGGCCAAATAGGACCGTGGTCCCCAGGGGCCGGTCCACTGTTTCCTTGTAAATGGATCGGAAGTACGCGATCTCAAGTCTTCGGATTAGCTGCATTCTCTGTCGCGCCTTCGCCGACCCGAAGCTTGTGTCCTGGCCGACTCTGAATCCCACCCCAGGTTCCCAGATGTAAGCCGCAACGTACGAGGATTGCGACGCTACTCGACACCCCAATGGCTGATCGCCCAAGCGCTAACAGCGCCTGCAACCTCTCAGGGCCCGCACATCGAGTGGACCGTGAACCGCAGCGGTGGAATGGCTACCAGTGGGACAACCTGACCCAAAGCCTGACCCAACCCGCCCGCAACCGGCGGACACAGAAAAACCGGGAGCCCGCATCTTCCGCGGACTCCCGGCCTATGCCCCGCCAGGGACTCGAACCCCGAACCTACTGATTAAGAGTCAGTTGCTCTGCCAGTTGAGCTAGCGAGGCGTTCACCCTTCGCGTACAAGCGATCGGGAGCCTTGAAAGCTACCGGTGGGCGCCCGAGGGTCAACCTCGGGGGTCGCGTCGCACAGTCCGATACCGCCCTATCTGGCGGGCCCCTCACGATCTTCGCCTTCGCGAAGCCGCGGCCGAGCATCGGTTGAACGCCCAGCACGTCGAAGATCTGATGCGATGCGCTGGCCGCCGAGATCTGCACCGGCTCGGCGTCCGTTACCAGCGCGACGTCGTCATCGGGGACGACCGCGAGCGCGTCGAGGGAGCGCGGGCGCTCGACGTAAGGCAGGTATGTCGCCTCGGAGTGACGGATCAAGGAAACCTCGGACCGCCGCGATCACGGCCGTCAAACGCGTCCGTCCCGTTCCCCATCGTCGTGTCAGCGAGCCGCTCCACGCCTGTCTCTCGGAGCTCGCAGGCCGGAGAATTCGCCTCGAGCGTTGCCCGACGGGTCGGCCGGAGCGATCGTGCGCCGACATCCTTGTCGCATCCCGTTCCGAGGGTTCTTGCAAGGCCGCTTGGTGGCCTGTCGGCCAACCCGAACGGGCTCCCATGAAGCAGAGAACGAACCCATGAGCACGAAGTCCGCAGCGCGATCGCGTGTCCTGATCTTGATCCTCGCCCTCGGCGCTCAACCCTTGGGCACTCATTCCCTCAGCGGACAGACCGCCGAGCAGAACGACAGCTCTGCCAGAGCGGCCCGGCGTTCCAATTCACTGCCGCTGATTCCGACACGCATCCTCGAGTTCACGACCGACGAAGGAACGTGGATCTCGCTCGACGTCTCACCTGACGGACGGACCATCGTCTTCGAGCTGCTGGGTGACCTGTACACGATCCCCATCTCGGGCGGTAACGCGACCCGCATCACGAGCGGTCAGGCGTACGACATGCAGCCGCGCTATTCGCCTGACGGATCGCTGATCGTCTTCGTCAGCGACCGGGACGGGTCGGAAAACCTCTGGGTAGCCAATGTCGATGGCACCGATGCCCACCAGCTCACCGACGATGAGCGCGAAAGCTACATGTCGCCCGTATGGACGCCGGACGGGCGGTACGTGATGTCGACCAAGGGGACCCAACAGTGGCTGTATCACGTCGACGGAGGCTCCGGTGTACAGGTTACCGGGCACCGCGAGGAGGGCGGCCCGACCCCACCGGCTTACTTCGGCGCGGCGTTCGGTCCGGATGATCGCTACGTCTGGCTGAACGTGCGCGGTGACGTCGGGGGCGGACTGCGGGCGGACATCGATCCGTGGAAGGACGACTTCGGTCCCGACCATACGACGCGAAGCTCAGCTCGCGAGATCGGGCCATTTCAGATCGGGATGCTCGACCGCGAGACCGGTCAGGTTCTGCTAAGGACGCACGAGCACACCGGTGCGTTCAGGCCGATGCCGAGCCCGGACGGCCGATGGCTCGCATATGCGACGCGCTTCGATGACCGCGAGGCGCTCAAGCTGCGCGATCTGGCGACCGGTGAGGAGCGGTGGCTGGTAATGGACGTGCAGCGCGACGAGTCGCAGGGAGGCGGCACGCGCGACCGCGACGTGTATCCCGGCTCCGCATGGCTACCCGATGCGAGCGCGCTCGTCACGTTCTATGGCGGGAAGATCATGCGAGTGGAAGTGCCGTCGGGTGACGCGTCGGAGATTCCGTTCCGAGCCGAGGTGGAGCAGGAGCTCGGTCCGCTGGCGCTGTTCGACTACCCCATCGACGACCGCCGGCTGACGGTCTCCCAGATTCGGGGGGCTCGCCCCTCTCCCGACGGAAGACGACTCGCCTTCACCGCGCTGGACCGGCTCTGGATCGCGGACCTGCCCGAGCCGGCGGGGACGCAAGACGAGGGCTTCCCGGTCATCTCCGACGCCGAGCGGCTCACCGAATCGACCGAAATCGAACACGCCCCGGTCTGGTCGCCGGACGGACGTCATGTCGCGTACGTGACGTGGAACGACTCCGCCGGCGGGGACATCTGGCGCATACGCTCCGATGGTAGCGCCGGCCCCGAGCGCCTGACGACGACGTCGGCGTTCTACGACAAGTTGGCCTACTCGGGCGACGGCTCGCGCATCGTCGCCGCGCGGGGCTCGAGAATGCACCGCATGCGCACGCTCGAGGATTTCGGCTCTCACAGCGCCACCGCCGAACTCGAATACGTCTGGCTCCCCGCGGGGGGCGGTGAGCCGCAGCGGATCGCGTGGGTCGGGAGCGGCGCGACCCAGCAAGGTCGCAACGCTCCCCATGCCGGCCCCGACCCCGACCGCATCTACGCGTGGGCGGGCGCGGAGGGATTGCTCTCCATGCGCTATGACGGCACAGACGTCCGGACACTCGTGAAGGTGACGGCGCCCGGGCGTCCCGGCCCGGGCAACGCGCCGACACCCGACGAGGTCGTGCTCTCGCCGGACGGTTCGCGCGCGATCGTCCGAGCAAACCGCAACGTCTATCTGATCACGGTGCCGCCGGTCGGTGGGGAGGCGCCAACCGTGTCCGTAGCCGCCTCGTCGTCCGTGCCGACCCGCCGCCTGACCACCGTCGGCGGCGACTTCATCGGGTGGAATCAGGACGGGTCCACCGCCTACTACTCGATCGGGCGGTCCTTCTTCTCGTACGACATCGCGACGGCCGACTCCCTCATCGCGGATTCGGTCGCGGTCGCACGTGCCGAGGCTGCGTCTCCAGCAGACGAGGAGGAGGCCGAAGAAGCCACCGACGAGGATGAGGCCGAAAGCGAGGACGAGGGCAGACCCGTGTACGAGGCCGCTCGCGTCGACGTGGAGATCGTCGTCCAGAAAGACCGGCCCGAGGGTGTCATCGCGCTCACCAACGCGCGACTGATCACCATGCGCGGCCGGGAGGTCATCGATCAAGGAGACCTGGTCGTGACGGACAACCGGATCACGCAGATCGGCCCCAGCGGAACCGTCTCGATCCCGCCGGGGGCCGTGGTGATGGACATGTCGGGCAAAACCATCTATCCGGGTCTCGTCGACATCCATGCGCACACGTGGGTCGCTTGGGGTGTCCACCGCAGCCAGATCTCGCAGTTCCTGGCGCAACTCGCCTACGGTGTGACCACGCAGCGAGATCCGCAGACTTCATCGGAGGACGTGGTCACCTACGGCGATCTGGTCGAAACGGGAGAGATCATCGGGCCGCGCATTTACTCCACCGGGCCCGGCATCTTCGGGGCGGACCAGATCTCGAGTCTGGCCGACGCGCGTAATGTGCTTCGACGGTACTCTGACCATTTCAACACCCAGACGATCAAGCAGTATTTGGCGGGCGACCGGAAGATCCGACAGTGGGTTATCATGGCGGCGAACGAGCTCGGGCTGACTCCGACCACGGAGGGTGGCTCGAACTTCACCATGAACATGACGCTCGCCCAGGACGGTTACGCGGGACTCGAGCACTCGCTGCCGATCAGTCCCTTCTACCGAGATGTGGTGGAGTTGGGAGCGTTCAGCCGGATGGTCTACACCCCGACCTTTATCGTGGCCTACGGTGGGCCCTCGGGTCGTCAGTACTACCTGACCCGCGTCGACCTGGACAATGATGCCCGGCTCAAGCGCTTCACCCCGCACGACGAGCTCGACAAGTGGAAACAGACCACCTGGCACCGAGCCGATCAGTACCCGCACGTGCAGCATTCCGAGTCGCTCGTGCGTTGGATGGAGGCGGGCGGTCAGGCAGGACTCGGTTCGCACGGCGAGGTCCAGGGCCTGGGCACGCATTGGGAGCTCTGGATGATGGCGTCCGGGGGCATGGACCGTCACACGGCCCTGCAAATGGCCACGCTCATGAGCGCGGACGCGATCGGGTTGGACGGCGACATCGGATCACTCGACGTGGGCAAGCTGGCCGACCTGCAGATCCTGAACTCCGACCCCCTCGACGACCTGGAGAACTCGGTCGACATCGCGTACGTGATGAAGAACGGCCGGCTGTACGAGTCGCTCACCCTCGACGAGGTCTGGCCGCGCCAGCGCTCTCTTCCGACGCAGTGGTGGTGGCGCCTGGAGCCATCGGGCGAGGGCAACTGAGGGAGCGGGGTCTAGACGGATCGCTCGACGCGGTGCTGTGCTACGAGCTCATGGACTTCGGGCGAATAGCGGATACGCACGCCGTCCTCCTGACCCGAGCCAGCGACGAAGCGAGGGCGGGGACACCGGCTGTACGCCGATTTGATCATGGCCCATCCCTCGAAGACCGCCCAGGCGCAACACAGGAGGCCCAGGCCGGCGCCTCCGAGGCTGACCGCCAGCCAGGAGAGTCTCATCTCGACCTGGAGGGCGGTCCCCACCGTGATGGAGGACGAGATCAGCCAGCCCAGCGGCAGAAGCAGGATCGCCACCCCTGCGCCGATCAACGATCCGCGCAGCGCCTCGCCGCGGCTGACGTCAGGTCCCCGACCGGTGAGCGCGAGAACGCAGCCCAGCACGACCCCGACGGTGCTCCCCACGAGGAAGAGCGCGGGAGCGAGCAGCAGATGAAGCCCGGGGCCGCCGAGGCCCGCCAGGGCCAGCGCACCAATGAGGAGACCGCCTCCGAGTATGCCGCCCGCGAGGGTCCACGAGACCACGACCCGCCCCACCGAGCCGGCTGGCCCGGTGAACGTCCGCTCGAGGACCCGTTTCCAACGCGCTTCGGCCACGACACACCCGCGTCACGCACTTCAGCCGCGGACGATACGACCCGACGATTCGAACGCACGAACCGCGGCGCTGACGATCTATGTCGATCCCGCATCCGGGAATCGTAGCCGACGTGTCGGTAACACTTCCTGCAAGATGAGCCGAGCGTGCCGCGCCGCGCTGTCGGGGTGGGGCCGAAGGCTTTGTGGGAGGACCCCCTACGCGCCCTCTGCCCCGAACACATCGGGGCGCAGGACATCGAGGATGTAGGCGGCCACGGCGTCGACCTGCCGCGTCGTCAGCCCCCCGTCGCCGAAGACCGGCATGCCCGTCTCGTGCCCGACGTAGATCTCACGCCTCAGCGCATCGAGATCCGACAGACGCCAGTCGACCTCGACGAGCGAAGGAACCTCGAGTCTGCGCTCTCGCGAGTAGTCGGTGTCGCCCCGGCCCAGCTGCCCGTGACAGCGTCTGCAGTCCTCGGCGTAGATCGCGTTTCCGTCGCGCACGCGGCTCTCCTGGCTCTCCCACGCGATCGAGTCGAAGAGCTCCGTGGAGTAGGCAGCCGCGGCGTTGGCGACACGACGCGATCGGTCCGGCGGCTCGAAGTCGTGGCCGCACCCCCACACGACGAGCACCAAGAGACCCTGAACGGGGCACCGCACCCTCCGCCACTCGGTCACGGGATCGAACCTCCGCCCTGCAAAGAGTCGTGGATCAACGTCGCTCCGGGGACGAGGCTCTGGGCGCGCTCCAACGCGGCGGCGGCCGCGTCGGCGTTGCCGAGCTCGTTCTGCGCCATGTAGACGCCGAACCAACCGGTGGCGAATTCGGGCGCCTGCTCCGTTACGCGCGTGTAATGCACCAGCGCGGCTTCGAAGTCGTCGTTTCGGAACGCCGCGCTGCCGCTATCCAACTGAGCGAGCGCCCCGGGCGGCATGTTCTCGCGGGCCTGTGCGCCTCCGGTGACGTCGAGCTCGTCGGTCCTCTGGTCGTCGGGTCGGCAGGAGACCGCGACCCCCAGAACCAACACGAGCGCGAGCAAGTGTCGCACGGTCATGGCACACCTCCCCTGGTCGGATTTCCAATATGGCAGGCCAGGCAGGTTCGGGGGCTCTGCAGCCAGGCGCGATTCGCGTCGAAGTCCGAGGCGTGCGGACTGACCTTGAACGCCCCGAGCACGCCGTGGCAG
>JAOTVL010000186.1 GCA_029863525.1 Gemmatimonadota bacterium
GACGAACTCGACGTCGGCAGGAATCTCGGTCGCGCCGTCTTGGTCCACCCGACGGAATCGGACACCGGTGTCCACCTCGGCAGGCCGGAACGTCAGCTTCGCCGACTCTCCCGAGTGGACGCCGATTCCATCGAGTGTGACTTCAGAGCCGATCGTGCGCTGTCGCGATGGAGTCATCGGGCCTCGTTCGTGTTTCGGACCATGACAAGCTAACCGTCGGAGTCGTGGGAGCGGTCGAGCTCGAGACGCTGTACGCGCTCGACCAACTTCGGCAGACGCGAAATCTGTGCCTGGGTCCTCAAATACTCCCGGTGAGGACGACTGGGGATTCCGCTCACCGTCTCCCCTGGAGCCAGGTCCCTCGTCACACCGGTTTGAACCGTGACCTGCGCTCCATCCCCGATCTCGAGCTGATTGATCGCCCCCGACTGGCCTCCGAACCACACTCCGCGGCCGATGCGGGTCGAGCCTGCGATTCCGACCAACGCCGCGAGCAGGGAGCGCGCACCGATGTGCACGTTGTGCGCGACGTGCACCAGGTTGTCGAGCTTCACGCCGTGGCCGATGCGGGTGTCTCCGAGCGAACCCCGATCGATTGTCGAATTGGCCCCGATCTCCACGTCGTCGTCGATGATGCAGCGTCCCACTTGCGGCATTTTCATATGCTCGCCGTCAATCAAGGTGTAGCCGAAGCCGTCCGACCCGAGGCGGGCTCCGGCGTGCACGATGACCCGGTCGCCGAGCGTCGTCTCCTCGTAGAGCACGACGTGCGGGTACAAACGGCATCCGGCTCCGATCACGCTACCCCGACTGATGACGCAATGCGCCCCGATACGGGATCCATCGCCGACGCACACCCCGTCGCCAAGCACAGCGTACGGTCCGATCTCCACGCCCACCCCAACCCCGACGTCGGACCCGAGGATCGCGGTGGGGTGCACGCCGGCGGTCCACGCGGTCGGCGGATGGAGGACTTGAAGGAGGGTCCGCATTGCCGGATAGGGGTCCGACACGACGACACGGGTCGCGTCCTCGGGCAGGTGCTTCTCCATCTCCTCGGACACCAAGTACGCCGCAGCCGCGCAATCGGGCACGTGCTGGGCGTACCGTCGCGCAGCGAGGAAAGCCATATCGCGCGGGCCCGCCTCGTCGACCGGCTCGAGCGCGAGGACCTCCAGATTGGCGTCGCCCTTCCACCGACCCCCGACCAGATCCGCGATCGCCGCCACCGTGAGGGCCGCGGACGAAGGCGTGGGATTCGGGTTTTCGGTCATGATCGTGTCGCGCTGGGGTCTGAATGAGCGAAAGGCCCACCGGGCGGAATCAACCGCTCCGGGGGCCTCTCACATCGGTACGTCGTCCGACTCAGCGATCGTTGCCGTCGAGTCCGGTGGCCTGGAGGCGGGTGATGACCTCCTGGGTGAGGTCGAGCGCTGGATCGGCCGAGACGATGGAGCCCGCGGCGGCATCGAGGATGAGCGAGTACGCGCCCTCCTCCCGAATGGTCTCGATGACCGCGGTGATCTCGTCCATGACAGGCTGAATCAGCGCGGCGCGACGCTGATTCGCCATCTCCTGCAGTTGTCCAGTACGTTGCTGGTACTCCTGGAACTTGGCCTGAAGCTGCTGCTCCCGGTTCGCCTTCGCCTCTGGCGAGAGGGTGAGCTGCTGCTGCTGCAGCGCGGCTTCCAAGTTCTGTAGCTCGGTCTCGAGCTGCGCGATCTCGGCCTGGTAACTCGACATCTCCTGATCGAACTGCGCCTGCGCCTCTTCGGCACCGGGAGCGCTCAATAGGATCTCCTGCGAGTTGATGTAGGCAATCTTGAGCGTCTGCGCCTCGACGGCTCCCGCCGAGAGCAGGATCGCCAGCGCGATGAGCGCGAATGAGGTGCGTCGCATGTCTTCCACTCCGTTTCGTGTCGTGCCGCCGAACACTCGTAGTCGGTCGCGGCCCCGCTTGTTCCCGTGTTCCGCGCCGGTCCGGATGCTCGGCGAACGCACCCGTACCCTAGCCCGTTAATTTCTCGAAGGCGCCGCCGGAAGTACAGAGTCGCGCAGGTTAGAAGCCGGGCCCCATGCGGAAGTGTAGCTGCCATCCGGGCACGTTCTTGTCGAAGCCGTAGGCGTAGTCGAGCCCGATCGGACCGAACGGCGTCACGATCTGTGCGCCGAACCCCGCTCCCCGGAAGAGGCTACTCGGGTCGAGCTGACCCGGGTCTTGCCAGACCGCTCCGGCATCGTAGAAGAAGCCGAGACCGATCTGGTCGCTGAGTCGGACCGCGTACTCCGCCGTGAGGCTGAAGAAGGCGTCACCGACACGGTCGATCTCGTTGATGGTGCTCGACGACTGCGGGAAGTACCCGAGCGGCGTGATGGACGTCTCGTTGTAGCCGCGCAGGTTCTGTCCGAACTGCACGCCGCCCATGAAGAACCGGTCGAAGGGGAACGCGCTCGCGTCGCCGAATACCGCGCCGCCCCGTAGCGTGAGGCCGAGCGCCAGGCGAATGCCGCCCGCACCTCCATTCGGATCCCCGCCGATCTGACCCACGGGCACCCACCACGACCCATCGCTCAGCACGCGCGTGAACTCCCCGTCACCCCCGAGAAAGCCTCCGTTCTGCTCCAAAGTCAGGTTTTGACGGGAGCCCTGCGTCGGAAACAGCGGGTGGTTGAGCGTGCTGCGGGTGACCGACAGCGAGAGCTGGCTCTGGACCCCCGGGGGCCGACCGAAGAGCGAGGTGTCGTCGACGTTGTCGAAGAGCTCGTATTTCGTGCGCGAGATCCCGTAACCGAGGAAGATCCGCGTGCGCTGTGAGCCGAGCCACGGGAACCCGAACCGGAAGCTGGTTCCGATCCGGCGTCTCCGTCCGGTCGAGAACTGGAAGAACCGGTCACGGGAGTTGAACAGGCTGATCGTCCCGGACGTCCTCGTCTGGAAGAGCGCCGGGTCGGTGTACGACAGCTCGAAGCTGTTGATGTAGCGCCCGAAGTCCCACCTGAGCGATCCCGATTTCGCCTGTCCGAAGAGGTTGGGCTGGTCGTAGCCGATGAAGCCGGACAGCCCGACACCACCCCCCACCGAGGTCCCGAAGTTGATCGAGCCGGTCTGCTTCTCGACGACGTTGAAGGTGATGTTCACGTCCCCATTGTCGAGCGGGGTGATGTCGGGGAACGGGAGCGGCGCCTCGAAGAAGCCGAGCGCGGAGATGTTCTGATAGGTCTGAAGAACCAGATCCTGGCGATACACGTCGCCCGGAAGCACGAACATCTGGTTCCGGATAACCCACTCGTGCGTGTACTCGTTTCCGGCGATCGAGACCCGATTCACGATCGCGGGCGTCCCCTCGATGATCTGCCAGGTCGCGTTGACGAGGGGCGGACCACCGTCTTCGACACGCTCGACGTCGATGACCGGGTTCACCTGGACGTAGAGATAGCCCTCGTTGCGGTAGCGCTCCTGGACGGTAAAGATCGCCTCGTTGAAGGCCTCCGCGTCGAAGATCTGTCCCTCCGCGTTGGCCGTTCCGCCGGCGTCGCGAAGACCGAGGCTCCCCAGAATGCCGCCGCCGCGGCGGGTCCGGAACAGGTCCTCCAACTCCTCGTCCTCGAAGATCGTGTTGCCCTCGACGGCGAACGATCCGAGCCGATACTGCTGTCCCTCCTCGACGGTCACCTCGATGCGGGCCTTACCGGTCGACGGATCGACGATCAAGGTGTCGCTGATGATCTCGAAATCGAGGAACCCCTTGGAGCGATACAACCTCGGGAGGTTGTCGGCGATGTCCTCCGAGAACCCGATCTGATCGAAGGATCCGGAACGAAACCACCAGAAGCCTTCGGGTTTCGTCGCCATCGCGCCGACGATCTCACCGTCCGACACCTGCTCGTTTCCGAAGATCTGGACCCCAGCCACCGTCACGCGCTGCCCCTCGGCTACGTTGAGGATCAACTCGATCTCGTTTTCCGAGCCCGGGACGGGGAGCACTTGCTCCGCGATCTCCGCGAAGGGGATCCCTTCGGACGCCAATTCACCGCGGATGAACTCCATGGCGTCCAGGACCCGTTGACGCCGGAGCGGGAAGCCGCTGTTGAGCCCGGTCGTGTCACGCACCTCACGGGCCGAGACGTTTTGGAGCCCCTCGATGGCCACACGCCGGACCAACGGCGCCTCCCGCACCTCGATGGTGAGGACGTACGCCCCGTTGTCCCGGGCACGCACCACGACGTCGTCGAATTGGCCGGTGTTGAGCAGCTCCTTGATGCCGCGCTGGACGGCTCGGTAGGTGACCGCCTGACCCGGCTGGACCGCGAACAGCGACAGAATCACCTGCGACTGGATCCGCTGGGTTCCCACGACCTCCAACGAGTCGATGACCTCGACGCCCTGCCCGACCTGCTGCGCCTGGCCCTGAGCGGAAGTCGGAAGCGCGAGGGTCATGACGGCGAAGAAGGCCGCCGCGAGCGCGGAGGCCT
>JAOTVL010000071.1 GCA_029863525.1 Gemmatimonadota bacterium
TCGGGACGTACATCGTGCCCGAGCGGGCGTAGAGCTGGACGAAGTCGTCGTACATGTTCACCCAGTCCGTGGGCGCATGCTCGATGGCCGTGTACCCGTCCAGAATCATCGCCACCTGGCGCATGACGCCGCCGCCTTCGGCGGTCGTGTTGATCCCCAGCTCGTCACCTGCCTGGAGCATCCACTGGATCTGCCGTCGCTGCGGCTGCATGTACTGCTTGGTCGAGATGGAACCGCGATCCGCGTAGCGTTTCACCCCCGCGAAGGCGTCTTCGTAGCTGTCGATCCTCACGGCGCCGGACGTCTGGGACGGACCGGTCATGAAGATGCGTGGACCGAGCATCCGACCCGCGGCGATGATCTCGCGGTAGTGGAACTGATCGGTGGAGGCGTTCACGTCTCGGGCCATCGTGACGCCGAACGCCAAGTTGACGAGCGGCTCGGGAGCGATGTCGACGAGCACGTCACGCGGCATGCCCCGGATGTGCGCGTGCGCGTCGATGAGCCCGGGGACGATCGTCAGTCCGGTCACGTCGATGACCCGGGCGTCCGCGGGGATCTGAATCGACGCCGCCGGACCGATGGCGCGGATCCGATCGTCGGTCACCACGACGGTCGCGTCCTCGATGACCTCGTCGCCGCGCATCGTCACGACGGTCGCACCGGTCAGCGCCACCGTGCCTTCGGGCTTCGGCATGGACGCGACGAGACGGATGGCCACGGTCTCGGCCCGCCGATCGAGTCCCTCCTCGGGCGCATCCGCGCCGAAGACTTCGTCGAGGTCGAGGTGCGAAAAGACGTTGGCGAAGACCCACGTCAGGCCGCCCCCGCCGGGGCGCCACTTGAGATCCTGACCCCCGTCGCGGGTCACGCGCTGCAGCGGCCCGGGAGCGGATCGTTCGCTCAGCGTCACGGTCTCGAGGGATGGTGGCAGCGCCGCGACGTACACCTCTTCGCGGAGTGTGAACGCCAGCCACCGTCCATCGGGCGAAGGCACCATCTCCTCTGCGTCTTCGACGGTCGCCACCTCCCGGCGCTCCGTACCGTCGAGGCGGACCGAGACCAACGTCCCCCGCTCGGCGAAGGTGATCCGGGAGCCGTCCGCGGTGAAGGTCAGAACATTGTCCGACGGTGCCGAGACGACCGGCTGCGGCTGGCCGCCCGTGCTCGGGATCCACTCGATGAAGCCGCGGTTGTTCGTGTTGCGATTCCGGGTCGCGGCCGGGTCCTCGCGCACGTACACGATCTTGCTCCCGTCGGGCGACCAGGCCGGGTTGGCGTAATACGCCGGGTGCGTCGTCAGCCGCTGGGGGCGCCCGCCGTCCGCCGATGCCCGCCAAACATGACCGCCGTCGGTGGCGTGCCAGCTCACGAACGCGATGCTGCGACCATCGGGCGAGAAGGTGGGCTGGTACTGTCCGTCGCCATCGGCGACGAGCGGTCTCGGCTCGCCGTCGGGCAGGTCCATGACCCAGAGCTGGTTCAGCGAGCCGAAGACCAGACTCGAGCCGTCGGGGCTCATCTCAGCGTACCGGACGTTCTTCACGACGAACGACTCGTCCTCGTACGGCATCTCGTGGAAGACGCGGGGACCGAGCTGCTGCTCGACCTGCGCGGTGAACGAGATCTCCGACACCTCGCCCGACGCCAGATCGACCTCGTGAAACGTCCCGTCCTTCACGAAGACGACCGCCGAGCCGTCGGGCGTGAAGGCGAAGCGGGTACGCTGATTGAGGTGCTCCCTGTCGATGGGAAACGCGAGCCAGTCGTCCTCGTCGGTCTCGAGATCGCGCAGACGCAGACCACTCATCGCGTCGATGTCGGCGACGTACACCATCATCCGGCCGTCCGGCGAGATGGCGGGCCGGGCGGCGCCCGACGGCACGCGGGTAATGGGAGCGATGTCGCCGGTGCGTCGGTCGAGCCGCATGATCTGGGCGGGCTCGGGCAGCCCGTTGCCGCGCAGCGACGTCGCATCGGCGCCCGCCACGCCACGGAAGTAGACGTACCGCTCGTCGGGGCTCCAGCGAAAGCCGAGTCCCCTCGCCTCTTCGTCCAGCTCCACGCCGGGGCCCCCGTCGACGTGGATCAGCCACGGCGCTCGGCCTGCGTTCGGGCTGCCCGCTTCGTTGCGCCGGACGAGAATGTACTCCCCGTCGGTGGACCACTCCGGATCATCGAAGTGGAAGTTCCCGCGCTCCGTCGTAATTGGGCGGGGGTCCGAGCCGTCGGCATCGACGATCCAGAGGTTCTCGTTCCCGCTCCGATCGCTCACGAAGAGAATCCGCCCGCCATCGGGTGAAAACACCGGCTGTAGATCGAGGGCCGGGCCGCTGGTGAGTCGCGTCGCTTGTCCGCCGCTGCGGCCGACCGTGTAGAGATCCCCGAGGAGGTCGAAGAGGATCGTCTGACCGTCGGGCGACACGTCGACGTTCATCTGCGTGCCCTGAGTCGTCTCGAACGAGATCGTGCGCGTGGGCACGATGCAGAGAGAGTCACAGCGGGCTTCGGCGTCGGCCTCCTGGGCACCGAGGGGGACCGCGGTGAGCAGGAAGAGTGCGCCGGCGAGGGTGATGCGACGGCCTTGAAGCATGAACGCGGCTCCGCGAGATGAGTGTCAGGGGGCCAACGTACACGAGACCTGCGGGGGCGGCACGCGCTACGCTGAGAGCAGAGGCGGCCCCCCTCGGAGTCTCATCGTCGCGTCAGCCGAATGGCTCCGGACTCCTCGTACGCGCGCAGCACGGACATGAGATCTTCCAGCGGCAGCGGGGTGAACTGACCGGACAGGAAGTCCCGGATCTCCAACGCCGTCATGCCCTCCCCCAGCAGGTTCTGGAACTCCGCGTTGAATTCGTCCGGAAGTGATGGGCCTCCGCTCGGGCGCGCGCCCCCGTCCGCCCGCTCGACGACCAGTGCCGCGGCCTCACGCTGGGCGGCGGTCAGATCCGGAGGCCGTGGGCGGAAGCCGCGCTGGCGAGCCTGCAGCTCGTACGCAGTCCGGACCTCGTCCAAGAGGGGCTCGGCACGGCGTGCGATCAGTGGCACGAATGCCTCCGTGCTCTCGGCCCCGCGCCGCGGGTCGGTCCACATGACCTTGGCGGACCGCACCACCTCCTGCTCCACACCGATCTGATGACGGATCGCGACGAGCGCCTCGCGGTGGGCCCGGTTGAGCTCTGCCTCGCCGGTCGCGTCGGCCAGATAGCCCAGGCCCTTCGTGTGGGAGTCCCCCAAGCGGGCGAGGCCGCGTCCCATGTTCTCGTTCAAGACCCGGGCGGCCATCTCGTCCGAGCCGGTCGCGAGGACCGCCAGCGAGCCGAGCCCCACCGCGGCGGCCCGCTTGAACTGGGTCGGATCCTGCTTGTCGGGCGTGTCTTCCGAGGAGTGATACCACATGTCGGGCCAGGTGATGAGCATCACGGCGGGGATCCCGTGCGCCATATACGCCACATGGTCACTCGAACCGTAATGTTGGTCGATCTTGATGTAGAATGCGTCTTTGCTGCCCCGACGCGCGTGTACCGCCTGGGACGGCGCGTAGCCGTTGAGCGATCGCCGGAACCGCACCCGCTCCCGCGTGATGTCGGACACGTACTCCATCATGCTCTGCGGGATGTCGTTGAGATACGACGGAAAGGTGTCGGGCGTGCGCTGCAGGACCCAGTAGCTGCGGCTGTCCGCAATACGGATCCCCTCCATGTCGAAGTTCAGGTTCCCGATGATGTTCGCGGCCTGCTCGGGGTTGGCATCGAGCCAGGCGTTCGTGCCCGAGAACTCCGGTACCCACAGGAAGTTGATGGTGCGCTTGGGCCGTGGAAGCCGTCCTTCGCGAATGAGCTTGATGTAGGCCCGCCCGATCTCGAGCGTGAGCGCCACACCCGAGTTGTCGTCGTTGGCGCCCTGCTTGATCACGCCCTCGTAGAGGTGACCGCTGATCGCCACTTCCTGGTCCGTGCTCCCGTCCCCCAGGATCTGAGCGAAGACGTACTCGGACTTCGACGGGACCTCGACGGTCTCGGAGACCGACCGGATCGTCACCGGCTCGCCTCTGAGCAGGAGCGCGGACAGGCGGCCCTGGACCTCGGGGGTGATGGCCCAGGCCACGGTTCCCGGCTCCGCCGTCACGCTCGTGGAGACGATCTGGTCCGGAAAGTCGATGGCCCGCTCCGGGCCGATGACGCTGATGCCGAGGGCACCGACGGCACCGCGCTCGATCGCCGTACCGTAGACGCTGCGGATGGAGCCCGACGACAAGACGAACTTCCCTCGGACGTCCGTGCCGGCGAAGTCCTCCGGGCGGCCCGTTCCGACGTCGACCAGGTCGGCGGTGATATCGGCGTTCACGTTCCTCGATGCCAGCGACAGCGCGATATCGTGGATGTCGAAGAGCTTCACGCTCTGGGGTGTGGTCATCCAGAGCTCGCCACGCGTGGGCTGCCACGCCGTGCCACCCTCGCGGAAGACCTCGATCGTCACGTTGTCGTAGCCGTAGGCCTCGGCGAAGTCGGCTACGACGCGGCTTTCACGAAATGGCCCCGAGTACTCCGACGGCGGCCTGATCCGCTGGTACGGGACGAGCTCCAAGACGTGGTGCATGGCCCGCTCGCCCGAGACCTCGTTGATGATCGCCGTCATCTCCTCGTGGGAGAGCAGCGTTCGGTCTTCGGCTTCCTGAGCGCCGAGAGAAGAAAGGGGGCCCACGACGGCCGCAGCCGCGATCGGGGCCAGGACGATGACGACCGAGGTCGCGCGCGCGTGCATGTTCATTGGCCTGACGGAGACGGGTCTCGAGTGGTGCCAGGGCAGCATCGAGGAAAGAGAACGAGCCCGACAGCACCCGACACGTGGGGAGACTCCGGCCATTTCGCGTGGGGAAATTTCCGAGCCGGAAACCCAGGACGGCCGTGTCGACGGGAGCGCAAACGCGGCGGGCGGCTATTCCCCTCCGTTGTGGATCTGCGGATCCGCTGTCTCTTTGGACCCCGCCACGACGTGGTACTCGTAGCTGGTGCCCTCGGCCCCAGTGTCGGTAATCGTGAGGTTGCCGCCGTTTACCGTGTACGACGGCAGAGCCGAGCCGTCTTTCGCCCTGAGTCCGGTGAGGCTGACGCCGTTGCCGTTGTAGATGATCCGTGCGCCACTGGCGCCGCGATCTTCAGCATACACGGTGATGTTGTTGGCATCGTCCGTTCGAGCGCCCTTGCCGGCGATCGGAGGTGGATTGGTGCCACCGTGGTTCTGGTCCTGCGGAGGTGGGAGGGGCAGCACGTACGGATCGCCATTGCTGCCGAGCTCGACGATGCGGGTCCACGTTGCCATGGTCACTCCTTCTCTGTTGGGGGTGCCCACGCGCTCGTCGCGCGGGCCAGGTCTGTCAGGTACGGCTCGCGGTAACCGCGGCCTGCCAAGTGGTCGAGCTCGGTCCGAGCTTCGTCAAGCCTTCCGAGCGCGAGATATGCCTCCGCGAGCATCGGTCGGAGCTCGTCGAAGCCGGGGTCACCGCGGTCCGCCTCGATCCGGTCGATCACGCCCTGCAGGGCAGCTTGTCCGGATATCGAATCGCCCGTTTGCGCGAGCGCTTGTCCTCGCACGAGCGCGTTCTCCAGCTGAGCCAAGAGCAGAACTCTTCCACCATCATCGGAGCCGCCGAGCAGGGCGTAGGACGCACGAGCCTCCTCGAGCGCCTCCGCGGGAGCGCCGAGCAGAAGAAGCGCCCTTGCACGGGTTGTCCGGATCCCAGCGAGTCCGGCATTCCGAGCCACCAGGCTCACGTCCCCCCGACTCAGCCGTTCCGCGCGCCGAGCGGCTACGCCGAAGTATGCCTCGGACTCCGCGCTCAGTCCCACGTATGCTGCGACCAGGCCGGCCCGTCCGCCGGCCAGCGTCGCTTGGTTCTCCCAGTTGAGGTTGGTCGGATCAGTGGCCGAGAGGCTGTCCAAAATTGCGAAGGCCGCCCGGGCGTTCTGGAGGGCCGATGGAAGCTCACCCGTCATCACCTGCAGCTGGGCCAGGAAGGTGTAGGCCAAGCCCAGCCGATAGCGCCAGTACGCTTCGGCTGGACTACGCTGCAGAAGCTCCTGCTTGAGGGCCAGCTCGGCTTGATGAGCCGAGTTGGCGCCCGAGTAATCCCCCATCCTACGGTAGGCCACCGCGAGCGTATTGTGCGTCTCGGCCAACTCGCCCAGCCACCCGATGTTGGTCGAGTCCTGAGCCACCAGGTGCTCCTTGACTTCCAGCGTGCGCGAGTACGCTTCGACGGCGCCAGCAAAGTCACCGCGAGCCTCCAGTACCGAGCCCAGGTTGCTGTGCGCGTAGCCCAACTCCATCCGGTAATCGAGGTTGGCGGGGTCGTGGGCTACGAGGCGCTCGGCGGCCCCCAGGTATCCGAGGAATTCCGTCTCGGCGGCCTCGAGGTCGTCCTCCAGGTACGACGCGTACCCTACGTAGAAGTGACTCTGGGAAAGACCGAAGAGCCGGTCGACGTCCTCGGGCGCTCGCTCCGACAGAGCCCGAGCCAACCGTAGTGACTCGGCAAAGGCACCGACCGCACCCTCGGAGTCTCCCTGGCTCAGCCGGACGCTTCCGACCTGATAGAGTGCCTGAGATCGGCTCGCGAGTTCGGTGTCCGAGAACTGATCCTCGGGAATCGCGGCGAAGTACGCCGTCGCCTGATCCCCGACGTCATCGAGGATCTCCAGCTGTCCGATCGGCTCGAGCTTCTCACGGAGATCGCTGAGCATGAAGTCGATGAGCCCCTCGGCCTGACCTCGGCGCGTCTGGGCCTCGTCCCTCGCGCGCGCAATCCGGTCGGCTTGGATCGACAGCACCACCGTCAGCCCCACGAGACCAACCGCGACGGTCCCTGCGAAGGACACGCCCACCCGATGTCGACGAGCGAACTTCCGCAGCACATACGCCGTGCTCGCGCCCCGCGCTCGAACCGGCTCATGGGCCAGGTACCTCTGGAGATCGACGGCTAACGCGTTGACCGTCTCATAGCGGCTGTCCCGGTCCCGTTCCATGGCTCGCGCCACGATCCAGCCCAGGTCGCCCGCCAGCTCGCGTCGAAGTTGCCCAGGGCTGGTGGAGCGGAGTTCCGAGATCGACTGGTGCGTGTCGGCGAGCTCGGCGAACCGCTCCGCAGGGGTCGGAACCTCCCTATGCAGTTGAGCGGCGATCGCCGCCCAGCCCCGATACGCTTCACGGTCGTACGGAAGGGCCCCGACGAGAATCTCGAAGAGGAGGACCCCGAGGGCGTACACATCGGTGCGCGTATCGACATCGCCCGCCCCTTCGATCTGCTCGGGGCTCATATAGGCCGGCGTCCCGATCACTTGGTCGTCCGTCGTAACCGAAGGGCCGGAGAAGGTCGCTCCCTGAGCCGCCTTGGCGATCCCGAAGTCGATCACCCGAGGCAGAGGTCTGCCGTCCACCTCGGACACCAGGACGTTCGAAGGCTTGAGGTCTCGATGGATCAGACCTTTTTGATGAGCGTGCTGGACCGCATGACACACGTCGACCAGAAGCTCGACACGCTGCCGCGTCGTGAGTCGTCGTTCGTCGCAGTATTCGGCCAGCTCGAGCCCTTTGACGACCTCCATGGCGAAGAAAGGCTCCCCGCCCTCGGTGACCCCCGCGTCGTAGATCTTCGCAATCGACGGATGATCCATGACGGCGAGAGCCTGACGCTCGGCTTCGAACCGGACGAGAACCTGCTCCGAGTCGGTGCCGGCCTTGAGCAGCTTGAGCGCGACTTGCCTCTGCACCGGTGCTGACTGTTCTGCGAGGTATACCACACCCATCCCCCCCTCACCGAGCGTCTCGATGACGGTGTATGGCCCGATCCGACGCGCAGGATCAGATGGCATGGGGTCGCGACGCGCGTGCACCGACCAGCGACATGACAGGGTGCCCTCGGTGGGGAGTGGAGCAAGACAAGAGTCTATTCCTCCACTACTTCTGCTGCCAGGGCTTGCCGGACGACTTAGACGCCGGCGGCCAGCCAACGCGGGAGGGCAGTCGACGCGTGGTTCATGGGCGGGGTCTCGGACTCCGCGAACGCCGCGCTCGGACGCGAGCGAGCTCATCGAAGAATATCGTTCCGGCCCAGGCAGATGGATGCTGGAAGGCATCCTGGCCGAGCCGCTTGATGGCTAATCTCCGCGACCACCCGGAAATTGAGCGCCTACGGCGGCAATGGAGTGGCGGAGCGTAAACGGCTTTGGTGGAGTCCTTCGAATTCAGGAGATCGTCTGCTCCCGCAGCTTCTCGATCTCCGCGATCTCCCGGGGCACATCGGTAATGCGCACGAGACCCTCGGGCGTGAGGACATAGTTGTCCTCGATGCGGACCCCGATGTTCCGGTACCGCTCCGCGGCGTCGCCTATTCGATCGATCATCTCCCGATTCCGACGCGTTTCGGGAAGCCCCTCGAAGATGTCCTGCCGAACATAGATCCCCGGCTCGATCGTAAAGACGTCGCCCGGCTCGTAGGTGAACGGCGGGACATCCGAATACTGCGACGGATCGTGGACGTCGAGCCCGATGCCGTGGAGGAATCCGTGGTAGATGTACAGGTACCACTGGGGGCACGTCCCGTCGTCGTTGGCCCAAGTGCCCGGGCAGAGGCCGGGCGGCGGGTCGAAGCTGGCCTCGGTGGACTCGATGAGGCCGAGGTCGACCAGGCCCTTCCACAGCACCTCATACGCCGCCCGAGTCGGTTCGCCCCGCTCTACCCCGGGCGCGATGGCGTTTTCGGCCGCCTTCTGCGCGTCGAGGACAACGGTGTACACGTCACGAATCTCCGCGGAGAACGTGCGATCTACCGGCACGGTACGGGTGATGTCGGCCGAGTATCCCTCGTAATACGCCGCGACGTCCATGAGGACGACCTCTCCCGATCGGATCTCACGAGTCCCCGCCGGATAGTGCAGCACGGTGGAGTTCGGTCCTGACCCCACGATGGACGAATACCCCGGCGAATCCGCGCCGAGGGAGCGGTAGGTCGATTCCATGACCGCCTGGATCTCGTTTTCTCGCATGCCCGGACGGATCGCCCGCATGGCGGCCTCGTGGGCCCGGGAAGAAACCTCGGCGGCCTTCGTCAGGAGCTCGATCTCCGCGTCGCTCTTCTTGGCCCGGAGCTGGTCCACCCAATCGTTGATCTCCCGAGTGACCAGTCCCTCGTGCCGTTCCCGGAGACCGCGAACGAACATTCGGCCCGTGCTGAGCGAATCGCGAGCACTGAACTCGTTCGCCTGGAAATCCCCGACCGAGTAGACCGGGAGACCCTGCTCGACGAGGGAGTCGACGTAGGCCGTCATTTCGTCGGAGTACCGGGCGGGCAAGCCCAGAGCGCTGGTTACGTCAGCGAGGTCTGATCGCTCCCCGTCGTAGAGCGCCGTTCGGGCATCTGGACGGGCCAGGAAGAGGGTTTCGGTCGTCCGCCCCTCGTTCGAGACCATGACGAAGACGGCGTTCGACTGCAGAAATCCCGTCAGATATCGAAACGCGGGCAGTTGGAAGAACGGAGGCCAGTGACGTACCGGCTCCCGACCACCGAACGCGATGACGACGCCCGTCTCCACCCGCTCGGCCAGAGCAGCCCTCCGCGCCGCGTACTCGCTGGACGGAATCTGCGCCGCGAGAGGAGTCGCGAGGCCCGCCAAGGCCGCGCCGATCAGGAAGAGCTGGGAAATGCGCCTCATGGACCGCCGTCCCGAATGATCTGTCTATGGATCGCACCGGTAGTTTCGCCGGGCACGCACGTCCTCGCCATCCCTCGGATACCTCCGAGGGCAGCGACAAATGTCGATTTCGCACCGTCTTCACGTTGATGTTTCGGGCGGAGGATTCCTTCAGAGGGTGGGGTGCGAGCACTCGCGACCGGACCGAAGTCAAACGGATGTTGCCTCCGTCCTGGCCTTGCCGAACAGGCCTTGACGAAGCCAACTCTACAATCTAGAGTTCACACAGCTCGAGATTGTACACTTCGGTGGGAATCGTTCCATGGGACGTGCCAGCTATCTCGGTGAGCTGGAGCAGATGGTGCTCTGGGCGGTCATCAGACTAGGCGGCGAAGGGTACGGGGCGAGCATCCTCGAGGCACTCAACGAGCGTGTCGACCGCAGGGTCACCCCGGGGGCTCTCTACGCGACGCTCGACCGGCTCGAGGGAAAGGGGATGATCCAGTCCCGACTCGCCGACCCCGAGCCAGGACGGGGTGGGCGCCGCAAACGCTACATGGACGTGACATCCGAGGGGAGGGCCGCGCTCGAGCGCACGCGCTCCGAATGGATGCGCGTATGGGAAGGCATCGATTTGGTGACGGACGCGGAGTCCGGCTGAGCCATGCCTCGCCCGCCCCGCGCCGCCGAGGCGCTCCTGACCCTCTTCCTCCCGGCGAATGGCGTGAGAGAGAGCGTTCTCGGGGATCTCCACGAGATGTTCCTCGAACGCGTGCGTGGCCGGCCGGGCGCGCGGACCGCCGCGACGAGGTGGTACTGGGGGCAGGCGTTGCGCCTGGCCGGCGGCTATGCCGTGCGGCGCATCGCGGGAAATGGGGCCAGGGGCTTCGGAACACCGGCGTCTCCGGCGGAAGTCGGCCGACCAGAGATCGGGGGAGGTGACGGGATGAGGGGCATGATCAGACAGCTACGACTCTCGACGCGGTCGCTCCTCAAGAGCCCTGGCTTCACCCTTCCGGCCCTCTTCATTCTGGCGGTCGGGATGACCGCCGGTACGGCCATCTTCACGGTCGTCGACTCGATCCTCCTGCGGCCGCTCGATCTGCCGGACTCGGAACGCCTCGTCATGGTGTGCGAGGATCATCCTCGGCAGGGAGACGTCTGCATCGCTTCGCCCGGAAACGTCGAGGACTTCCGGCTGAGCGTCTCGTCGCTTTCCGAGCTGGGGATCGTACGTGGGTGGCCGTTCACGCTGGGCGATGGTGGTGAGTCCGAGGGCGTGCGTGGAGGGCTCGCCTCCGCGTCCGCCCTGAGAGCCGTCGGCGTCACGCCCGCGCTCGGCCGGCTGTTCCGCGATGATGAGCATGGGCCGAGCGACGACAAGGTCATCCTCCTCAGTCACGCCTATTGGTCGGCGCGCTTCGGCGCCGATTCGTCCGTCATGGGGCGAACGGTCTCCCTGAGCGGGGTGAGCCACGAGGTCGTCGGGGTGCTGCCGGCCGGATTCGACCTCCCGTTCGATCTTGCCGGTATCGAAGTGTGGAAGCCGCCGCACGTCGACCCATTGGACCCCGAGGTGCGGGACTGGAGAGGGTTCAGAGCCATCGGCCGGCTCGCCGAAGGATCCAACGTCGCGGCCGCGGCCTCCGAGTTGAGCAGGACGTACTCGGCGCTGGCGGAGATCCACGAGTCGATCGACGCCGAATGGCGTCTGCGTGTGCAGCCACTCCTGCGCGTGGTCGTCGGCGACACCCGAACCGTGCTGTTGGCTTTCCTCGGCGCGGCGGGTCTCCTCCTGCTCATCGTCTGCGCGAACGTCGCCAACCTGCTTCTGGCGCGAGGGTTGAACCGTCGCCGGGAGATCGCGGTCCGCACGGCGTTGGGCGCAGGTCGATCGCGGCTCGTGGGCGAGATCCTCGTGGAAGGCCTGTTGCTCTCCGCGGCCGCCAGCGCGATCGCCGTGCTCGGCTCGAGAAGCGCAGTGGCCGGCCTGGTGTCACTGGCCCCTCCGGGCATCCCCAGACTCGAAGAGGTGTCGATGGACGTCGGCGTCCTCGCGTTCGTCGTGGTCCTCGCCGTCGTCGTGACGCTCTTCTTCGCCACGCTCCCGGCCCTCCGCGTCAGCTCGTGGGAGTTGAGCCAGGCACTGAAGGGGTCGGCGCGGTCCGGGCGTGACTCAGGCTCGCGTCGGCTCCAAAGCGCGTTCGTGGTGACCGAGCTCGCGCTCTCGGTCATGCTCGTGGCAGGGGCAGCGATGCTCACTCGGAGCTTCATCGAATACGCGCGTTGGGATCCCGGGTTCGACCCCGAGCGGCGGCTGGCCGTCAGCGCTTTCTTCGATCCGGGCAAGTACGCGTCGCGGTCGGAGTTCGTCCCCGTCATCCGCCGCGGTGAGGAGATGATCGCCGCGCTTCCCGGCGTTGTCTCGGTCGCGACCGCCTCGGCCGGCCCCCTCTTCGGCGGCGGTGACGGGGCCTCACCCTTCCTGGTCGAGGGCGCGGACCCCAGTGGCCCCGCGCCTTCGGCGCGGTGGTTCGACATCGGCCCGGATTTCTTCGCCACCCTCGGCGTGCCGCTCGTTCGAGGTAGGGAGTTCACCGAGTCCGACACGCAGGAGTCGCCTCGCGTCGCGATCGTGAACGAGGCCTTCGCACGAATCGCCTGGCCCGCAGAGGATCCTCTTGGTCGGCGAGTCCGCCTGCCGGAGATCGGCGGCCTCGAGCTCGAGGTGATCGGGGTGGCCGCCGACGTCGCCCCGATGGAGCCGGGTGAGGTCACGTATCCCGAGATTTACTGGAGCAACCGCCAACTCGGTCGCCTCGCAACCTTCTATCTCGTCCGGGCAGAAGGAGACCTCACGTCGCTCTCGTCGGAGGTGCAGGCGGCGCTGGAGCGAACGGACCCCGATGTTTCACTCGGCACGCCTTGGACGCTCAGCGCAGAGATGGGTCGCGCGCTCGTCCGGCCGCGCTTCCAGGCCATCATGCTCGTCTCCTTCGCGCTCGTCGCACTCGTGCTCGCGTCGGTAGGGGTCTACTCGGTCGTCTCGTACGCGGTTGCGAACCGCACCCGGGAGGTCGGCGTCCGCATGGCGCTCGGCGCAAGCGGTAATGAAATCCTGTCGCTCGTGGTTCGCTCGACGGCCGCCGTGGCCGGTTTGGGCCTCGTCCTGGGCCTGGCGGGCGCCGCGCTGGTCGGTCGGCTCGTGCAGGGCCTGACGCCGGGGGTGAGCGCGATCGACCCGATCAGCCTCTCGGGGGCGGCTGCGGTCCTCACGGTCGCGACGGGCGCGGCCGTGCTCGTGCCGGCGAGGCGGGCGGCCCGGCTCGACCCAACGGTGGCGATGCGCGCGGAGGATTGAGCTCCACCCTATCGGGTGCCGAACTCGAATCCTCCCCCGCTGACCGTACTGTTCTTCGCGCGGCTTGATCTGCCGGCACGGAGTATGCGGTATTCGAGGTACAGTACAGGATCCTCCATGCCTCGCGTTTCCATATTCTCCATGCGCCGACTCGGTTTCATTCCACCCGTGCTCCTCGCGACGCTCCTCGCTTCGTGTGGCGATCCGTCGAGCACGGAGCCAGACGCCAGCGTGGCCACGTCCATCGCGCTGACGCCCTCGAGCTTGAGCATGTCGTCACCTGGCGAGACGGTGCAATTGACCGCGACGGTGATGGATCAGACGGGGGTCACCCTGCCGAACGCTTCTGTAGTGTGGTCCTCCGATGACGTCGGCGTCGCGGATGTGTCGGAAGACGGACTGGTGACCGCGATGGGATACGGCTCTGCGAGGGTTTCCGCGGCCGTTGGCTCGGTCTCCGCTTCGGCGCCGGTCACGGTCGAGACCGCCCCCGAGACGCAAGCCGTCGAGCTCCTCTCGGGACTATCGAGTCCCTGGGGCATGGACCAACTGCCGGATGGTCGCTTCCTCATCACCCAGAAGGGCGGTTCGTTCGTCGTGCTGGCTTCGACCGGTGAGACTGTTCTCTCGACGATTCCCTCGCCGTTCGCGGTGGCGTCGGGCGGCCAGGGTGGACTCCTCGACGTCGTGCTCGATCCGGACTTCGATCAGAACTCCACGATCTACTGGACCTTCTCCGAGCCCGGAGTCGGTGCCGAGTCTGGGTTGTTCGGGACGGCGGTCGGTGCTGCGACCCTGGTGGGGGACGCGCTGCAGAACGTGGCGGTGATCTACCGTCAACATCCGAAGACGAGCGGCCAGGGGCACTACGGTTCACGCTTGGTCTTCCGAAGTGATGGCACGCTCTTCGTCACACTGGGGGATCGGCAGCTCGGCTCCCCGGCTCAGGACGCGACAGGTACGCTCGGCAAAGTCGTGCGGATCAACCGTGACGGCTCCGTCCCCGCGGACAACCCGCGGCCGACCGGCTGGGCGCCGGAGATCTGGTCCATGGGGCACCGCAATCCGCAGGGCGCGGCCCTCCGCCCCGGTACCGACGACCTCTGGCTCGTCGAGCACGGGCCGCAGGGGGGCGACGAGCTCAACCTCGTCGCGGCGGGTGCGAACCATGGCTGGCCCGTGGTGAGCTACGGCTGTCCGTACGGCTCACCCGTGGGAGACGCCTGCCGGATCGGCGGCGGCACGCACGCCCCGCAGTACGTCGAGCCGGTGAGCTATTGGGTCCCCCTCTCGATCGCGCCGGCTGGGATGATCTTCTACGGCGGTGACCGCTTCCCGGGATGGCGTGACAACGTGATCCTCGGGGCCCTGGCGGGGCGGGCCGTCTGGCGGGTCAGCCTCGCGGGCGACGTCGAGGCGTCGCGCCAGGAGCTGTTCGCCGACCTCGGCGAGCGGATCCGCGACATCCACGAAGGACTCGACGGCTGGATCTACCTGGTCACCGATTCGGGCCGATTCATCCAGATCCGCAATTGAGGGTCGCTGCGCGTTCGCGTCGCGTCCATCGATAGGTAGCACGCGGGGCGATGCAGCCCACACATTGTCTTCCTGAGCTACGGAGGGCGTGTGCGGGCTACGTGTGAAAACTGTGGGACGCCGGTCGACGATCAGTACTGCACGTCATGCGGTCAATCGACCGCGAACATCGATTTGCCGGTGGTGGACTTCGCCCGCGACATGGCGAGCGAGGTCCTGGGATTCGACTCGCGCGTGCGTCATACCCTCTGGCCCCTGCTCTTCAAGCCGGGTCAGGTTCCGCGCGAGTACGTCGAGGGCCACCGGGCACGGTTCGTTCCGCCCGTCCGACTCTACCTCCTCACCTCGTTCTTCATGTTCGTCGTCCTGTCGTTCACCGAGTTCCAGGTCTCGAACGTAGAAGTAGACGGTCGACAGGTGACTGCGGGCTCGATCGCGGCCCCCGGCCCAGCGGAGACGGCCCCGGCGACCGAAGCGGAGATTGACTCGACATCGCAGGAAGGCGCGGGAGCGTTCACGGTCGACCTCGGGGCCGACGAGTGGAACGACCGACTCGCTGTCGGATTCCAGCGCCTGCTCGCGGACCCGTCGGCGTTCAATCAGGTGTTCATCGACCGGTTGGCCAAGTCGATGTTCGTCCTGCTACCCGCCTTCGCGGGACTCCTGAAGCTGCTGTGGTGGAAGCGGCTGTACGTGCACCACCTGGTGTTCGCCATCTATTTCCACTCGTTCGTCTTCCTGCTCGTGGGCTCGGTCGGCCTGCCCGACGCGTTGGGCCTCGAGCGCCTCGCCCGCGTTACCGATATCCTGCTGTTGAGCGTGCCGATCTACCTCGTGGTGGGGCTTCGCACGTTCTACGCGAGCGGTTGGGTAGGCACGTTGCTCAAGTCCGCGGTGGTGACAGCCACGTACGGAGTCATGGGTGTGGCGACCATGCTCACCCTGCTCGTGATCTCGGTCCTGGCCCTCTGAGGACTGCGTAGCATGGGCTTCGTCTCGGTCATCCTCGTGAGCGGGCTGTTCGCGCTGGGGCTGCCGCTGGTGTTGGTGTGACACGGAAACATGAGGAGGATACCCATGCCTAGTCTCCTGCAATCCCGCTTGGCCGTAGCATCCCTGGCCCTCCTGACGGCCTGCTCTACCACCGATCCACTCGAAGAGTCGTTCACCATCGAGTTCAACCTCGACGAAGCGGACCCGATCACGGGCGAACCCGATGATCGTAGGCTCTGGATGGTAGGAGGGCAGGCGGGCATTCAGATGATCCTACCGTACCCTCCGGGTCAGTTCATCAGCGTCGAATACTTCCTCGGCGACTGCACGGGACAGGCAGACCTATCGGGGAACGGTCCCTGCGTACCAGTGAACAGCTTCAATACCGTCGGGTCCTCTGACAATCCCATCAACCACAACGGGTTCGTGCTCGAAGAGGGGCCGCACACCATCAGGATTGTGAACTGGGGGCCGGGTCCGGTCAGCGGCTCGCTGATGGTCAACTTCACCGGGTAGTAAGCGCTGTCCGCACTTCACCCCTGCTCGAGGACGATCACCGCGCCCTCCGCGAAGACACGGACCAGGGGACCTCGCGGGTCACGTCTCTTCTCCGCGATCATCGGAATCGCCCACGACTCGTTGGACCCGTTCAAGCACCCTTCGTGCGCCCAGTACACGACCAGCAAGCTGGTGGGCGAAAAGGATCAATCCTGCGGCACCGGCGATCACGCCGACGAGATTGTTGAGCACGAACAGAAACAAGACGCCGAGGACCAACCACCGCCACCGAGCCCCGATCCAGGCGCCCACCCTCTCTCGCCAGTCTCTGGAGTCCTGCCCGGACTTCGTCATCGGGTTCGGTTCATCAAGCCCACCACGAACTTGAGGGCGACGTTGCGGTTGTGCTTGAGGTCCTTGGCAACGAAGACCGTGGCCATGCCCCCCTCCCCGATCTCGCGCTCTACCTCGTAGCGGCCTTCGAGTGCGGCGTTCAGACGTTCAATCGCGTCGGACACGGACGATGTCCTCCGGTGAGGGGCAAACCGCGCTCAACATCCTATGCGCCCGATAGCGGGGCAAGCGGGGTGGGGGGAGGGCGGCGCCCCACCAGAGCCATCGGCCACCTCCTCCCGACTATGCAGCGAGTCAGCCGCCGCGGCCCTCCCCTATCGCGCGAAGATCCCCTTCGGTATGAACCCGGTAACCACCTGGGTCAGATCGACGACCTCACTGACCCGGAAGTCCACGGCGATGCTCGCGAGCGAGAGCGCCTCCGCGGGTGAGAGCCCTTTCTCCGCCTGAAGGAACTGCACGACCTCCCACGTGGCGTGACGGGCCGCCCGGTCGAGGTCGAGATCGATCCCCATGATCATGTAGTGCGTGTCGTTCTCGGCACGGGGCATCGAGATCGGCACGTCCTTGTGAAGCACGAAGCGGAACGTGCCGGTGAGTGACTGCTCGATGGCCGTCCCGCTCACCTCGCCGTCGCCCTGCGCGCTGTGCGGGTCGCCTACGTAGAAGCGGGCGCCGGGGTGGAAGACGGGCAGGTAGACAGTCGTTCCTGCCGTCAGGTCCTTCACGTCGAGGTTTCCGCCGAAGGCCCCGGGTGCCCGAGAGCCCTGAACGCCCTCGACCGTGACGCTCGGTTGCCCCAGTACGGGATCGGGCGCGACCGCCATGATTCCCATGAACGGCGCGAGCGGTACCTGGACATTCTCGGAGACGAACGCGACCTCCCGATCGCCGGCCATGCCGGTGCGGATCACGTGGCGCATCGGCTCCATATCGAGTGCCGGGTCCCCCTCGCGATAGCCGGGGTAGCTCGTGGAGAAGACGCCACCACGAGCGCTGGTGTTGTTGGCGCCCCACGGCACACGGGTCTCCATGTCGAGGATCTGGACTTCGAGCATGTCGCCTGGCTCGGCACCGTCCACGTAGATCGGGCCCGTGATCGTGTGGCCGCTCGTGCCCTCTCGTTGGCGGCCGTCCCTCGACGCCCAGAAGTCGAGCACGTCCTGCAGGATCTCGTCGCGTGGGATCCCGAGGCCCGTGAGGTACTCGACCGGCTCCTGGTCCTGCGTCGCACCCACATGCGTGATCGTGTTGATCCGAACCGTCTCGCCTGACTGGACGGTCAGGACCGGCTCCTTGTCGATCGGGAACCAGCCCCAGTTGAGGTTCTCAGGCGTCGCCGGCACGAAGTGGTCGGCCTCCACGACGTCCTGAGGGTCAGCGGCGTCCCCGGGCGCCGCGCACGCCGAGGCCACGAGCAGGAGCAGGGCCGCGCCGCCAGCTGCGAAGGGTGATAGGGATACGCTGGGGATCCTCATGTCGATACTCCTTACGTCGTAGGGTGCGAGTAAGGCTGGGATGCAGTTCTCGGGCTGGCAAATGGTCCGGTGGCCGACCTGTGGTCCTCTCTGCGTAGACAAGCCGACGTGTCCGCGTGCATGCCGACGGATATGTTGTAGCCGCTGGCTACAACATTGGCTGAACCCGCTCACGGGGGCAGGCGCCCGATGTCGTTCGTCGAAAGTCTCAAGCAGCGGAAAATCGTTCAATGGGCGCTGGCCTACGTGGCCGGCGGCTGGGCCTTCCTTCAGGTGCTCGACTTCCTGGCCGACAGCTTCGAGCTGCCGTCTCTGCTCGTTCAAGGCGCAACCGGCCTGGTCGTCGTCGGGTTCTTCGTCGTCGTCGTGCTCGCCTGGTACCACGGCGAGCAGGGACGTCAGCGGGTCAGCGGACCCGAGCTCCTCATCCTGGCGCTGCTCTTCGCGATCGCCGGCCTCGGAGTCGGATTCGTCGGCGGTGCGGGCAATGGAACCGGAGTTGCCGACGTCGGAGCCCCCGACGTCATCGCCGTCCTTCCGTTCGACAACTTCTCGCCCGACCCGAACGACGAGTACCTCGCGAACGGCCTCACCGAGGAGATCACGAGTCAGCTCGCCAAGGTCTCGGACCTTCAGGTCATCAGCCGGATTGCCGTGGAACGCGCGATGGAGAGCGAGCTCTCGCTGCGGGAGATCTCGGAGACGTTGGGCGCAGGCTCGGTGCTCGAGGGGAGCGTGCGTAAAGCCGGGGACGACATTCGGATCACCGCGCAGCTCATCGACGCCGAGACGAACGAGCACCTCTGGTCGAGGGACTTCGAC
>JAOTVL010000188.1 GCA_029863525.1 Gemmatimonadota bacterium
GGACGCCACCGACCATCATGCTTCGGCTCGGCTCGGGGGCGAATCGGACCGATCAGGTGGCGTTCGACGGGGCGTTCACCGCGCTGACCGTGCGTCGGGTGAGCGAGGGCATGTTCGCCGGCTCGTGGCGCAGCGGTGTCGGGATGGACGTCACCGAGGGCTACTTCTGCGCGGTGCGGCGCTGAGGCTTCACGCAACCGGACAGCCCTCGCTGGGGCTGACTTGCGGCCCCGAGCGAGGCGTTGGAGCTTGGACGGACTGGCGAATCGGCCGGAGCTCCCATGTCCGTCATTGATCGACTGAACCACGCGCTCGAAGGGCGCTATCGGCTCCTCCGCCCCGTCGGTGAGGGCGGCATGGCGATGGTCTTCCTCGCCGAAGACGTCCGCCACGATCGCCGGGTGGCGCTCAAGGTCTTGAAGCCCGAGCTCTCCGCCGACGTCGACGTGGACCGGTTCCTGTCCGAAATCCGGACGACGGCCGGACTCCAGCATCCTCACATCCTTCCGCTGTTCGACTCCGGAGAGGCGGACGGGCTGCTTTACTACGTGATGCCCTTCGTCGAAGGCGAGACCCTGCGCTCACGCCTGGAGCGGACGGGTGCGTTTTCCGTAGACGAGGCGATCGCGGTGAGCGCCCAGATCGCCGACGCGATGCAGTACGCGCATGGGCGGGGTGTGCTCCATCGGGATCTCAAGCCCTCCAACATCATGATGTCCGAGGGCGGGCCGCTGCTCGCCGACTTCGGGATCGCGCTGGCGCTGGGCACCGACCGCGACGATCGGCTGACACGCACGGGAACCTCCATCGGCACGCCAGGCTACATGAGCCCGGAACAAGCGGCCGGCGAGAAGGCTCTGGGCGAGCCGGCCGACATCTACTCCCTCGGGGCGCTCTCGTTCGAGCTCCTCACCGGAACCTCGCCGTTCGGGGGCTCCTCTCCGCGGGCTGCCCTCGCGCGGTTGTTGACGGAGGATGCACCCGAAGCCTCCTCGGTGAACCCGAGCGTCCCTGTGGCGGTCTCTCGGGTCGTGGCCGGGGCGCTCGCAAGAGATCCACGGGACCGTCCTGCCTCGGCCGAAGCGTTTGCGCGCGATCTCCGGGCGGCGCTCCCCGCGACGCGCGCCACTTCCAAGAGTCGAGGCGTGCCCCGGACCCCCGTGGCGATCGGCGTCATGGTCGTGCTCGCGCTCGCCGCCTTCTGGTACGTCCAGAACACGCAGAGGAGGTGGGCCCGAGTAGAGGCCATCCCGGAGGTGCAACGCCTGCTCGGACTGGGCGAGAATGCGGCCGCCTTCCAGCTTGCGGAGCGCGCCCTGGAGGTGCTCCCCGACGATCCGGTGCTCGTGGATCTGTTCGACGCCGCCGCGGTGGAAGCGGACCTCGCGAGCGTTCCCGAGGGCGCAGCGGTCTCGTACCGCCCCTTCGACGTGCGAGATACGGTCTGGACCGAGATCGGCACCACCCCCCTCCGGGGGGTCTCGCTCCCTCAGGAGGAGTTGCTCGTCCGTTACGCGTTGGATGGATATCGGCCGTTCCTCGCCTCGATCGCACCCAGCCAGCCACAGTCGGCCGTTACGCTGGTCGCGGACACG
This sequence comes from Gemmatimonadota bacterium, assembly GCA_029863525.1. Classification (GTDB taxonomy): domain Bacteria; phylum Gemmatimonadota; class Gemmatimonadetes; order Longimicrobiales; family Gaopeijiaceae; genus UBA2589. The sequence continues at coordinate 1,596 of JAOTVL010000188.1, forward strand.
GCCGACGCGATGATCGCGTTGAGTGCCTCGACGTTCGCCATGACCGGTGATGTGGTGTCGGTCGACGGATTCTCCATCGACGAGTACGAGGTAACGAACGAGGCGTACCAGGTCTTTCTGGACGTTGCGCTGGAGTGGGATTCGGCGATCTGGGTCGCCCCTTTCCGCGAGCGGGGCGTGGCCGTGGACCTGGGCCGGATGCGCACGGAGCTCGTCGACCAGACCGGGCGTCCCGGTCCGGCAACGTGGGAGCTCAGCCGGTATCCGACCGATCGGGCCGACTACCCGGTCCAAGGGGTGAGTTGGTTCGAGGCCGTGGCGTACTGCGCCTTCGTCGGCAAAGAGCTTCCAACCTACTATCACTGGAAAGTCGCGGACGCGGGATCGATCTCTCCGTGGGATGGCCTGCTCCAACACGCCAACCTCTCGACCGACGTGGGCCCTCGTCCCGTCGGCTCGCTCGAGGCGGTCAGCGTGACTGGCGTCTCGGACCTCGCCGGGAATGTCCGGGAGTGGGTGTGGAACGCATCGGAGCAGGACCGCTACGTGCTCGGCGGATCTTGGCTCTCTCCTCCGCACATTTACCTGGATTTCGACGCGGCGGACCCGTGGTCGAGAAGCCCCGAGAACGGCTTCCGCTGCGCCCGTTTCCCGCCGCCGTCCGACGAGGTGGTGGCGCGTATCGACCGGCCGATCTTCGACTTTCGAACCCTGCAGCCGGTCGACGACCAGACGTTCGCCTCTTTTCGCGCCTTCTACGCTTACGACCGTGCACCGCTTCGGCCGACGTCGACGGTGGTCGAAGAGGCCCCGCGCTGGGTCCGGGAGCTCGTCGAGATCGATGCGCCGTACCTCGACGAACGGATCGCGATTCACGTGTTCCTGCCCGCGAATGCCGAGCCACCGTATCAGGCGACGGTGTACATGCCGGGCGCGTCGGCCTTCGCGCTGTCTTCGTCGAAGAACATCCCCGAGATGGCCCAGCTCATGTTTCTGCCCGAAAGCGGGCGTGCGCTCCTGTACCCGGTGATCAAGGGGACGTATGAGCGGCGACACGGACGCCCGTCGCGTGGGATGGCCGAGCTCCGGCAGCGGTACATCTGGATGGTCCAGGACATCATGCGCACGATGGACTACGTCGAGGAGCGAGAGGATCTAGACGTGTCGGCGACCGCCTATCTCGGCCTGAGCTTCGGGGCGGAGCTCGCAATCCCCGTCGCGCTGGAGAAGCGCTTCGGCGCGCTCGTGCTGATCGGCGGCGCGCTCGATCCGGCCTGGCGGGGGGCGGTTCCGGAAGAGGCGGCTCCGTGGAATTTCGTGTCGAGGATCACGACACCGACCCTCCTGATCAACGGCGAGTTCGACTTCATGCACCCGTTCGAGGAGGGGCAAGTCCCTTTCTTCGATCTGATCGACGTGCCCGACGAGGACAAGGAGTTCGTGGTGCTGCCCACGGGTCACCTGCCGCCCAACAACGACGTGATCGGCCACACGCTCCGCTGGCTCGACGCCCGTCTAGGTCCGGTGCGGCGGCGCTGACCCGTTGCGGTGCGTCGCCCATGCCATCCCGAGGTGCCCGGGCAGCAGGAGCGCGAAGAACATCGCGTTCTGCTGCGTGGACATCGGCAGGAGCTGGCAGAGCAGCCCGAACATGGCGATTCCGGCGACCAACGAGGTCGTCCGCCTCAACGCACCGAGCCACCGAGGGCGCACCGCCGCGGCCGGGACGAGGACCGCCACCGCGAAGAGCAGCGGGTTCACCAGGAAGAGGTTCTCATTCCAGTAGGCGAACGTGTGGTCCGTGAAGAGGAGCAGGACCAGAATGGTGCCGAGCACGCCGCCGAGCGCGGCCCACACGACCGCCAGACCCGCGATCGTCCGCCTCGCGAGCGGGGCGTGGCGCACGCGCTCGGTGCCGGCTGCCGCGAAAACGAGCCCCAGGAACAGGCCGATCGTCAGGTAGACGACGAACCAGCGGGGCGGGTTCGCGGGCTCGGCCCTTCGGTCCGACGGGACCGCGAGCTCTTCGGACGCGAGGAGCGGGCGGGACGACCCGTCGGCTCGGGTCACCACCACGTCGCGAAGCTGGTCCCGCAGCGTCAACGGCAGGAACATCTCTTCCCAGACGTTGATCGGTTGATCGGCCGGCGTACCGAGCGCGAGGTCCATGCCCGTGTAGATCAGCGGATCGACCTGCGTGAGCCGGCGGGTGTGGTGTCGAAAGCTCGTTCCGGTCGGACGGGTTCCGAACTGCTGCTCGAGACGACCATCGAGGACCACGTTCAGCAGGTCGCGCACCCGCGTGGAGCAGTTGTCCAGGAAGTACTGGTAGGTGTAGTCGCGGTTCTCCGGTAGCGCGTTGATCTCGGCGAGGCGCTCCAGCTCGAGCTTCTCCGCGGGTGTGAGGTCGAGCTCCTGCAGCACGATCTCGCGATTGGCCCGGGCGTAAGCGTCGAGCATCGCCGGCGTGGAGAAGGGGGCCATCATGTAGAGCATGCGGCCCTGGAGGAAGCGCGGAATGAAGTCGACCTGCTGGAAGTCGAAGATCCCCCAGTTGTAGCTCACGTCGCGGCCCGTCCTCGTGTTCAGGACCCGAATCGCGTTATGGCCGTATCGCTCCCAAACGGCGTCACCAGGTCCCGCGGTCACCAACCAGACGCGCAGCTCGGTCCCTGGGTCCGCGGCTCGTCCATCGCTGCCGGCGGGCGGGGAGGGCTGTTGCCCAACGGCTTCACCGACCCCCGGAATCGAGAGTGTCAGGGCGAGCGCGACGACGGCGAGAACGCGGGAATCGATCATGGCGCTGCAATC
>JAOTVL010000189.1 GCA_029863525.1 Gemmatimonadota bacterium
CGGCCGCGATCATGACATGTCCATCGGACGTCTCGAACGCCCGATAGGGCGCGATCGATCCCAAGGCAGAGCCCATCGGCCCCGGCACCGCCCCGGTGGCCAGATAACCCATCGTGTGGTACGAGACCCACGCGAGCGCAGTATCCATCAGCGTGGCCTCGAGAGCGGCACCCTCGCCTGTCGCATCTCGAACACGGAGCGCGGCGAGGACCGAGATCGCGGCCCACATCCCCGTGCCGAAGTCGACGACCGAGCCTCCGACCCGCGTCGGTGCCCCGTCCGGTTCTCCCGTCACCGACATGATCCCGGCGTACGCCTGCATGAGGGGGTCGTAGCCCGGTTGCTCGCTCATGGGGCCTTCGAGCCCGTACGCGCTGATCGAAAGGTGGATCACGTCCTCGCGCCAGGCTCGCACCCCGTCGTAGTCGATCCCCAGGCGTCGGGCCGCACTCGGGCGGGAGGCCTGGACGAAGACGTCGCATCGCTCGGCCAGCCGGCGCAGAACGTCCATCCCGAGATCCGTTTTCAGGTCGAGGCCGATGCTTCTCTTACCGCGGTTCGCCGAGAGGAAGAGCGTGCTGTCGTCCCCCCAAAAAGGGGGGCCCCACGCGCGGCCGAGGTCACCACCGGGCGGCTCCACCTTGATCACGTCAGCGCCGAGATCGGCGAGAATCTGGCCGCAGAACGGGCCGGCCAGATTCTGAGTCACGTCGCAGACGCGAATGCCGTCGAGCGGCCCGGTCATCGCCCCCCCGTGTTGCGCGTAGGCGGCTCGTTGTTCGGCTGCCAGTAGAAGCCGTCGGGCGGCCGCTGCTCGGGCCAACGTTCGGCGAGCGAGTCGGCCTCGAACAGCCGTCCGTTCTTCATGACCCAGCGCACAGTGTTCGTGTTGCGCAGCTCCTCGAGCGGGTTCTCGTCGAGCACCACGAGGTCGGCCAGCTTTCCCGCTTCCAGCGAGCCGAGGTCCTGGTCCAGGCCGAGAGCGTCGGCGCCGATGATCGTGGCGATCCGAAGTGCCTCGTGCGGCGTCATCCGATCCGAGGAGCCCACCAGCCAGAGCTCCCAGTGGTATCCGAGGCCCTGCAACTGCCCGTGGCTTCCGACCCCGGCTCGTCCGCCTGCCTCGACCACGTCGTCGAGAAAATCGGAAATCTCACGATGGATGTACTGTGACTCGTCGAACCAACCCGGGACACGCCGGGCCGCCTTCTGATAGATCTCTTCGAAGGGCGTGAACGTGGCGAGTTTCTCGTCGCGAAGAACGTCTGTGGTGGTGTAGAAGTAGTTCTCGGCCCACGGTCCTCCGTACGTCACGACGATCGTCGGGGTCGTCGCCATGTTCGACTGTGCCACCAGCTCCACCACGTCGTCGAAGAGGGGCACGCCCGGGAGGTTGTGCTCCGTCCCCGAATATCCGTCCTGCGCCATCGTCATGTTGAGGCGCAGGTCGAGGCTGCCCTCGGTCGTCGGCATGAGCTCCAGCTCGCGCGCGGCCTGGATGATCCACTGGCGGACTTCCCGGTTCCCCGCACCGTACATCTTGATCGTTTTCGTATCGAAGTATTCCGAGTAGCGCTTCAGCACGTCGCGCGCGTCGTCGAGACTTCGTATGCGCTCGCCCGAGAAGACGCCCTGACCCGTGCTATAGATGCGCGGACCGAGCATGGTGCCAGCACGCATGAAATCCTCGTACGTCAGCACGTCACTCGATCCGGTTTGCGGATCGCGGGCCGTCGTGACCCCGTAGGCGAGGTTCGCTGCGTACGACCACGGCTGCGCGCGGTGTACCTCGAACGAGGCACGAAGGTGTGCGTGGGTATCGACGAATCCGGGCAGGATCGTCGTTCCCGAGGCGTCGATCCGTTCCGCGCCGGCTGGGATCGACACCGAGCCGGTGGACCCGACCGCCTCGATGCGGTTGTCTCGAATGACGATGTCACCCCGTTCGATGACCTCGTCGCCGTTCATCGTGACGATGCGGGCGCCGGTCAACGCCACGACGCCCCGTGGGATGTCCCGCTCCACCGCGATCCGGATGCGGGTCTCGACCGGCTCGTAGCCGTCCTCGTCCTGCGCGTCTTCGTCCTCTGCTTCCTCCTCGGGCCCCTGCTCTTCCTCTGGTTCCTGCTCTTCCTCCTCGGCGGAGCGCGCCGCCTCTACGCTGTCCGCGTACGCTTGCGCCGCATCGAGATCGTAGAGGAAGTGCGCGTTGCCGAGGGCCCAGTGGACCTGTCGACCGCTCGAGCCCCACCCGGGGAACTGCCCTCCGATGTCGGTCAGCTGGGAGGCGGGAAACGACGCGTCGTCCGGGTTCGCGACCGAGATCGTGGGCGCCTCGCCGCCGACGCCGCGCGGCACGGTCACGACGTAGAGCTGGTTGCCGACCTGTGCCAACGCCTGGTCCCCCTGCGGGGCCATGAGAATGAGGCCCGCTGCCGGCCCGGGGCCGTCCCCTGTGCCTCCCCCCCGCACCTGCACGTGCTCACGCACGTCCGTGCCGTCCCACCGCATCGAGATCAACCCGGTGCCACCTTGATGCGCGAAGATGCGGTTCGCGTCGGCCGTGAAGTGGGGGCGTTGGAGCCCCGAAATCGGGGTGATCGTCGTTATCTCACCCCCTCCGCTCGGCACCCAGACGAGTTCGACCGCGCCCAGCGGCACCCCCTGGGTGAGCGCCTCCTCGTACGCCCGCCGCGGCCCACGCACCGCTACGACTCGCTGACCGTCGGGCGACCACACCGGCTCGGTATAGAACGCAGCCTCCTGCGTCAGTCTCGTGAGCCCGCCGCCATCCGACCGTACCGCGTGGAGATGTCCACCTTCGGCATCCGAAAAAGTGACGAAGACGAGGCGCTGCCCGTCCGCCGACCACGCGGGCATCGCAGCCACCACCCCCTCCGCTCCGACCCGTCGCGGCGTGCCGCTGGGGTATTCCATGACGTAGAGGTCGCCCATGATCGTGAACGCCAGCCGTCGACCGTCGGGGGAAGGCGCAATGTCGCGAACCTGCTTCGCGACGAATGTGGGCGTGTCCTCGATCGGGTATTCGAAGTCGACCTCGGGCCCCATCGGTAGCCCAGGCTCGACCTCGAACGGAATCTCGATCGGGTCGGCTCCGTCGACCGGCACGCGCCAGATCCGGCCGCCGTAGAACGCCACCACCTCTCGAGAGTCCGGGGTGAAGCTCATACCGGGGTAGGCGTCGCGCGCCGCCCGGGACTCCTGGTCGTCGCGTTGAACCGGGAACGCGAGCCAACGCTCATCGCCGGTCTGCAGGTCCCGGATCCGGAGACCGGTCTCCGATACGTGACGGCTCCCGTAGACCAGCCAGCGTCCGTCCGGGGAAAGCGTGGGCCGGAATGCACCGCCGTAGCGGCCCGTTCGCGCCGCGCTCTCCCCGGTGTCCCGATCGTAGGCCCAGAGTTGGTAGTCGGCACCCGGCGAGTTGTACTGCCACGTACCCGTCCGGCGGGCATACCAGATGTATCGCTCACCGTCTCCGAAGGCCGCACCGGTCGTTCGCGCGTCGTCGGGCTCCTCGATCAGCTGCACGCCGCTGCCACCTCGTCGATGGTACATCCAGAGCTTGCCCTGCCCGGGGCTCTGACGCGTGGCCACGATGTAGTCGCCGTCGGGCGTCCATTCCGGCGACTGGTAGGCGCTGATCTCTCCGCGCGTGATCCGGGTCGTGTCCGACCCGTCCAGGGAGATCGTCCACACCGCGTCCCCCCCGCTGCGGTCGCTCACGAACACCACCGTCTCGCCATCGGGACTGAAGCGCGGCTGACCGTCGAATGCCATCCCCCGCGTGAGGTGCTGGGCACGGCCACCGGAGAAGGGCATGGTGTAGAGATCTCCGAGGAAGTCGAAGACGATCGTCTGCCCGTCCGGGCTCACGTCCACCGAGATCCAGGAGCCCTCGGAAAAGGTGCCGGTGAGCGTCCGGGTCGGGACCAGCGGAAGTCCGTCTTGCAGACGCTTCGTCTCCGCGTCCACCTCCGGCTCGTCCTGGCCCGCGGCCGAGCTCGGGCTCCATGCCGCCAGAGCCAGCACGACGACGACCGCTGTCGACCACCAATCACGCTTTTGCATCGAGTGTCTCTCCTTTGCGTCTCTCGGAGCAGGAACCGCCCCTGGCGGTCCCCTGTACAGCACGGACTCGCGCCCTCAGGTTGGCGCGATTCCCCACGAACGGAAGACTTACATGCGTAGTCCCGATTCAGCGAGCCGCGCGGCCGTTCTTCTGGCGTTCGCGCTCGCGCCCGTCGCATGCGATGCACAGCAACGTCCCGGTCAGGGCCGTCAGCCGACGTTGCCACCACCGACCATTCTCGAGTACCAGCCCCAATCGACCTTGGTCGTGCCCGAGCACGAGGTCCCGCGG
>JAOTVL010000190.1 GCA_029863525.1 Gemmatimonadota bacterium
GTGGCTCGTGTCGTCACGCGCGGTCGCCTCGAGCGCGCCGATGGTGGCCTGCGTGCGCTCACCCTCCAGCGGAGGAAGGCCTCCGCCGATCGACACGGCGGAAAGGGCCCTGTTCGAACGAGGCTCTTCGTCCGTGGCCCAGACGACGACCGGGACGTCTCCGGCGGGGCTCGAGCCCGGGATCCGGAACCCGGTGCGCTGGAGGTCGGACAGCAGGTGCACCTCGCGCGCGACCAGATCCGTGGTCTCGAGCAATCGGCGCGCTCGTTCGAGCGCTGCCGTGAGGTCGCCCGCGGCCTCCGACACTTCCGTGCTCGCAATGGCCGCACGCGCCTCGGTCACCCCTCCCGGAAGCGCGGGAAGCCATGGCTCCCCGGCCCTGATCACCCAGAATCGGTCATCGTCGGACGCTTCGCTGAGCGTCTGCTGCGCGAGCGCTTTGAGCCGGTCGAGTACACGCCGCTCGCCCACGACGAGACCACTACTCATCGAGTTGTCGAGGATCACCACCACCGCGGTGGGCGGATGGGCGGCGCCCCGACCGGAGAAGAAGAGCCGAGCTCCGGCTCCCACCAGGAGGGCGAGCGCGCAGACCCTCACGACGAGCAGCAGGATCTGGCGCAAACGGATTTGGCGGGCGTGCTCGCGCTCGGTTCGCTCGAGGTACCGGAGCGCCGGGAAGCTCAGCCTCCGGGTTCGATGGCGTTGGAAGAGGTGGAGATAGATGGGAACACCGATCGCCACCGCCATGGCCAGAAAGAGGGGATTGAGGGCACCCATGAACGGGCCGGCGTCAGCCGAGGCGCTCCCGCTTTCGCAGGTACGCCCGGAGGGCCAGCGAAAGCGGACTGTCGGTGTCGACCACTTCGTAGTCGATGCCGTGCGGCCGCAGGTCTCGTCGCCACTCCTCCAGGGCTTCTCGGACGGCCTCGCGGTACTCGGCCCTGATGTCGGCAACGCTCACCAAGAGCTCGTCGTTCGTCTCCGGATCGTAGAAACGCGCCTCCGAAGCCGCCGGCAGCTCTCGCTCCCCCGGATCGACGAGATGGAATACGAGCACCTCGTGGCCGTGGTGGCGAAGGAACTTCAGCGCGGTCAGCGTTTCCTCCTGGTCCACCAGGAGATCGGAGAGGAGCACAACCAGCCCGCGCCGGCGAAGGCGCACGGCCAAGTCCTTCAGAGCCCCTTCGGCGGAGGTGCCACCCATCGCCTCGAGTCCTTTCAGCCGACGGGCGAGCTCGTGCCACTGACGACGGCCGCCCCGGGCCCGCACGCGGTCGATGGTACGCTCGTGGAAGGCCGCCATGCCCACCGAGTCCCCCTGGCGCAGCAGGATCAAGGCGAGGCAGGCGGCCAGGTGCGTCGAATACCAGAGCTTCGACGGTTGGACCCCCGGCTCGGAGCTCCACCCCATGGATTCGCTCACGTCGACCAGGAGGTAGGCCCGAAGGTTGGTTTCTTCCTCGAATTGCTTCACGTAATAGCGGTCGGATCGTCCGAACATGCGCCAGTCGATGTAGCGGAGGTCGTCACCCGCCTGGTAGGCTCGGAGCTCCGCGTACTCGGCCGAGAAGCCGCGGTGTGGTGAGCGGTGCAGGCCCATCAGAAAGCCCTCGACCACTTCTCGCGCCACGAACTCGATTCCGCCGAGCTGAGACAGCGCAGCAGGGTCGAGAAGATCGGCGCGGTTGCCGTATCGGGAGATCGTTCGCAGTTCAGCCATTGAGCCCCGGAAGCTACCGGAGGCGGGCGCAGCCCTCAACGGCCCGGCTACAATGTGTCGTGGTTCGGCCGGCGGTGTCCTCCTGTGATGACAATGGTCGAGGATACGCCTTGATTTCGCGGCCTTCCCGCCTGGCACGGCTGTTGCGCCTTCAAGGGCTTGGTGACCACCGACCGGAAGGCGTTTCATGAGGTACACGACCATTACGACCGGATTGACCCTCGGGCTGCTCGCGCTTCCGCGCGTCGCGAGCACGCAGGTCGAGCCCGGGCTCGACAGCTATTTGGTCGAAGATTCGCTCGAGGCGCGCGTCTGGCTCGATCGGGGCGACGAGCCTGTCGTAGAACCAGGCGACGAGGTCAGGGTGTATTACCGAACCTCCGCAGACGCGTTCGCGGCGATCTTCCGGATTGATACCGATGGCCGGATCTCGCTCGTGTTCCCGCAACATCCGGACGCTGACGACTTCGTCGCAGGTGGTCGCGACTACCGCCTCGTCTTCCGCGACTCGTCCCGGTGGCGCGTTGATGAAGACCCGGGCGTCGGCTACTTCTTCATGATCGCATCGCCAGTACCGCTGGACTACTCCAGCCTCGGCTACGACGCCGAGGAGGGCTGGGACTTGAGCGGCGTGGCCGAGACGGTGTACGAGGACCCTTACGTCGCAATCGACGACTACGTGGCCACGCTTCTCCCCTTCTGGGAGAACACCCCCTACGCGCTCGATTTTCTGGAATACAGCGTCGGTGAGGATCACGAGTACCCTCGCTTCCTCTGCTACGACTGCCATGGCTTCCAGAGCTACGCGAGCTGGAATCCGTATGATCGATACTGTTCCTCGTACTCGATCGTGGTGTGGGACGACCCGTACTTCTATCCACGCTTTCGCTACGTTGGCACGCGCGTCGTCTTCGCGCGGCCGCTCTTCCCGCGTCCTCGATACTCCTTCACCACCCGCATCGTAGGGGCGCGGTCCGGTCCCATCGTGCGGACGCGACCCGCTCCTCCGCGGCGCGCGGTGTTCAAGGAGGCGGCGGGGAGCCGTTCGCCGATCGGACGCACGGGCGCGGTTCCTCGTCCGTCTGTAGCGCCCCGAGGTGTGAGCGGCGACGTGGCCAGTCGAGCCAGACCGTCCGTTCGGCTCCGGTCGGGTAGGGTGGTGACTCCTCCCACCCGCGCTCGGGCCGAGGCGCAGCGCCCCCGGGGCGAGGCTGCACCCCCCCGAGCCTCACAGAGTCGCCGGTCGCCGCCCGGAGCCCGGAGCGGGGCCCGCGCGAGCGAAGCCTCGGGCGTCCGCTCGAACGATCGGTCGGGGCGGGCCACGCTCCAGCGGCGGGAGCCGAGCACGGCGGTACAGCGTCCGAGGGGGGCGACCCGCCCGTCGGCGTCACGGGCACCCTCGGCCCGTCCCTCTAGGCCGTCCGCGTCTCCGCCGCGTGCACGGCCGACGCGGCCCCCGGGCGGTGCATCGAGCGTTCCGCCACGCGTACGTCCGACGCGGCCCCCGGGTGGCGCCTCGAGCGCTCCGTCGCGCGCACGACCGACGCGGCCCCCGGGTGGCACGCCGAGCGCGTCACCGAGTCGCCCGCCCGCGAGTCGTTCCGGGCGTGTCGAACGAGCGGGTCCCGGTCGAACCGGGCCCCGGTCTCCCGCTCGGACGCGACCCCGCCGCCCTGGAGGCTGAACCCGGTCGTAGGGCTTCGAGGTCGATCCGAGGCCGGTTAACTTTGGCTCCTTCGAGACTGGACTCCACCCCGACGGGCCCGCCGTGCAGACCGACCTGATCCGCAACTTCTGCATCGTCGCGCACATCGACCACGGGAAGTCGACGCTCGCCGATCGACTGCTCGAGGGCACGAAGACGCTGGATCAGCGTCAAATGCGCGCACAGGTGCTGGACGACAACGAGCTGGAGCGTGAGCGTGGCATCACGATCAAGCTGCATGCAGTTCGCATGTCGTACGTCGCCGATGACGGAGTCGAGTACGAGCTGAACCTGATCGACACCCCGGGCCACGTCGATTTCACCTACGAAGTGTCCCGTTCGCTCGCCGCGTGCGAAGGGGCGATTTTGGTGGTCGACGCGACGCAGGGCGTGCAAGCGCAGACGCTGTCGAATCTGTTCCTGGCGCTCGAAGCCGATCTCGAGATCATACCGGTGATCAACAAGATCGACCTTCCCGGTGCGGAGCCCGATCGCCGTCGCGACGAAATCGCGGACCTGCTCGGCGTCGATCCGGAGTCGGTTCTGGTCGCCAGTGCGAAGGAGGGGATCGGGATCTCCGAGATTCTCGAGGCCGTCGTTGAGCGGGTTCCGGCGCCCCAAGGCGAGCGCGATGCGCCGCTTCGAGCGCTGATCTTCGACTCGTACTACGACAAGTACCTCGGCGCCGTCCCGTCCGTGCGGGTCGTCGACGGTGTCCTGAAAGAAGGCATGGAAATCACTTTCGGGAACGCCGCCGTGAGCTACGAGGTGACGGAGGTCGGATGCATGCGACTGGGCCGCATCCCCCGGGACGAGCTCGGGCCGGGCGAAGTCGGCTACCTGGTCGCCGCGATCAAGGAGGTGGGCGACACCAAAGTCGGCGATACCATTCTAGACGCGAGCAACCCCGCTGAAGAGCTCCTGCCCGGATACCGGAGGCC
>JAOTVL010000072.1 GCA_029863525.1 Gemmatimonadota bacterium
CGGTCTCGAAGGTCTTGGTCAGACCCCGGACCTCGACGTGCGTAGGGCTGTGGGCGTTTTGGTTCATTGAGAAGATCCTCCCATGCGTGGGCAGGGGACCGCGCACTCTCAGCGGGCGCGGATCCCCCGCATCAGGAATTCGAACATGCCCTCCACGCCCTCGACGACCTCGGCGTGGGGACGGCTCACGATGGCAGCGGGCGAGAAGTACTCGGCGAAGGCTTCGACGAAGTGCCGGGCCGTGTTTTCCGCGTCGGCAACGTCGAGCTGGCCCGCGGTCGTCCCCTCCACCATCACCGCGGCGGCGGTATCGATCATATCGTCGAAGATGCGCCGGCGTGTGTCCACTACGTCATGGTCGATGTAGCGAAGGCGTACCGCCCCCATGAGCATCTCGAAGGCTGCCTGGTCGGTGCGAACGATCTCGCTGAGCCTGGCGGCGTGGACCACCAGCAGGTCGTAGAGCTTCGCCTCCGGCGCGGCTTCACGCTGGAGGATCTGAGCGTTGCGGGCGCGCACGTGATCCAGCCAGGTCTCCTCGATCGAGGCGATGAGCGCCTCCTTGTTCTCGAAGTGCCTGTAGATGGTGCCGACGCTCACTCCGGCCTCACGGGCGAGCTCCTTCATCGTGACCCGATCGAGTCCGAACCGGGCGACGAGGCGCCGGAAGACGAGAAGAAGCTCTTCGCGTGTGATCTTGGACATCAGGAGAAGGAGAGCTCGACCACGGAATGAACCAATGAACGAATCGTTCATTACGATAAGCGGCGGCGCCCTTGCCGTCAAACCGCGTGGCAGCAGGCCAGGTCGGTATCCTGGAACGTCGCCTACGCCCCCCTGTGCTTGCAGCACCGGCCCCCGGAGTCCTCTATTGCTGATGGAATCTGAACCGAATGGGTTCCGGACCACGGAGGTTGTGGCCGTTCGGGCACGGGTCAATGAGATCGAGCGTCAGCTGACCTCGTTGGAGTTCCGCATCCTGTGGATGCGATATCTCGCCCTACCGATCGTCGTTTTGGCGACGGTTGCGATGACGGTGGGCCTCATACTCGGCGTTGGCAGTCGATCGGCCGTGATCGGAGGGGCGCTTGGCCTCGCCACCGCCGGGATAGGCATGGTGTCGTTCCTGAGAGGAGAGTCAGAGCGGCTCGCCGACCTCGTCGGGGAGCGAGACGAGCTTCTGGCGGAGGGGCGCGCACCCCTTCGTTTGCCCGCAGACGAAGAGACCATACAGGAGGATGACAGATGAAGGCGCCGGCCCATGCGTTGATGGTCGCCTCGCTTCTGGCTCTCGTTGGCTGCGGGTCACTCGATGTCGAGCTCGACCCGCTCGACGCGGCCAGCGTCTTCGTCGTTCAGGATCTCCTCCCTCGCGAGCCCCCTGGCTTCACGGCCTACCTTCATCCGACCTGGCAGATCTATGGGACCAACGATGTCGAGCCCGTGCCACCGGCCCTCCTCCAGGAACTTGGTCAGACCTCCGGCCTGCCGACATACGACTACGCAGCCCTCGGCCGTGACTCAACCGCAATTCTGCTCTATCTCTCTTCGCCGAGTCCCCGTGGAGCCGACTCGATCGCAGCCTACGGCGGCTGGATGGGGCTCACCCACGGAGACGGCGGCTCCGCATGGGGCTACGAATACTCCTATCGGCTGCGCTGCGATCCGAAGTGTGTTCACCTGGTAGAGCCCGGCCGGTCGTCCTGGAACTAGGGCCGCGGCAGCGGTGAGTTCAACACGCGAGGCAGGCGCTTTCGCGACTCGCGTCCCGCGCAATACACTGACGCGCTCCACTTAGGCCGCGATCTGAGTCCCTTTGGCCGTCGACGCGACATGCCCTGTGACAGCCACCCCAAACTGAGTAGGACGCTCTGCCGGGTAGACCTCCGGGCCGCGCGCTCGTCTGGTACCCCGCTCGTGGCGCTCGTCCTCCTGTTTGCCGCGTGCGCGCCGGGTGAACCGGAGATGGGATTCCCGGTATTCGAGGAGTTCTGCCTGCGAGGGGAGCTCGATCTCGGCGCGCGTCTCCAGGGTCGACAGCCCTCGGCGGGCGAATGGTATCCCACCGAATGGTGTGTGGTGACGTCCTCGGACGATGACCGGGTACGGTTCGCGGGCGCAGGGCGTTCGAACCCCGACATGGAGGGCTCCGTCGTGGTCGGCTACCCCGCACCGGATCGAGTCCGTCTCGTCAACGCCGATGCGCCGCCCGATGTCGAGTTCAGGGGAACCCGCTCCGCGGACGAAGCGCGTTCCGTCCGCAGGATCGACCCACGGCGGCTCGTCGAGGAGCTGGACCAGCACCCGGAATGGTCGTCGTCGAACAGAGACGGCGGCCTCCGGCACGTCCGCTGGCCGGGCTCCGCGGCTCCCGCCGAAGTCCAGATCCAGGATGGGCGGCTACGGATCGTCAGGACCCTCGCCGACTTGCCCCTCCGTGGGCGAGTGCCGGTCGTCTGGAGTTGGAGCTCGGCATCGGGCACGGGAGAACGGCGACTGGAGATCGTCGTGGACGATCACTCGGTGTTCAGAGCAGTGGCGGAGCGGCGGGTGCTGACAACAGACGAAGCCGAGGCGTTGTGGCGAGCGAGCGGAGGAGAGCCACCCCGTGAAGCTCCAGGACGAGCCTGGCCGGCCCTCGTCGAGATGCAAACCGAGACCCTCGCCCCGGGTGTGCACATGGTCCGTGGCGTCCGGACTGGATTCCATCACTTGGTGGTGGAGACACGAGGAGGCCTGGTGGTCGCGGACGCACCCGCCGGGTGGGTGGAGCTGCACCGGTTGCCACCGGCCGATCTCGTGCCCGGCCTCGGAATCAGTGGGCTGTCGGAGCGCTTCATCGACTACCTTCGGAGCCATTGGCCTGGCGTCGGTATCCGAGCAGTCGTGCTCACGCATGCCCACGATGATCATGCCGGCGGAGCTCGGGCATTCGCGGCCGAAGGAGCCGAGATCTATGCGCCAGCCGAGGTTGCCGACTTCATTGAACGGGCCCTGAGTCGGAGCACCATGCCTGCCGACCGCCTATCCATGAGCGGCCGGCGCCTGCAAGTACGACCCGTGGCAGAGCGCGTCGTCCTCGCAGACGCGGACCGGCCGGTCGAGCTACTCGCGATCGGCTCCAATCCCCACGTGGACGCGGCCCTGGGCATCCACGTTCCGAGCGGGAACATCTTCTTCCAATCCGACCTTCACGTTCCCCGCGACGATGCGGCGGCACCGCGGACGGACCGAATCGAGATGGAGTGCTGGTTCGCCGAATGGGCGACGCAGCGACTTCCAACGGAGACCACAATCCAGAACTCCCACGGAACTGTGGCTCTCACCGTCCGCGAAGTAGCGCGCTACCTTACGCACGCCGCCTGCCTGGGCGCGCGACCGTAGCTGTCTGGCGCGATCCCGGGACAGACGGGAGGCTGGTACGATGGCAAAGACGCGCTCCGACTGGGGCAAGCGCATCGCATGGGCTTTCGTCGTCTTGATCACGGGTCTGGAGGTCCTCACCATGGGCGATGCCGGCCTGTCGAAGTTCCAGAGCATGGACGGATGGATGTATTGGTTCGCCCGCTTCGGCTATCCACCCCGAATGGCCCTGCTCGTCGGAGCCGTCGAATTCGTCGGTGCCGGTCTCCTCCTCATTCCCCGTCTCGCGTCCTACGCTTCGATCATACTCTCGATCGTCATGCTTGGTGCGCTCGAGGCCGTTCTGACCACAGAGACCGACCTCGGCTGGTTCGACCCCGTTCTTCACCTAGCCTTCCTCGGGATCATCGGCGCCTTCCACTGGAAGCGTCGATGGCGACGACTCGGGTCACGTGGCGAAGCGCAGGTCGTAGGAGAAGGTCGGTAGACGCAGCCCAAGGCCGTGGCGCTCTGTGCCGTGCGCGTTCGCTTGGGTTACCCTAGGCCCGTCCAGGATCAGTACACGCTGGACGGATCCCCTCCAGACGAGAGCACGGACCTTGGCCACATCGACATCCTTCAGGATCGCAGCGATACAGGCGTCGTCGGTGTTCCTCGACCGGGACGCGAGCATCGACAAGGCCTGCGCTCTCATCCGCGAGGCGGCAGAGGGAGGAGCGACGCTGGCGGTGTTTCCCGAAGCCTTCGTGCCGTGCTTTCCGGTTTGGGTGTGGTTCATCCCATCAGGTCGTACGCACCCATTGCGAGCGCTGTATAGCGAGCTCCATAGCAACGCGATCACCATCCCCGGTCCGGAGACCCAGCGTCTCGGAGAAGCCGCTGCGGACGCCGGGATCACGGTGGTCATTGGTGTGAATGAGAGGAACTCCGAGGCGAGCAACTCGACGCTGTACGATACGATCCTCTACCT
The DNA here is from genome assembly GCA_029863525.1 of Gemmatimonadota bacterium. Classification (GTDB taxonomy): domain Bacteria; phylum Gemmatimonadota; class Gemmatimonadetes; order Longimicrobiales; family Gaopeijiaceae; genus UBA2589. Next base: position 4,334 of record JAOTVL010000072.1, read on the forward strand.
AGGATCCGACGGGGCGGTGTTGGGGAAGCACCGCAAGCTGATCCCTACGACGGGGGAGCGACTGGTTTGGGGTCAAAGCGCCGAGGCAGGACTCGAAGTATTCGACCTTCCCTTCGGTCGACTCAGCGGGTTGCTCTGCTGGGAGAACTACATGCCCCTGGCCAGATACGCCTTGCTGGCAGGAGGTGAGCAGATCCATGCTGCTCCGACGTGGGACAGGGGCGAGCCTTGGATCTCCTCGATGCGGCACGTGGCGAAGGAAGGCCGCTGCTTCGTGGTCGCGGCCTGCCAAGCGTTCCACAAAGACGACATTCCGGACTCTCTCGACTTCAAGACCGAATACCTGGGTGAGGTCGAAGGGTGGATCAATCCGGGGCTCAGCCTGATCGTGGACCCGGACGGGAAGATCGTTGCCGGGCCCTTGGATTCGGAGGAAGGCATCCTCTACGCCGACGTGGAGCCGCATCAATTGATCGGGCCTCGATGGCAGCTGGACGCGGCCGGCCACTACGCCCGTCCAGATCTCTTCGACCTCACGATCCAGCGTGGGGCGAGGCCCTTCCTCCGTGAAGAGGACGGCCCGCAGAGCGTCGAAGACGACGTCGCGCCCTAAAAGGAACCGCCGCTACTAGGCGGGGAGGAGCCTAGACGAGAAAGGCTCCCACGAGAATGAGGATCGCGGCGCTGGCGAAGATGGGGGCACAGAGCTTGTAGGGCAGTGGCGACGCCCTCGCCCCAGTGAAGAGACTCACGACCGCCATCGCGAGTAGGAACGCCGCTGACATTCCGTACACGATTCCAGAACTGTCGGCCGTCCGTCCAGATAGGCCCGTCGTTACTCCAACGAGTGCCGCGACGAACACCAGCGCGACCCCCTCGACGATCCACTCCATCCGAAGCACATGCCGGTTGTCGTCGGTAAGTGGCTCGAAGCCGGCGACCACGGCCTTCGTCTTCACGAGGTGCATCACACCCCACAGGGCGACGGCGGCGGACCCGACGAAGAGCAACAGGTACGAGAGCATTCTATTCTCCTGTTGAGCCCCTGGCGGGGACGCACTCCAACGTCAAACTGTCGTACGGTGGTCCGTCCCGTCTGTCGGGTCGGTACTGAAGTGGACGTGGTGGAATCCCTCTCCGGCGCGAGGTGAGGACATGCGGCGTCGCGGGATAGAGCAATTCCCCCGGATGGCGACGAGTCACGGGATGACCCGATTCGCCGTGGCCGGCCTTCTCTCTCTCGCAGGCTGTGCCGGCGAATGCTGCTTCATCGACCACACGTCCGCCGCCGTTCTGGAGGGCCGGGTCACCGACGCGACCGGGGCGGTGGTTGCGGCAGCCGCACTCAGTCCGGCCGGTGTCCTCAGGTACGACTGCGCCGTGGCGACCAATCCAATGCACGCCGAGCCCAGCCCATCGATAACCGGTGCAGACGGACGATTCCGGCTCACGCTCACGTCGGCGGATGGGCCTGGCACCCACTGCTTCGACATCCAGGTGATCCGTCCCGGGACGTCCGCCGACACCGTCCGCGACGTGCGGGCGGAGTTTCGGTTGACGTCCGAACCGGCCGAGGCGGTGACGATTCTCGACATCGTCCTCGATCTCTGAAAAGGCCATCCGGAGAGGCACCGAACCTTACTCCGCCCGCCTTGCGCCCGCCTGCACGTCGTGAATCAATTGGGTCGTCGCCGGAACCGCGCGAGCCGTGCGCCAAGGGTCGCGTCGAGACACCGAGATTCCCCGGACGGTTTTGCGCTCGAGTAGGTGAGGACGGGCTCTCGCGCCGAAACCTGGAGTCGTGACGATGGCCGACGTTGATTCCTGCGTGACAATCCACATGGCAGCCAGCCTCGATGGCTTCATCGCTCGGAAGGACGGGAGCGTAGACTGGCTCGAAACCTCGGACGAGTTCGAAGACGGGGAGACCCTGAGCCCGGAATACGTCGAGCGGTTTCTCGCGACGATCGACTGCTACGTGATGGGGTCTCGGACATATGAAACCGCGTTGAGGTTCGAGTCGCAGGGGTTCGGTTGGTCCTACGGAGACAAGCCCACCTTCGTCCTCACCAGCCGTGAGCTGCCGAAGCCCAGAGACACGGTCGAGTTCTATTCTGGCGATCTCAGCGAACTGGTGAGTGGACGCCTGAGACCGGCCTTCCACAGCATCTGGTTCGTGGGAGGTGGAGCGGTTTCGGGTGAATGCCTTCGCCTCGGCCTGGCCGACGAGATTCGCTACACGATCATGCCCGTTCTGATCGGTGATGGGATACCCTTCTTCGAGGGGCTCGGCAAGGAAGTGGGGCTCCACCTGCTGGAGGTGAACGCGTACAAGAGTGGCATGGTCGAGCTCCGCTACGAGGTCCGAGACCTGATCCAAAAGGGGGCATCATGAACGGTAAACTCAGCTCGGAGACTCTTCGAGCGCACTTCCTCGGTACGTATTGGGGACTGCGGGCGGGCCTCTTTCTGGGTGCGGCGGTGCTACCTCTACTCCTTTGGTGGGGCGGCGAGTTGAGAGGCACAGCCTTGCTGAGTTCGATGAGCGCCTACTACCACAGCGACATGCGTGACTTCTTCGTGGGTTCGCTCTTTGCGGTCGGCGGCCTGTTGATCACCTATCGCGGCTTCAGCCGCGAGGAGAACTGGGCCCTCAACCTCGCTTGCGCGTTCTTGCTGGGTGTCGCTCTCATCCCGACGGGGTCTCCCGCCTCGGATCCGGCGGCGCTGGAAAGGGGATGGAGTGCATTCGTCGGCTTCTTCTCGCTTCACGGCACCTGTGCGGTGCTCTTCTTCCTCTGTCTCGCCTACGTCTGCCTGTTCAGGGCCGGCGACACCCTGAGCCTCATTCGACCCGACCCTTCCAGGCCGTGGCATCGGTCCGCGGAGGGCTATCAAGCCCTCTACCGCGTGATCGGAGTCCTGCTGATCCTGTCCCCGCTGGGCGCCGCGGCCGTTGCCTTCCTCGTCCGCACCAGGTCCGGCCAGCAAACGTTCACGTTCTGGGCCGAAGCGTTCGCTGTTTGGACGTTCGCGGTGTTCTGGCTCATCAAGAGCAGAGAGGTGCAACAGACCAACGCCGAGCAACTAGCCACTGGCGGCAGCGTCGCTCGATCCGGCCGATCCTCCCTCGCGCGCGGTCGCGTCGTGCAAGTGGAGCCGGATGACTGGACCCCTCAGTCCGACCGAGAGCGTCAGTCGCTCCTGGATTGGATGGAGTTGCCGAAGACGGGGCGCCTGCGAGGGATAGCTCCCGGCCCGCAATCAGAGGAGAACCGACGCGGCGAAACCCAATGATCGGACTCTGTCGGGCCGGGCGGCGCTCGCCCGGGCGCGGTATTCTCCGAACTCGAGCCCAAGCCGCAGCCTGCCGACTTCGGTGGCCAACGCCAGCCCTCCGTAGAGCGTGATCGAATCGTCGCGGTACGTCCCCGGTGCGAGCGAGAACGAGCCCACAGGCGTCGAATCCCACCGATACGACCATCGCTGCACGCCGAGCCCGAGGATGGGATGGACCGTGACCAGACCGGCGCTCACATCACCCACCAGGCTGACCGTCGCCGCCGACAGCGTCATGTCCGTGGGCGTTTCGATCAGGATCGACGGACACGGCCGAGGGTCGCCCACCTCGTCCACACCGCACCCCCACGTTCCCGTTTCGGTATGGGTCAACGACCGGATCATGCTGGCGCGCAAACCGATCGGCACCGCCGCCGCTCGAAGCTCGACTCCGAGACCGAGGGCTGGCCGAGCCGCGAAGTCCTGGTACGAGAGCACCGCACCTGGATCATCCAGCACAGGTGCGTTGGGCACCCTGCCCTTGGCATCCACCAAGCCGGCGGACGCCGTGGCGCGGATTTGGACCCGCGACTGCGCCGAGCTCTCGGTCGGACCGATCCCCAGAAGCACCACGCCGCAAAGGCCGGCGGTCACCGGGATCGAGTGACGCCGTCGAATCCTCCCGTGCAAGGCAAACATCGCAACCTCCCCAAGGGGGAAAGAAACGGCAGGCCGGCGGTTGAACACCTGGACCTGCACCAACAGGAAAACGACCGGAAGGGGTGGACTATGACAGGGACCCGCCTCGAGGAAGGCTCGTGGACGCAGCTACTCGACTTCGCCGCTCCCTTCTTCGGCGTCCGGCGTGGTCCGTTCCACCTCGATCGTGCAGTCGGCGACCAGAGCAGCGATCGCCCCGACCGCTGCCCACACAGGCAGAAGCACCGCCCCGGCGAGGCCGATCGCCACGGGAAATTCGATGAGCGTGCGCCCCTCGTCGTTCTTGATCACGACGTGGCGGACGTTCCCTTCGTGGATCAGCTCGCGGATGGTCGCAACCACCTTGTCTCCGGTCACCCGAAACTTGTCGCGGCAGCCGTTCGATCCTGCTTGGGTCTCAGTCATATCAGTCTTCCCGTGATTCGTGTCGGCGACAGCACCTTGCCATCCTCCTTCACTACGGGGCTGTCGCCGTCGCAGATTCCCGTCGATCCCTCGGAGCATGGCCAATCGGTCCCGCATGGCCACTCCGGTCCGTGAGCATCGCCCCAGTTCACTGTGGCTGTCGGTCGGCTACAGCCAGTCCGCCGGAAACTCCTCTCGGTAGCGTGCGATCGCGTCCGACGTCCCACAAACGTAGATGGCGTCGTCCGACGCCAACTCCAGATCGGGCGGGAAGTCCATACTCACCGTTCCCCCGCGCCGTAGTGCTACCACGGTACAGCCGGTGCGCTCACGAATCCGCTCCTCGAGCGGGTTCTTTCCGGCGAGTCGGCCCGCACTGACCAGCGCCAACTTGATGCGCGGCTGAAGCGACACCGTTTCGCCAAGCACATGATGGGTGAGGAGTTGGCCCGCCACCTGGCTGATCGACAACGCGAAGTCGACGCCAGCCCGCTGAATACGCGCAACGCTTCCAGCCCGCTTGGCCCCCGCGATGATGGGAAGCTCCGGAGCGTAGTCCCGCAGCAACGCCGCCGCGTAGACCGTGGGGCTCTCAGCGCCGAGGGCCAGCACCGCCACACGCGCCGTCGCCAAAGGCAAGCGTTCGAGCACCCCGGGGTCGGTCACGTCTCCGACGACGTCGACGCCCGGACGGTCCTCGGAGTCGAGCACGCAGACGTCCTCGCCCACCGCTCGCAGGATCTCCGCCAACTTCTGACCCACGCTTCCGAATCCCACTACGATGATCACGCCCTCTTCGCGGATCGGCCGTGCCATCTCGCTGAGCCGCTCGATGCTCTCCGGCGTCCCCGCTGCAACGAGGATCGAGCCGGGAGCGATGGTCTCCTGCGGATCCGGCGCGGCGCGCAGGTCGGCGTCGCGCCACTGCCCGACGATGTTGGCTCCGGTGCGTGTGCGGATCATGGTATCGGCAAGGGTGGCGTTCGCGAGCGGGCTGCCGTCGTGCACCCTGAGCTCCACCACGTCGACGAGTCGGCTCAACGGCCGGAAGCCCGTGACCCGCGGCCCGACTTTCGCGCTGGCGCGAGCGCACAGCATCGCAGCCAGCACGTGCGTCGGCGCGAAGGTGACGTCGGCTCCGGCCAGCATCATCGGCGATCGGTGTCGCGGGTCCTCGATCATCGCGATGATCTTGCCCTCGAAGTCCACTTCCCGGGCGCCCAGCGCAACGAGGACGTTGTCGTCGTCGCCGCCGTTCAGGACCAGTGCGCGAGCCCTCGCCAGCGGCCGAAGGTCCACCTCCTGATCGGAGATCCTGACGTGAACGACACTCCTGTCTCGGTCGTGGAGTCGGCGCGCGACGTCTCCGTCCTCCTCGACGATCGAATAGGGGAGACGCCGCCGCTCGAGCTCGCTCACGAAGGACTCGATCGCGGGTCCGTGCCGGTACAGGACCACCGCGTCTTCGAGGTCGGGTAGCGTCGTCGGCAGCGCCGCGTCGTCCCCGGGCGGGTACCCGGACTCCCCGAACTTGTCCGACCACAGGATGCCGACCCCCTCGCCCCTGAGGGGGGCGGTCCGACCCGCGAGCAATACGGAGCACCCCTTGAGGCCGAGTGGCGTGAAAAGATTCAGGAGGAACGCAGTGAAGATCAACACCGAGAAGACCGACGGCTCGATGGCACCCTGGGCAAGGGCGAGAGACGCCAGAATGAAGGCGAGCTCCGCACGCCCGCACATCCCCACGCCCACCGTGAGTGCCTCCCTCGCGGGAAGACCCATCCGGAGCGCCATGCCTCCTGCGCTCGTGACCTGCCCCACGATCACAGCCGTGGTGAGAACTGCAAGCATGCCCCATCCGGAGGAGCTGATATCGAAGGTGATCGAGAAACCGAGCGAGATGAAGAAGATCGGCCCCAGGAACGAATAGGCGATCCCGTACGAGCGATCGGCCACGACGCGCACGAGATTGGGGTGGGCGACCTTCTCCTCGAAGAAGAGCCCCGCCAGGTACGCGCCCAGGATCATGTGCAGCCCGATCGCCTCCGCCACCAGCCCTGCACCGATCGCGACCAAGAGCACGAATGTGAAGCCTTTGCCACCCTCGGAGCGAAACGGGAGCGTCAGGCTCGGATAGACGTAGCGCCCCATTACGAAAGCCATCGCGAAAAACGCCATCACCTTGAAGAGCGTGAACGCGACGTCCAGCGGCTCGAACGAGCCACCCGACAACACCCCCAGAATCAGACCGAAGAAGACGAGGGTCAGCAAATCGTCGATGACGCAGCTTGCAATGATGATCCGAGCGACCCGGGTGTCGGCGAGTCCCAAGTCTCTGAGCGTCTTCAGCGTGATCACCACGGCCGTCGCCGTCATCGTGAGGCCGACGAACGTGGCCCCAACGGGGTCCAGCCCGAATGCGGTCGCCACGCCGAAGCTCAACCCGAACGGCACCATCGCGCCGACGAGGGCCACGCCGAGCGACCGTCTGAGGGCATCGAAGAACTGGCGCGGCTGCGTCTCGACCCCGGCGTGAAACATGAGGAAGAAGATGCCGATCTCGGCGAGGAGCGTGATCGCCTCGCTGGGCTCGATCCACCCGAGTACCGCCGGACCGACGAGAACGCCCACGATGAGCTCGCCCATGATGGTCGGCAGCCCCAGCGGGCGCAGGGTCACGGCGACGAGCCAGATGGCGGCCAGCAGGATCAGTAGGTCGACGGCGATGTCGTGCATCCGGCCAAGCTATATGGAGGGACGATGGGCGCGCTGCGGCGTCTCCGAAAAACAAATGTGCCATGAGCGGCGGCTGGGCCCTACCCCGCCTCGCGACTCACGATGGGCCCTCCCCCGCAACGGGGAAGTTGGCGACGCCAGGGCCCGACGTCGATCGGGCGGGTCTCGGCTAACGCCTCAGACCCGCCCCGGGACTACGCTCGGCCTTCCGCGGGCTCAGGCTGGGAGCCTGGCTCCGCATCGGGGACCTCAGTTCTTCGAGATCTCGATCTTGCGACCCTTCGCTTCGGGCAGTTTCGGCAGGCGAACCGTCAGGACGCCGTCATCGAAAGTCGCGTGTACATCGTCCCCGCTCACCGTGTGCGGCAGAGCGAACGAGCGCCGGAAGGAACCAAACTTCCGTTCCCAGATGTGGTACTTCCGCTCCTCGTCCCCCTCGGTGCGCTCCTCCGCCTTCTCCCCGCTGAACGTGAGCACGTTGTTGTCGAACTCGATGGAGATGTCCTTCTCAGACATTCCAGGAAGCTCGACGGTGAAGACCAAATCGTCATTGGTCTCGGACATGCTCACCGCAGGTGCCCACATTCCTTCCTTCGATCGCAGGAGCGGCTCGTCGAAGAATTGGGCGAGACGGTTGAAGGGCTCGTCGAACTCGCTCCACTGCGAGTACGTCGGAGTCCTCCACGGATACTTGATGATGGCCATGATGACCCTCCATCGAACGTGGTGCCCTCCAGCATTAAATTTCGCCTGACCGGGTCGCGGGGCACAGGCCCCATTCGTAACAATCAACCGCGTGATCATGACGACGAGAACCGACGGCGAGATACGAGGTGAACGGGGCTTCCGGCCGGCACCGGTCTCGTTGCCTGCTCTGTGCATTCTCGTGTTCGCGTGTGCGCCCGGTGGCGGCGATCCGGGCAGCCGCGCCGGGCTTTCGCCCTTCGCCGAAGGCGCCCTCGTATCCGGAAGGGTGCTCGAGAACAACCATGCCTGCACGGTCGACGCCGTCTGCTATCTGCGACTCGAATTCGCCGATACGTCGATTGTCGCTGTCTATGGGTCCGGTGAGCGCCCACCTCCGGTCTGCGACATCTCCGTCGCAACGTCCGACGCGGCGTTCGGGGTCGAGGCAGGTGAGATCGTCACCGTGCGTGTTGCGCCGTGTGGCTCGGGCGGACTTCACGTCCACGAGCTCGTTCGCCCTGACGGGTAGATGATGGCATTGCCTCACTTTGTACCACAAAGTAAACTGCAACGTGCCATGGCGATTCACCTGGTGAGCAGGCCAGTGTCGGGCGTGACACGAACGATCCGCCGAGGAAGAGACCGCATGGCGAAAGGCACAATGGCCCCTACCGGGCTCGCGCCCATTCTCGGGCTCCTTGTCGTCTTCGGCGCCGCCTGCGAGGCCGTCGAGCAGGACGTCGGCGCCGCCGTCGCGACGTCGCCCGCTGCCAGTCCTTCGACCAGCCCGACGTCGCCCGCAGTCAGCCCTACGACGGGCGCCGCGGCCCATGCAGGTCTCCTGTACGGCCGCATCACCACCGACGACGGGGAAGTCTACGAGGGACGGCTGCGCTGGGCGGGCGACGAGGAAGCGCTGTGGAGCAACTATTTCAACGGCTTCAAGGACGACAACCCATGGGTCGCCCACGCGCCGCTCGATCAACTGCCGACGGAGCGACTCTCGATTGAGCTCTTCGGGCTCGAGATCATCGGTTGGGAGAGGCGGTTCGACCTCGGCCGGCCGTTCATGGCACGCTTCGGCGACATCGCGCTGATCGAGCCGCGTGGCCGGAGGCTCCGCGTAACGCTCAAGAGTGGCACGGTCTTCGACTTGGACCGCTTCGCGGCCGACGACGTGGCCGACGGCGTACGCGTGTGGGACCGCACGCGCGGCGTCGTCGACCTCGGAGAGTGGGGTATCCGCACCATCGAGTTCCTCCCCGCCGCGACGCTCGGCGACGTCCCGTACCCGCTATACGGAACGGTTCGCACGCGACAGGGCGATTTCACGGGCCTGGTCCAGTGGGACCGCGAGGCGTGCCTCGGCTCCGACGAGCTCCACGGACTCACCCCCGAGGGCGAAGCGACCGTGCGCTTCGATCGCATCCACTCCATCGAGCGCCGCTCCGAGGACAGCTCCCTGGTGACGCTGCTCGACGGCCGCCAGATCGTGCTCTCCGGCACTCGCCAGGTCGGCCTCGGCAACCGCGGGGTCTATGTCGACGACCCGCGCTACGGCCGGGTGCTGGTCTCTTGGGACGCCTTCGAGCGCCTCGACTTCAGCCCAGGCGGCGCCGGCCCCGCGTACAGAGATTTCCCGGCGGGTCGACCGTTGGAGGGCAGCGTCACCGCCCGCTCCGGGCGCCGCCTCACGGGCAGGCTGGTTTACGACCTCGACGAGAGCGAGACCACCGAGACACTCGATGCGCCAGCCCACGGCGTCGACTACACGATCCCCTTCAGCCTCGTCGCCTCGATCGCACTACCCGACCTCGACGGACGGGGCGCACAGCCCGCGACAGTGACGCTCCATCACGGGGAGGAGCTGCAGCTCGAGCTGGCGGGAGACCTGAGCGAGCGGAACGCCGGCATGCTGGTCTTCTCGGAAGGCGGTTCGCAGCCCGAGTACGTGCCCTGGTCGGACGTCGAGACGGTCGACTTCGATCGCCCGCTCCGGTAAGCCTAGCCGCCCAGAGCCGTCACGATCCCGTCGGCCGCGCTCGCGATGCACGCCTCTCCGATCTCGCGGGTCGCCCCCCGCGCGTCGCCGAGAATTCCGTTCGGAGTGACGGTGCGAAAGCCCTCTCGGAAAATCCGATCCTTGAGCTCCTCGTCGAACGGCTGGACGTGACCGACCTCGGCGCGGTCCTGGCGAACGAGGTCCGGCCGGATGCAGAGCATCTCGGAGGTCTCCGCGAGGTCCGCGTGTCCGCCGACCCTCTCGATCATGTCGGGCGCGAGCCTGCGGACCGCCGCCTGCCAGAGCTCCATGAAGCCGAGCAGGTCCGTGTAGGCGTCGACGCGGCAGGACGGCGCGACCGCGGCGCGAAGGTCAGGGAGCATATCCGCCAGCGGCTGGAAATTGCCTCCATGCGACGGCACGAAACAGATCCGCGTGAAACCGTGACGCGCGAGGCTCACGGCGTAATCCACGCAGACGGCTTCGAGCGTGTGTGGCCTTACCGTGATCGTCCCGGGGAAGCCCATGTGGTGCTCCGAGCATCCAACGCGGATCGTCGGAGCCACGAGCGCACCACGGATGCGCTTCGCGACCTCCAACGCGAGGCGGTCTCCCCGCGCCGCGTCCACCAGGAGGGGGAGGTGCGGTCCGTGCTGCTCTACGGCGCCGACCGCCACGACCACGGTGGTTCTCCCTTGCTCCAACGCTCGGCCGACTTCCGGCCATGTCATCTCTTCCAGCATCATCGTCTCGTTCATGGCGACAGTGTAGCCCGTGCCCCCGCGCGCGCCTAGTTTCGGCGGGCCGGTCGGAAAAACCCCTGGGAGGAGGCGTCGATGCGTGGGCGAATGATGGAAGACCCGTTGCTCATCTCGGGCCTCATCGAGCATGCGGGCACGGTGCATCGGGACCGAGAGATCGTCAGCCGAACCGTGGAAGGGCCGATCCATCGATCGACGTGGGGCGAGGTCCGGACCCGCTCGAAGCGACTCGCCTCCGCGCTCGCGGATGCAGGCATCGAACGGGGAGACCGGGTCGCGACGCTGGGGTGGAACACGCACCGGCACCTCGAGGTCTACTACGCGGTCTCGGGGATGGGCGCCATCTGCCATACCCTCAATCCGCGGCTCCACCCCACTGAGCTCGTCTACATCGTGAACCACGCGGCCGACCGCGTGCTCTTCGTCGATCTGACGTTCGTCCCGCTCGTCGAGGCGGTGGCCGACCAGCTCACATCCGTGGAGCGCTACGTGGTTCTTACCGACGCGTCGCACATGCCGGATACGGCGCTTCGGGGGGCGGTCGCGTACGAGGAGTGGATCGACGGCGCGGGAGACTTCACGTGGCCGGAGCTCGACGAGCGGGACGGTGCGGCGCTCTGCTATACCTCTGGAACGACCGGCCATCCGAAGGGCGTGCTCTACAGCCACCGCTCGACCGTGCTCCACGCGCTCGGCGTCGCGTTGCCCGACGTCTTCAACCTGGGGGCCTCCGTCTCCTGCCTCCCTATCGTGCCCATGTTTCACGCCTGCGCGTGGGGGCTTCCCTACGCGTCGGCCGCGGCTGGGACCTCCCTCGTCATGCCCGGCCCGAAAATGGACCCGGAGAGCATCACGGAGCTGCTCGGCGCGGAGCGGGTCGACTTCTGCGCGGGCGTGCCCTCCGTGTTTCACGCGCTCATCCAGTATTGGCGGGCCGCGGGGACCCGGCCGGAGGCACTGTCGATGGTTCTGCTGGGAGGCGCGGCCCCGCCCCAGTCGCTCATCGAGGCGCTGGAAGACGAGTTCGGCATCGAATTCCGCCACGGCTGGGGGATGACCGAGACGAGCCCACTCGGCAGCGTCAACACGTTGACGCCGCACCAACGAACGTGGCCGGCGAAGAAGAGGGCCGAATTCCAGACGAAGCAGGGGCGACCGCCGTACGGTGTCGAGCTCCGGATCGTCGACGGAGACGGGCGGGTCCTTCCCCGTGACGGCGACGCGATCGGAGAGCTCCAGGCTCGGGGCCCGTGGGTGGCCGACGGCTATTTCCTGAGCGACGAGCGCAAGCTCACCGAGGACGGCTGGTTCCCGACCGGTGACGTGGCGTCGATCGACGGCGAGTCGTGCGTGCAGATCACCGACCGCACGAAAGACCTCATCAAGTCGGGTGGCGAGTGGATCAGCTCCATCGACGTAGAGAATTCGGCGATGGGGCATCCGGGGATCGACGTCGCGGCCGTGATCGGCGTGCCGGACGAGAAGTGGGGCGAACGGCCGCTCCTTATCGCCGTCCCCCGCTCCGATCCGCCGCCGACGAAGGACGAGGTGCTCGACTACCTCTCGAACAGCCTCGCCAAGTGGCAGCTCCCCGACGATGTCTTGTTCGTCGACGCGCTGCCGATGGGCGCAACCGGGAAAGTGCAGAAGACGAAGCTGCGCGAGCGGTACGCGCAGTAGCTTGGACGCTCCCGAGTCCCGCGCGGCCGAGCCGATCAAGGCTTGGCCCTTTGTCTTGCTCGGGCTGGCGCTGTTCGGCGTCGCAGTCACGGCCTGGAGGCCGATCCCCGCTGGTGTATGGCACGACGACGGCGTGTACCTACTCGTGGGCAAGGCGCTCGCCGAGGGACACGGACTCGTCTACGCGGGCGTCGTAGACGCCCCTCCGGCCGCCAAGTTCCCCCCGCTCTACCCCCTCGTCCTCGCAGCCATCTGGTCCGTCTTCGGCTCGATCGGTCCAGTCACGTTCGTCGCCACGATGTTGAATCTGGCGCTCCTCGCTGCGGCCGGCGCTCTCTTTGCCCGCGCCCTCGTGATGTCGGGCGGCATCGACCTGCGGGCGGCGTTGGTGATCGCGGGCCTCACGTTCGCTTCGACCGATGTCTTGCGCACCGCGCTCCTCGCGCTCTCGGAAAGCACATTCCTTTTCCTGCTGGCGAGCGCGCTCGTCGTGTGGAAGGGCGCCTCGCACGGAGATCGACGATCGATCGTGGTCCTGGCGCTGGTCCTCGTCGGCATCGTCGCGACGCGCACCGCGGGGATCGGCTTGGTCTTGGCGTTCGCCCTCTCTTTCGCGATGCGGCGCTCGTGGGTGGCAGGGTTGGCCGCAACGGTGCCGGCGGTCCTGTTCGCGTCCGTGTGGAGTCGGTGGTCGGGTCGCGCGAGCGAGCAGATCCCGGAGGGCGCGCGGGATCTCCTCGGTCCGTACGGAGGTTGGTTGGCGGAGCAGACCCTGGCCGCTCCCGGGGCCTTCCTCGCCGGCCTGCCCCGGCACGCGCTCGGCGTGGCGGAGCGAGCGACTGCGCTGGTCTTCCCGGGCGTCGTCGGTCAGGTGCTCTGGCTACTCGCCTTCGTCTTGGGGGCGCTCGTGCTCGTGGGTGCTTTTCGCATGCTGCGGCGCTTCCCGCCGTTGGCATGGTTCGGGGGCATCTACCTGGCGATGTTGCTCGTATGGCCGTACCTCGACCGTCGGCTCGTGGTCCCGTGGCATCCCTTCGTGATCGCGGCGATGCTCCTGGGCGCGCAGGCGATCCAGCAGCGTGTCCGCGGCCGGGCGCTCGAGCGTGTGGCGGTCGGTCTCGCGCTGATCTGGGTGGTCGCGTATTCGTCGGTCACCGCCGGCCGCATTGCCGAGGGATGGCCGACGGAGGCGTACCGGCTTCGAGCGGACCGCTTGGCGGCATCGGTCGAAGCGCTCAGTCGCACGGCTCCGCCCGAGGCGATCGTCGGCGCGCCCGAGTTTTGGGCGGCGCTCCACCTGCACGGCGGCTGGACCGTGGCTCCGAGCGTCCGTTTCGATCCCCGCAACGTCGATCCTGAAACGCCCATGTGGGGCACCCCGGAAGAGCAATTGGCCCTGTGGCGGGAGTCGAGGATCGACCACCTCCTCTTGGAGCAGAATGGCGTACTACACGGGGACGCGCTGGACCGCCTGGAAGCCGAGTGTCCCGGCTCCGTCTTCGTGCTCGCGCGAATGCCGAGCTCCCTCCTGGTGCGCCTCGATTGGGCGTCGTCGTGCGAGGGGTCCGGCGCCTGAGCACGCGCCCCGTGAGGGCGCCGCTCGTAAGTCGCTCGCCGGTCGTTCGGTCGCCGGTCGTTCGGTCGCCGGTCAGTCGCTCGTCATGATGAAGAGCGGCTTACCTGCGAAGGTCCGATAGCTGGGCCGGAGCCGCTCCGCATTGTAGAAGCGGTCGACATCGACCTTCTTGTTCGTGCCCACGACGACCTCGATCGGGACCGAGTCGTACACCCCGTCCCTCACACACGCGAGCAGGCCAGACCTGCCCTCTTCGATCAGGTCGAGCGCCAGGTTGCCGAACGCCATCGGGACGATGGAGTCGAGCGCGTCGGGATC
>JAOTVL010000191.1 GCA_029863525.1 Gemmatimonadota bacterium
TCGGCCCCGGTAGCCCGACCTTCCTCACGAGCAAGGTCGACTGGCTCATCAATTGGGGCCGGCGCAACTCGCTGTGGCCGATGCCGTTCGGCACGGCATGCTGCGCGATCGAGATGATGGCCTCGGCCGCGTCGAACTACGACCTCGCCCGGTTCGGGATGGAACGCATGTCGTTCAGTCCTCGACAAGCCGACGTCTTGATCTGTGCCGGGCGAGTGCCGTACAAGCTCGCCCCGGTCCTAAGGCGTATCTGGGACCAGATGCCGCAGCCGAAATGGGCGATCTCGATGGGCGCCTGCGCGAGCTCGGGTGGCGTATTCGACGTGTATTCGATGGTGCAAGGGATCGACACGATCATCCCGGTCGACGTCTACATTCCCGGCTGCCCTCCACGACCCGAGGGGCTGATCTACGGCCTCATGATGGTGCAGGAGAAGATCCGTCAGGAGAGCCTGACGAAGCACTTCGAGCATCGGGCAGAGGACGCCGCCACCGTGGGCGCCCCCCGGGCAAACGAAGCGGAGGTCGTCGGACTCACGGGCCCCTTCGGGAATTCGACCCACCAGGAGCGTCTGTCTACGGGCGAGATCCCGCATCCGGAATCGGATGTGGTGACCGACACCATCGTGACGTGAGGCCATGAGCGACGACGCGAAAGGCGGCCTCGACTCGGTGGGGGACGGGCCGGTATCCTCCGACTCCACGGAGGCGGATCCCACTCCCTCGTCGGGCGATCCCTCGCAACACGCTTCAGTGGCCGCACTCATCGAGCGCTTCGGCGACGCGGTGCTTCGCCACGCGCTCAACGCCGGTGATCAGTGGGTCGTGTGGGTCGATCACAGAAAGAGCCACGAGGCACTCGCTTGGCTGAAAAATGACGCGGCGCACGCGTTCGACATGATGTCCGACGTGACGGCGGTCGACTACGGTCAAGGGCGCCCCGTCGAAGTCGTGTACCAGATGTACTCGACGACTCACGGGCGCGCGCTTCGGGTCCGCTGTCCGCTTCCCCACGACGCCTTGGAGATCGATTCCGTCTACGACCTGTGGAAGTCCGTGAATTGGCTCGAGCGTGAGGTGTACGACCTGTTCGGGGTCACCTTCCGAGGGCACCCCGACCTGCGCCGGATCCTCATGCCAGCGGACTATGCCGAGGGGCATCCGCTCCGCAAGGACTTCCCGCTCCGGGGCCGTTTCTCACGTGCGGAGCAGACGCGCCGCGCACTCAACCAGGACGTCGACCGCTTCTACGTGACCGACGAGATCGAGCACGCGGAGCCCCAACAGGTTGGGGCCGCGGAGGTCGGCACCCTCCCGGCAAGCTCGAAGGCGTCAGGAGAGAGCGTATGAGCACGAAGACCGTCGAAATCAACGTCGCGCAGGGCAGGGAGATGGGTCCCGGCGGTTCGGCGGTCCCGAGCCCTCTGGCGCCCTTCGACATCCCGGAGCCTGACCTCGGGGGCGACCGGATGCTCATCAACATCGGGCCTCAGCATCCGGCCACCCACGGCGTGCTTCGCCTCGTCTGCGAGCTCGACGGTGAGACCGTCACCCGTGTGAAGCCAGACATCGGCTACCTGCATTCGTCGTTCGAGAAGCTCGGCGAGTACCGGACGTGGAATCAGATCGTTCCGCTCACCGATCGCATGGATTACCTGGCGCCCCTCATCTACAACTGCGCCTTCGTCATGTCGGTGGAGCAGCTCATGGGAATTCAGGTCACGGAGCGTTGCAAGGTCGTTCGCGTGATCCTCATGGAATTGGACCGGATCTTCGGTCACCTGCTCTGGCTCGGTACGACGGCGATCGACGTCGGCGCATTCACACCCTTCCTCTACAGCTTCCAACAGCGCGAGAAGATCTACACGCTCCACGAGGCGTTGACCGGGGCACGCATCACCACCTCCGCGACTCGGGTCGGCGGAATGATGGCGGACCTGCCGGAGGGGTGGCTGGACGACCTACTCGAGTTTCTCGACCGGTTCCCGAAGACGCTCGACGAGGTCGACCGACTCCTGACCGGGAACCAGATCCACATCGGGCGCACGCAGGGCGTGGGGGCGATCTCGGCGGACGAAGCCATCAACTACGGACTCACGGGTCCGAACCTGCGCGCTTCGGGCGTGGCCTACGACCTCCGCAAGGATCGTCCGTACTACGACTACGAGACGTACGATTTCGAGGTGCCGATCGGTGAACACGGCGACTGCTACGACCGATACCTCTGCCGCATGGAGGAGATGCGCCAGTCGGTCCGGATCCTCTATCAGGCGATGGCCCGACTCCCGGAGGGGCCCATCAACGTCGAGGATCCGAACATCTCCTTGCCCTCCAAGACCGACGCGATGTCGGACATGGAGAGCATGATCCACCACTTCAAGCTCATCACGGAGGGGATCCCAGCACCCGAAGGCGACTGCTACGGCGCCGTCGAGGGGTCCAAGGGCGAGCTCGGCATGTACGTCGTGGCGGAGGAAGGCGGGACGAAGCCGGTCCGCTGGCGTGTGCGCCCGCCCTCCTTCGTCAACCTCTCGGTCATTCCCAAGTTGGCAGAAGGACATCTCGTGTCCGACCTGATCATGATCAACGCGAGTCTCGACATCGTCCTCGGCGAGATCGACCGATGAGCGACGCTCCCTTCAAGAACCCCGGCTGGGCGGGGAATACCGGCGAGTTCGACCTCACCGAAGAGCAAGTACGCGGTGACGATTTCGTCGGTCGACGGCCCAAGGACGGCGGTCACCCTTCGGGGGCGGGGACACTCCCCTACATGTTGGCGGAGAAAGCTCCCGAGGCGGCGCTCTTCGAGGGCGAGTATCACGCGCGCTTCGAGAAGATCCTCACGAGGTACCCGACGAAGATGGCTGCGCTGCTCCCCGCGCTCGGACTCGCACAGGAGATACGGGGGCACCTGAGCCCCGAGACGATGGACCGCGTCGCCGAGCTGCTCGAGCTTTCACCGGCGTACGTCAGAGGTGTCGCGACCTTCTACACGATGTACAACAAACGACCCGTCGGTCGGCATCTGGTCCAGGTCTGCACGAACATCTCGTGCAATCTCGCGGGTGCCGACGACGTCGTCGATGCGTTCCTCCGCTACACCGACACCGAGCTCGGCGAAACATCCGAAGACGGCAACTTCACGGTCATCGAGGCCGAGTGCCTCGCCGCGTGTGGCTTCCCCACCTGTGTCCAGATCAATTCGCGCTACTTCGAGAACGTGACCCCGGCCGAGGTGCCGAAGATCTGCGAGCACCTCAAGGCTCAGGGGGAATAGAGCATGGCCTACCCATACGTATCGGATCACGAGGTGCGCGTGGTGAGCAAGCACTTCGGCGACCCGCGCCAGCGCCACGTGGACTCGTACGTCGAGCGGGGCGGCTATGGCGCGCTGAGAAAGGCCTTCGGGATGGGTCCCGAGCAGGTGATCGAGACCGTCAAATCTTCGGGTCTCCGCGGGCGGGGTGGCGCCGGCTTCCCGACCGGGGTGAAGTGGTCGTTCATGCCGAAGAACTCGGGCAAGCCACACTATTTGCTGTGCAACGCCGACGAGTCGGAGCCCGGCACCTTCAAGGACCGGGAGCTCATGCGGTGGGACCCGCATCAACTCATCGAGGGCTGCCTCATCGGGGCATACGCGATCGGTGCGGGCCACGTCTACATCTACTGTCGCGGCGAGTTCTTCGAGGTGAACCAGATTCTCGCGCGGGCCGTCGAGGACGCTTACGCGAAGGGTTATATCGGAAAGGACATCCTCGGCTCCGGCAACGACATAGAGGTGACAGTCCATCAGGGGGCCGGCGCCTACATCTGCGGGGAAGAGACCGGCCTGATGAACTCGTTGGAGGGCCGCAGAGGCCAGCCGCGCGTCAAGCCGCCGTTCCCCGCCGCGGTCGGTGCCTTCGGGATGCCTTCGACCATCAACAACGTCGAAACGCTCGGGGCGGTGCCGCACATCGTGGAGAATGGCGGTGACTGGTACCGCGGGATGGGCACCGAGAAGAGCCCCGGAACGAAGTTGTTCTGCGTGAGCGGCCACGTGAACAAGCCGGGCAACTACGAGCTCCCGCTCGGATTCCCGCTCATGAAGCTCATCGACGAGGTGTGCGGCGGGATGCGCGATGGAAACGCGCTGAAGGCGGTGATCCCCGGTGGATCGTCGGTGCCCATCATCACCGCGGAAGAAGCCGCGCGCTGCGACCTCGACTATGAGGGATGCGTCGCGGTCGGAACGATGCTCGGGTGCGCGTCGGTCATCGTCATGGACGAGACGGCGGACATCGTGAAACAGGTCCGCCGGATGGTCGACTTCTACGCGCACGAATCGTGCGGTCAGTGCACCCCGTGCCGCGAAGGATCGTCGTGG
>JAOTVL010000073.1 GCA_029863525.1 Gemmatimonadota bacterium
GGCGCGGGGGGTCCCGAGTCGATCAGCGAGGCCGACATCGCGGAGCACTTGGCGGTTCTCGCCTCCGACGAGTTCGGCGGGCGCGCGCCTTCATCACCGGGTGAGGAGCTGACGGTTACGTACCTGACCGACCAGTTCCGGGCGCTCGGCCTCGAACCGGGTGCCGCGGGGAGCTACACTCAGGACGTTCCGCTGGTCGACATCACCGCCGACCCGACGAACGCCCCGCTCGTGGTGAACGGAGGGGGTACGCCACTCTCGTTCTCGTACGGAGACGACTTCGTCACGTGGACCAACCGCGTGGTCGAGGCGTCCGGCGTCGAGGATAGTGACCTGGTCTTCGTGGGCTACGGGATCGTCGCCCCTGAAGTGGGCTGGAACGACTACGAGGGCGTCGACGTCGAGGGCAAGACGGTGGTCATCCTGGTCAACGATCCCGGCTATGCGACGCAGGATCCCGACGTGTTCTCCGGCAATTCGATGACGTACTACGGACGCTGGACGTACAAATACGAAGAGGCGGCGCGGCAGGGAGCCGCCGCGGCGCTCATCGTTCATCAGACCGCGCCGGCGGCCTACGGGTGGGAAACGGTGCGCAACAGCTGGACCGGTCCACAGTTCAAGTTGCAGAGCGAGGACGGAAACGCGGGAGCGGTGGCGATCTCCGGCTGGATGACCGAGGCGATGTCCCGCTCGATCTTCGACCGCGCCGGCCTCGATTTCGACGAGCTCTACGCGGAGGCGGCGAGCGGGAACCTGCGCCCGAGGGAGATGGGCCTCACCCTGACCACCTCGGTGTCGAACGACCTGAGGTTCTCCGACTCGAAGAACGTCATCGCGGTCCTGCCGGGCGCAGAGGCCCCGGACGAGTATTTCATCTACATGGCGCACTGGGATCACTTCGGGACCGACGCCGAGCTGGTCGCCGCGGGTGAGGACGGGATCTACAACGGCGCCTTGGACAATGCGTCGGGCACCGCGGCGCTGCTCGAGCTCGCGCAGGCGTATGCGAACCGTCGAGAGCCACCACGCCGCTCCGTGGTCTTCCTCGCGGTCACCGCCGAAGAGCAGGGTCTGCTCGGTTCCGCGCACTACGCGGCGAATCCGGTCGTTCCGTTGGAGCGGACCGTGGCGGGGCTCAACATGGACGGTCTCAGCAACTTCGGGCCGACGAAGGATCTCGTCGTGATCGGTTACGGGATGTCCGAGCTGGACGCGATTGCCGATCGAGCGGCCGCCGCTCAGGACCGGAGGATCGTTCCCGACCCGGAGCCCGAGAAGGGTTACTACTTCCGGTCGGATCACTTCGAGCTGGCGAAGAAAGGCGTGCCGATGATCTACCCCGAGCACGGAATCGACCACGTCGAGCTCGGCGAGACGTACGGGCGCGAGCGAAATGGCCTGTATACGGCCGAGCGGTATCACATGGTGACCGACGAGTTCGACGAGACGTGGGACCTCACCGGCGCCGTGCCCGACGTTCGGTTGTACTACGAGGTGGGGCGCGCGGTCATCGATTCCGACGTCTGGCCGAGCTGGAACGACGGCACCGAGTTCAAGGCGGCACGCGACGCGAGCGTGCGCTGAGTCGGCGGCCCGGAGCCAGCGCGGCCCTAGCCGCTGATCTCGTCGAAGGCCTCCCGCACCCGGTTCAAACCCTCGAGCAGCTCGTCTTCGGGATTGCCGAAGCCGAGTCGGAGGTAGTGGTCCATGCCGAAATGGTCACCCGGCACGACCAGGACCGACTTCTCGACGCGTAGCTTCTCTGCGAACTCCGACGAGTTGATCGGGGCGTCGTAATGCGCGTAGCAGATGGCGCCCGCGTCGGGTGGCCGGTATCGGAATCGGCCCTCCTGGTCGCCCATCCACTTCTCGAGGACGCCGAGGTTCTTCCTCACGATCCCGCGAGTCCGTGCCCCGATCTTCTCTCGGGTACCGGGCTCCAGCGCGACGCATGCGAGGAGATCGGACACCGAGGCCGGCGCGATCGTGGTGTAGTCCGTCCGACCCCAGAGCTCCGCGACGAGCGCGTCCGGCCCGACGATCCACCCGAGCCTGAGACCGGGTAGACCGTACGCCTTGGACAGCGAGTTGGTCACGAGCACCCGGTCGTGAACACCCCAGAACGAGGGTGTGCGCTCGCCGTGCGACTCCGCGCCTGCGTATACCTCGTCGGCGAGAATCCAAGCGCCATGCGCTTCCGTGAGCTCAGCGATCCGGTCCATCGCGGCGCGCGTGAGGGAGGCCCCGGTCGGATTGTTGGGATTCGTGATGAGCACGAATGATGCTCCGTCACGAAGCGCGTCCTCCAGCGCGGCCAGGTCGGGCTGCCACCCGTCGTCCTCGCGCAGATGGACGGGGAGGAGCCTGGTCCCGAACGATTCGAGCAGCCCAGGGACCTGGCCGTACGTGGGGAGTATGATCGCGGCTTTGTCGTCGCCTTCGAAAAGATGCCAGAAGCACGTGAAGTTCGCTTCCGCGCCGCCTACGGTGACCAGAACAGAGGCGTCCGAGGCGCCCGCGTACTGATCCGCGATCAGCGCCCGAAGCTCGTCGGAGCCATTCGACTGCCCGTACCCCAGTAGAATGTCATCCACTTCTACGTCACGGCCCGACAGCTCCACGAGCTCACCCACCGTGAGCGGGTGGACGCCGCTCTCCGAGAGGTTGATCTCGACGCGGTGCTCGTACGTTGATTGCCATCGCTCCATGCGAAACGGTGAGTACCGCAAAGCTCGTCTCCGACTCGGGTGTGTGCTGCCGCGGCCGCAACCTCCACCGCTGCCCGTCGCTACGTCAAGCGAGGTTAGATTCCGCGCCATGACCGACGCAGACCGAAAGGTGCTCCTCGTCATCCTCGACGGCTGGGGGCACTCCGATTTCGACGACCCGCCCTCCGAGGGGAACGCGGTCGAGCTCGCGGAGGTGCCGACCTACAGGCGGCTTTACAGCCGCCATCCGCGCACCCGGCTCGCGTGCTCGGGACGGGACGTGGGACTCCCGGAAGGTCAGATGGGAAACTCGGAGGTCGGGCACCTGAACCTCGGCGCCGGCCGCGTGGTCGCCCAGGACATCGTGCGTATCGACGCGTCGATCGCGGACGGAGCCTTCGCCGACCAGCTCGGGCTCGACGAGATCGTCGAGGGCCTCCGGGCCGTGGGAGGTACGCTGCACGTGGTGGGGCTCGTTTCCGACGGTGGGGTCCATAGCCACCTCCGGCACTTCACCGCGCTGCTCGACGTTCTACCCGAAGACGTGCGGACGAGGCTCCACTGTATCACGGATGGGCGCGACACCTCGCCGACCGGGGGCCTGGGATACCTGCGCGTGCTCGCCGACCGGTGTGCTCGGGTCGAGCGGTGGGCCATCGCCAGCATCGTCGGACGCTATTGGGCCATGGATCGGGACAAGCGGTGGGATCGGACGAGGCGGGCCTTCGACCTGATCGCGCGTGGCCGTGCCGACGTATGGGCCGATACCGTGGACGTTCTTGCGGACAGCTACGCGGCGGGCACTACCGACGAGTTCGTCGAGCCGACCGGGATCCGTGGCTCCGTCGAAAAGGGGATTGCCGCCGAAGACGTGGTCTTCCTCCTGAACTTTCGGGCGGATCGGATGCGTCAGCTCACCGCTGCCCTATCCGAGCCGGATTTCGACGGCTTCGAGAGGGAGGGGCCGCTCCCGGGTCGGGTCGTGACGATGACCGAGTACCAAGAACGGCTACCGGTCACGGTCGCCTTCCCCCCGTTCGACGTCGCGATGGGGCTGTCGGAGTTCCTCTCGGCGCGGGGCCTCAGGCAGCTCAAGGTCGCCGAGACGGAGAAGTACGCGCACGTCACGTACTTCTTCAACGGTGGCGAAGAAACCCCGTGGGCCGGGGAGGACCGGACGTTGATTCCGTCACCCAAGGTCGCGACGTACGACCTCCAGCCCGAGATGAGCGCGCGTGGGGTCGCGGACGCGGTCATCGATGGGATCGGTGCGGGATACGACTTCATTCTGGTGAACTTCGCCAACCCGGACATGGTCGGGCACACTGGGGTCATCCCCGCGGCCGTGTCAGCCGTCGAGGCGGTCGATGCGTGCATGACGGACATCCTCGATGCCGTGTCGGAGCATCCTCGATGGGTCGCGCTGGTGACCGCAGACCACGGCAATTGCGAAATGATGATCGATGCCGACGGTAACGTGCACACTGCACACACCACCGAGCCGGTCGATTTCATCGTCTTCGATCCCCAGGGAGGGAGGGTGTCCCTCTTGGACGACGCGAGACTCGCCGACGTGGCCCCGACGGTTCTCGCGTACATGGGGCTGACGCCCCCGGACGCGATGAGTGGACGGTCCATCGTGGAGGGGCGCTGATGGACCGGGACGCGCTGCTCGAACGTGCCCTGGATCTCGGCGAGGAGGACGACTGGGCGGGGGCCGCGGAGCTCCTTCGCGACTACCTCGACGAGTTCGACGAGGACGCGGCCATGCACTGCTGGCTGGGGGTCGCGGAGCGGGAGCTCGGTCTGGAGGGAGTGGCGTACGAGCGCTTCAAGCGGGCCCTCTCTCTCGACCCGACGGACCCGTACGTGCTCGCGACCGCGGGCAACGGGATTGCCCACTTCGACGATCCGGACGCCGAGCAGGCGCTCCGTGCCGCCGCCCTCACGGCGCCGGACGTCGCCATCGGTCGGCTCATGTACGGCGCATACTTGGCCCGCGAAGGATTCGTCGATCGCGGGATCGAGGAGCTCAAGGCCGCGCGAGACATCGATCCGGACGACCCGCAGATCGCGTACGAGCTGGGCGCCGCGCTCGCGATGGCGGCGGACCACGATCGCGCCACCGACGCCCTTGCGGACGCGGTTCGGTTGGCTCCCGAGGACGGGTGGACGAGGGTGGTGTTCGGACTCGAGCTGCTCGAGGCGGATCGGCTCGAGGAGGCCGCGGGGGAGCTGCTTTCCGGGGCACGACTTCGCGAGGACGACGTGTACGCGCAGCTGGCCGCGGCGCTGGCGGCTGCGGCGTTGGGACGTGAAGAGGACGCATACGAGATGATCGAGCGGGCGCGCATGCGGTCGGAGGACGCCGACCTCGTGCTCGTCACGTCGGTCGAAGACCGAGTCGACGCGGGGCACGAGTCGGCCCGCGCGCTCCTTCTCGAGGACCTGGGACCCAACATGCTGCGGCTCCGACTCAGTGAGCGCCCGTGAAAGGGCGCCGCATCACACGCAACGTCATGAAGGACCTCAGATGAGTGGACTGTCCATTTCGTTCGAACGCTTTCGACTCGACAACGGACTCAAGGTGGTCATCGCGCCGGACCGTACGGTTCCGGTCGTCTCGACCAACCTCTGGTACGGGGTCGGATCTCGGAACGAGCCGGAGGGGAAGACCGGCTTCGCTCATCTGTTCGAGCACATGATGTTCCAGGGCTCCGAGCACGTGCCGAAGAACCGGCACTTCGAAATGATCGAACGGGTCGGTGGCACGCTGAACGCGACGACCTGGTTCGACAGGACCAACTATTTCGAGACGGTCCCCTCGGTCGACCTCGAGTTGACCCTCTGGCTCGAATCAGACCGCATGGGATGGATGCTTCCAGCGATGGATCAGGAGAAGCTCGACAACCAGCGGGACGTGGTGAAGAACGAGAAACGTCAGCGGTACGACAATCAGCCTTACGGCGACTGGGACGAGCGCCTGCAGCGGTTGGTTTATCCGGCGGACCATCCCTATCACCACACGGTGATCGGGTCGATGGAGGACATCGACGCGGCCACCCTCGACGACGTGAAGTCGTTCTTCGAGACGTACTACGTGCCGAACAACGCCGTTCTCACGATCGCAGGGGACGTCGAGCCGGGCGAAGCGATGGCGCTCGTCGAGCGCTACTTCGGTGATATCGAGCGCGGCGCCGAAATCCCGCGGCTTCCAGGCAATCCGGACGTGGCGGCCCGGATCGGCGAGACCGTCCGTGATCACGTGGTTTCGGACGTGCCGCTTCCTCGTGTGATCATGGCATTCCGCGTGCCGCCATTCTCTTCGGACGACTTCGCGGTCGCCAAGGTGACCCGAGGGCTGCTGGGCATGGGGCGGGCGTCCCGCTTCTACCGTCACCTGGTCCGGGAGCAGCGCATCGCGAAAAACGTGGTCACGTACGTGTACCCTCTCCTGACCGGCCAGTCGATGATGCTCGTGTGGGGAACGGGCTTCCCCCATACGGATCCGGAGGCCCTCGAACGCGCGATGTCCGACGAGCTCGCGGGCCTCATGGACGCGAGTCAAGCCGAAGTCGATCGGGCGATCGCGCTCACCGAAACCGACCTCGTCAGGACACTGGAACGCACCGCCGAGCGGGCCGATATGCTGTCTATGTTCGACCTCTATTTCGATGATCCCGGCCGTCTGAACCAGGAACTCGACCGTTTGCGAGCGGTCGATCCTGACGATATCCGGAGGTTCGCGGAGGATCGCCTCGGCACGGACAATCGGGCGGTGGTCGTGTACGTGCCGGAGTCGGAGCGATGAGCGCGTTCGATCGGTCCCGCCCCCCGTCGAGAGGGACCTTCGCCGACTTCGACTTTCCGACCATCGAGCGACGGCGTTTGTCGACGGGACTCGACTTGCGGGTGGCGCAGCTCACCCGGCTTCCCGTGGTGAGCGTCAACCTCTTCATGCGGGCGGCCGAGTCCGCGCTCACCGACGGAAATGCCGGATTGGCAGTGGTTACCGCCAACGCGGTCGAGGGCGGGACGAAGAAGCGCAGCGGTTCCGAGCTGGCGGAGGCGCTCGAGAGCATCGGCGCGCGCATGTCGGCGTCGGCAGGGTGGGAGGGCACGAGCCTCTCACTCTCTTGCCTGGCCGATCGCCTGCCGGAAGCGCTCGGCATTCTCGCCGAGGCCGTGCTCGCTCCAGGCTTCCCGCGGGCGGAAGTCGAGCGAGCAAGAGAGCAGCAGCTCGCGGCGCTGCGTCAGAGGGACATGGACCCGGCGGCGCTCGCGTCGGACACGGCGAACGAGCAGTACTTCGCGCCAGGAGTGCCATACGCCCGTCGGGTCGACGGTACGGAAGAGGCCGTGTCGCGTCTGGAACCGGGAGACCTACGAGGCTTCGCCGACGCCAACTACCGACCAGGTCGGGGCGGGTTGGTCGTAGCCGGCGACGTGGATCCGGGCGAGGTGGAGGCGATGGTCATGGAGCACTTCGGGGGTTGGACAGGAGACCCCGCGACGCTGGCCGACTTCGAGGTCACGCCGCGCACGAGGGAGCGGCGGATTCACATCATGCATCGGCCGGGCTCGGTCCAGTCCGAGATTCGCGTCGGGCACGTGGGCGCCGCGCGGACCGACCCGGACTACTACGCGCTGTCCATCGCGAACATGGTGCTCGGTGGCATGTTCACCAGCCGACTCAACCTCAACCTGAGAGAGAAGCACGGCTTTACCTATGGGGTCCGCTCGCGCTTTACCCTCCGATCGTCACCCGGCCCCTATCAGGTGTCGACCGCGGTCGGGAACGAGGTCACGGCACCGGCGATTCGGGAGATCATGCACGAGCTCACCCGGATGTCCACCGAGGGTCCCGTGTCGGACGAGGTCGTCGCAGCGCGCGACTACGCCGCCGGAATCTTCGGACTCCAGCTCGAGACCGTCGGCCAGATCGCGACGCGGGCCAGCCAACTGGTCGTGTACGGCCTTCCAGACGACCACTTCGACCAGTATCGGGGGCGCGTACGGGCGGTTACGGTCGACGAGGCGGCGGAAGCGGCCGCACGGCACATCCGCCCGCATGAGGCCCAGATCGTTCTGGTCGGGGACGCCGATGCGGTAGCCGCCGAGGTCGAAGCGCTGGGGCTCGGATCCGTAGAGGTCGTCTCGCCCGACGCGTAGGGACGAGCCCGCCACGGGCTCGCCCCACGGGCTCGCCCCGCGGGGTCGACCCGCCGAGCCGGTCGGGCCGTGCGGCGAGGGGCGGAATTGCAACCGAATCGTCGGGTCGTCGTATCGAACGGTTGTACGGGGGATGTCCACCCATCTGTGTCAGGTGTCCTAATCGGCCCGGGTCAGACGTCACATGGATAGGACGACCGAGTGGGCATCACCGGCAGCTACCGGGCTTTTTCGGCTTGGCACGGCATCTGCAACTACAGGGTGTCGTGATCGGGTGTGACTGCCGAAACGGCGGTTGCCGCAACGAGGAGGTGTGGCGTGGCCAAGGCACGAGTGAAAAAGAAAGCAGAGCTTCAGGTGGACCCGAGCGAAGCACGCGAGCACCGCCTGCGTCTGGAGGACATGAGCGATTCGGAGGTCGTACAGGCCTCCCTCGACGGTGATCCACGTGCGTTCAACGACCTGGTTCGACGATACGACCAGCGCCTGCTGAACTTCGTCTATCGGACGATCGGCGACCGCGAGCGAAGCCAGGACTTGGTCCAAGAGACCTTCGTCCGTGTCTATCGCCACCTTCATCGATTCGACCAGTCGAAGAAGTTTTCGACCTGGATCTACACGATCGCCAGCAACCTTGCGAAGAACGAGCTCCGTAACCGGTCCAGGAACCCACTGGTTCTCTTCCAAACGCTGAAAAAGAACTGGGACGCGGACCATCGTCCGCTCGAGTGGGAAGACACTCAATACAAGCCGGACGACCTCTTCCGGAAGCGCCACCTTCGCTCGAAGGTCGAGGAAGCCGTGGAACAGCTGCCCGAGCATCACCGGATCGTCTTCGTCCTCCGCGAGATGGAGGGCAAGACCTACGAGGAGATCGCGGACATCACGGGGTGCAACCTCGGGACCGTGAAGAGCCGCCTGAACCGGGCCCGGAACAACTTCGCCCACATCATTGCGCCGATGATCGACTGACCATCTCCGGATGGGGACGTGTGGAGGGGAGAGCCCCCGCCGGGGAGACCCGGCGGGGGCTCGGTGTTTTCCAGGTGAAAGGGCGTGAACCTCGGGGAACCCTCCCGAAGAGGCACAGTATCACGAAGGCACAGGAGCCGACTGAGCGTGTCCGGATCCCCAATCGTGAGCCCAAACCGATGAACTGCTCCCAGGTCGTAGCGCACTTCACCGACTACCTCGACGGAACTGCTTCCGACGAAGTAGCGGTGGCGATCGAGGATCACCTGACGGAATGTCCTACGTGCGTTCGCTACAAGAACGTGCTGGAACACGGCTCCGAGCTGCTCCGCAGGCTTCCCGAGCCGGCGCTGCGTGAGGACTTCGGGCCTCGACTGCAGCACCGGCTTTTCCACGTCGACAGCGAGCGTCTCGTCCGTGCGAATGGATCCTCGGGCGCGCCGGCGATGACCGTCCTGGCCATCGCCGTTCTCCTGACCACCATCGCGTGGTCCCCGACCTTCTTCTCGGGTGCGCCCGTGGTCCAGCTCGAGCCGATCGTCGTGGATCGGGCTCCGAATCGGTCTGCTGTACGGCCTGCGAACGCGACGCCGCCGGGGACGTTCAGCTCGAAGTCCGAGGCGGACCTGGCCGGCGGCCTTTGGGCCAACACGCTTCTCTACGACTACACGCCGTTGTCGCAGCGGTACGAGCAGCGCGCCCGCGCCCGCCGCGCGGCCGACTTCGGTCGCTGAACGCCGCCGTCCCCGCGTTGGCGGAGACGCTGGGAGGCGTCTTCTACCTCCACGGGGAGGACCACTTCCGCAAGGAGGCGGCCGTCCGCGCGTTGGTCGAGGCGCATGTCGACCCCGCGACGAAGGACTTCAATTACGACCCACTGCGCGGCACCGAGGTCGACGGAGAGAGGCTCGCCTCCGTCCTGGCCACCCCGCCCATGATGGCCGAGTGGCGCGTCGTCGTGCTGCGTGAGGTCGAGGGACTCGCTTCGACGAAGAAGGCCCGTGAAGAGCTGGTGCGCATCGCGCAGAGTCCACCTCCGGGGCTCGCGTTCATCATGAGCTGCACAGTGCCGTCCGGCTCGAAGGCGAAATTCTACCGCGAGCTCGCAAAGCACGCGCGCTCGGTGGAGTTCAAGGCAATCAGTGACGCCGACGTCCCCGGATGGCTGATGGCGCGCGCGAAGAAGCTTCACGAGAAGGAGCTCGCGGTCGACGCTGCGCGGGCGCTCGGGGCGGCGATCGGGACCGACCTCGGCGTCCTCTCGCAGGAGCTCGAGAAGCTCGCACAGTTCGTCGGTGATCGGTCGGTGATCGCCACCGCCGACATCGAAGCGGCGGGGACCAAGCTCCCGTCCCAGGATCGATGGGGTTGGTTCGATCTGGTCGGGGATCGCCGGTTCGAAGAGGCCCGGCGTGCGCTCCCCGTTCTTCTCGGCCAGGCGGAGACCGGCGTCGGACTCGTCATTGGCCTCACCACCCATTTTCTCCGGCTCGGCATCGGTGTGCAGAAGGGGGCTCGTGGATTGGAGCAGGCGCTTCCCCGGCACCAACAGTGGTTGGCCCAGAGGGTCGCGAAGCAGGCCAGCCTTTGGAGTGTCGACGAGATCGACGAGGCTCTCTCGGGGCTCCTCGACGTGGATCGACTTCTGAAGGCGAGCCCGCACTCCGACGAACACTTCCTCGAATCATGGCTTCTCGGGCTGCGGGTCCGAGCGGAGGCCGCAGCATGACCCACCGGTCGTTTCGGAACGTTCGCGTCCTCGCCGTCATCGTGTTCTGTGCGTCGTCGCTCGTCGCTGGCCGGCCGACCCGCGCCTCGGCTCAGTCGCAACTCGAGGAGGTGGAGCAACTCACCCGCCTCGGGCGGGCGGACGAGGCGCGCGTGCTCCTCGCCGAGTGGTGGGAGGGCGATCGTGCCGACGCCTCCCGAGGAGACCTGCAGCGGGGACTGTGGCTTCGAGGGCGGTTGACGGTCGATCCGGTCCAGGCCGAGCTCGACTTCGAGCGCCTCGCCGTGCTGTATCCGAGCGGTCGTTTCACGGCCGACGCAATTCTCCGCCTGGCCCAGGCCTCGTGGGCGATGGGCGATGAGGACAGAACCCGTACGTATGTGGCGACGCTGGAACGGGACTACGCGCGTTCGGACGCATGGGGGCGCGCAGAGGCGTGGATCGCGGACCGGGGCCCTCTCCCACCCCCGGGCGACACGCCGAGTGGCGCCGAGCCACCTGGGGGCGGTCGCACCGAGAGGCAGGCGGCACCGACTCGGTCGCCGCCGACGGGGCCGACCGGGGCAGCAGCGGCGGACCCAACGATGAACTACTTCGTACAGCTCGGTGCGTTCGCCGACGAGGAACGCGCGATGTCGCTTTACGAGGCGGTTGCCGCGGAAGGGGTGGATGCCCGCGTCGTGCGCGTCGCAGGCAGCCAATTCACGCACGTGCGCGTGGGGAGATTCGCGGAGCGGGCGGCCGCGGTCGAGCTCCTCGAAGAGCTCACTTCCAGAGGCATCAACGCAGCCCTGGTTCGCGACGATCGCGCGGAGTCGCCGATCAGGGACTGACCCGTCGCCCCGGGTGTCTCAGAGGGTGTCGATCGCCCGTTCGAGTCGCTCCTGCACATCGGCGGCGAGCTCGGCCATGTCCGCGCGACCCGACACGCCGAGCTGCTTCACGGGGTCGAGCGCCGCCACGACAGTCTTGCCGGGATCGTCGCTCTGGTAGACGACCACGTTGCACGGAAGCAGGAGCCCGATGTCGACCTCTTCGGAAAGGGCACGATACGCGACGGGCGGATTGCACGCCCCCAGGATCTTGTAGGGCCTGAAGTCCTCGTCGAGCTTCTTCTTGAAGGTCGCTTTCACATCGATTTCGGTCAGGACACCGAATCCTTCGTCCGCCAGGGCGGCGCGGACCCGCTCCTCCACCTGGTCGATGGGACCGTCCACGGTGCGCTTGTACCCGTATTGCAGATCTCTAGTCACGAATCTCTCCTATGTACTTGTCGGGAATGGGGAACGCCGCACTCTCTCCCTGCCAGAAGATCGACACGACCCACCAACGCGTTCCGTCGTGCATGAGTTGAAAGGAGTTGATGCCGCGGGCGAAAGGTTCTTCGTCCGCCGCGCTGCGGTACGACTCGTAGGTGCTGAAGGCGTGCGCGATCATCCCGTACCGTTCCGTTACCCGGCCGATCTCGGCTTCGAAGAATCCGTCCCGCTCCAAGACACCGCCGCTCTGCGCGACGTACGACTCGGGCGTCATCCGGGCACGCCGTGGCTCGCCGGACGGCGTCATCCCAACCGCGCCGAGCGTCGCCCCCTCGGCGAACAGCGAGTGCCAGCGCTCCCAATCGCGCGGCTCACCGGCCTCCCCCGAAATGACGTCGTAGACCGCCGCGATGATCGCGTCGATCGATTCCACGTCGGCGGGGTCGTAGGCCTGCGCCTCGGACGCCGTGGGGGCCAACCCCGACGATCCGAGGAGCACGCAGGCGGTCGCCATCACTCCGATCTTCATGGTCTCATCTCGATGCTCATCTGTCTGGTGCCGACCCTTCGCCTGGCCACGAGGCGATTCTAACTTCCCGCATGGCCTCAAGCGACACACCGCTCATGCAGCAGTGGCGAGACGCGAAGTCTCGTCACCGCGACGCACTGTTGTTCTTCCGCGTGGGCGATTTCTACGAGCTCTTCCACGGCGATGCCGAAGAGGGTGCCGAACTGTTGGGCCTCACCCTCACCGCCAGAAACAACGGGGCGGCCGCCAAGGTCCCGCTCGCGGGCGTCCCGGCCAAGGCGCTGGACGACTACCTCGCTCGTCTCGTCCGGATGGGGCGTAGGGTGGCGATCTGTGACCAGGTCGAGGACCCGGCGCTCGCCAAGGGGATCGTGAAGCGCGAGGTGACCGAGACCATCACGCCCGGTACCGTCCTGGCAGACGCCCTGCTCGACGAGCGACGCAACAACTTCCTCGCCTCGGTCCTTCGTGGTCCGGGTGGCGCGTATGGGCTCGCGACGCTCGACGTCTCGACGGGCGAGCTGAGCGCCCGTCTCGTACCCGAGGGCGAGTTGCGGTCCGAGCTCGGGCGGCTGGAGCCTTCGGAAGTCCTGCTTCCGAGGACCCTCGCAGAGGATCCGCACGTGGAGTCGGCGCTGCGTCCCGGAACGCCTCGTACGGTGAGGGACGATTGGATCTTCGAGGAGGACGTTGCGGCCGAAGAGCTTCGCAAAACGTATGCGGTCCAATCCCTTGCCGGCTTCGGCTTCCAACCGACCGACGGTCTCATCGTCAGGGCCGTGGGCGCCATGGGCAGTACCTCAGGGAGATCCGTCCCGCTGGCGTCACCCACCTGCGGCCGGTCGCGATCCTCAGGCGGGGCCGGGTCATGCTGCTGGACGAAATGACTCGGAGGAATCTCGAGCTGATCGAGCCGCTCCGCGTCGGAGAGGAGGGCGGCACACTCCTCGACGTCCTCGACGAGACGGTGACTGCGATGGGTGGGCGGTTGCTCAGGCGCTGGGTTCTCGAGCCTCTGGTCGTACCCGAGGACATCTGGGCGCGACAAGATGCGGTGGCCGAGCTCGCCGAAATACCCGAGCTGCGAGACTCGGTGAGATCGGCGCTCACGCGAGTGGGTGATCTCGAGCGCCTAGCCGGGAAGTTCGGCACACAGCGCGTTGCACCTCGCGACCTCGCGACGCTGACACGCTCACTCGGTTGCCTTCCGGAGGTGCGGGCTGCTGCATCGACGGCCAAGTCCGAACGGATCCGCGCGTTGGGCGCGGATCTCGACTGCCTCGAGGACGTGAACGATCTGCTCCGCGCGTCGATCGCGGACCAGCCCCCGGCGACGCTCCAAGAGGGCGGGGTCATCCGTCCAGGCTGGTCCGACGAGCTGGACGAGATGCGCGGCGTCCGTGACGGCGCCCGCGACTTCATTGCCAGCCTGCAGACGCGGGAACGCGAGCGGACCGGCATCTCGTCATTGAAGGTCGGCTTCAACAAAGTGTTCGGATACTACCTCGAGGTGACGAAGGCGAACCTCGCCAAGGTTCCCGACGACTACGTGCGCAAGCAGACGCTTGCGAACGGGGAGCGGTACTTCACGGCCGAGCTCAAGGAGTGGGAGGAGAAGGTCTTCGGCGCCGAGGACGAGATCGGCAACCTCGAGGCCAGGCTATTCGGCGAGGTCCGGGCGCGCGTCGCTGCCTCGGTGTCGAGATTGCAGGAGGCCGGTGCGCGCCTGGCCGCGCTCGACGTTCTCGGGACGCTCGCTCGCACCGCGGTGCATCGTCGCTATGTCCGTCCGGAGGTCCACACCGGCTTCGCCCTCGACATTCGGGCCGGGCGCCACCCGGTCGTGGAAACGATGATGCCGACCGAGGAGTTCATTCCGAACGATCTCGTGCTGGACGATGAAGGTTGCATCGTGATCCTCACGGGCCCGAACATGGCTGGAAAGAGCACGGTGCTCCGTCAGATCGGCCTCATCCAATTACTGGCGCAGATCGGGTCGTTCGTCCCCGCCGACAAGGCCCGGCTCGCGATCGCGGATCGGATTTTCACGCGGGTCGGAGCGTCGGACAATCTGGCGCGCGGGCAGTCGACCTTCATGGTCGAGATGAGCGAAACCGCGGCGATCGTGCACGGCGCGACCGACAGGAGCCTGATCCTTCTCGACGAGATCGGCAGAGGCACGTCGACGTACGACGGAGTCTCGATCGCGTGGGCCGTGACGGAGCACATCCACGAGCACATCGGCGCCAAAACGGTTTTCGCCACCCACTACCACGAGCTCACGCAACTCGGCGACCAGCTCGCCGGGGTGAAGAACATGAATGTCTCGGTCCGGGAGGTTGCGGACGAGATCGTCTTCTTGCGCCGGCTCGTCGACGGGGGCTCGGATCGCTCCTACGGGATTCAGGTCGCACGCCTCGCGGGCCTACCCGACGAAATCGTGGCACGGGCCCGGGAACTTCTTGCGGAGTTGGAGGGAACACATACCGGAGGCGGAGAAGGGCTGGGGCGTCACGGGCGCCACCGCCCGACCTCGGAGCCGCCTCCCGACCAGCTGTCGATGTTTCGTATGGAGCACCCGATGGTGAGTCGCTTGAAGGCGATCGACCCGGACCAGCTCTCACCCAGAGAGGCCCTCCAGATCCTGTACGAGCTCGGAAGTGTGACGCGACGCGGGGAGGACGATTGAGTCGCTTGGGAGTCGCTCTCGCGGCCGCGATGACGCTCGGCTGTGGCGCCGAAGGTGAGATCGAACAGCCCACGCCTCTCTATGGAGAGGTCCCGATCGAGTATCCGATCCACATGTGGGATCAGGACATGGAGGGTGAGACTCTGCTTCGCGTGCGAGTCGAGGACACCGGCGGGGTCGACAGCGTCGAGGTCGTCGAATCATCCGGCTTTGCCGCGTTCGATTCTGCCGCCATGGAGGGCGCCCGACGGCTTCGCTTCACGCCCGCCCGCCGGGACGGAAAGCGCATCGAGGTTTGGGCTCACGTGCCGGTGCGCTTCTCGAAGCGGCCCCGACCCGATACGCTGGGAATCGCCGATCCCCGAAGCCCGTGAGCCCTAGGGCCGCGCGCCCACTCGCCCCCTTCCTAACCCCTTCGGAGCACCCGATGGCTGAGCGGCATCCGCGTCCCTACGACAGCGTACTCGAACTCATCGGCGGGACGCCCATGGTGCGCCTCCATTCGGTCACGGACGGGAGCAAGACGCCCGTGTACGCGAAGTGCGAGTTCATGGGACCGGGCGGCTCCATCAAGGATCGGATCGGCCTGGCGATGATCGAGGCCGCCGAAGCCGAGGGGTCTCTCAAGCCGGGCGGCACGGTCGTGGAGGCCACCGGGGGCAACACTGGCTTGGCGCTCGCGATGGCCGCCTCGCTCAAGGGGTACAAGTGCATCTGCACGATGCCCGACAAGATGAGCAGCGAGAAAGTGAAGCTGCTCAGAGCCTTCGGGGCCGAGGTGGTGATCACGCCGACCGCGGTACCTCCCGATCACCCAGACCACTACCTGCAGAAGGCGCGCTCGATCACGGCCGAGACCCCGGGCGCGGTCATGGCCGATCAGTTTTACAATCCCGCGAATCCGAACGCGCACTATGCGACCACCGGTCGGGAGATCTGGGAGCAGAGCGAAGGGCGCGTGACACATTTCGTGGCATCGGCAGGTACCGGCGGCACCATTACCGGCGTGGGTCGCTACCTGAAGGAGCACAACCCCGACGTCCGCATCGTGGGGGTCGACCCGGAGGGGTCGCTCATCGCCCCCTACTTCAACACGGGCGAGATGATCGAAGGGCACCCCTACAAGGTCGAAGGCATTGGGAACGACAAGATCCCGGGTACGCTGGATCTTGACGTCGTGGACGAGTTCCGCTCCGCCGGCGACGGCGTCGCGTTCCGCATGGCGAGGCGCGTGTCTCGCGAAGAGGGGCTTTTCGCCGGCGGCTCGGCCGGGCTCCTGGTGCACGCGGCTGTGGAGGTCGCGCGCGAGATCGAAGACCCCGACGCCTTCGTCGTCACGCTCGTGTGCGACTGGGGGGAGCGCTATCTGAGCAAGGCGTACGACGACGACTGGATGCGGGAGAACGGCTTCCTGGAGCGGGCGCGCCCCAGGTCGGTCCTGGAGGCCGTGCGCTCGAAGAAGAGCAGGGTCTCCACGCTGGTCACCGTCGAACCGACCACGCCGGTGCGGATGGCGCTCTCCGCGATCACCGCGCACGACATCGGTCAGCTCCCGGTGGTCCGCGACCACGAATGCGTGGGCTCGCTGACCGAGTCTCGGCTCATGGCCCAGATCATCGAGGACCCGGGGCTGCTCGACAAACCGGTCGAGGCCGTGATGGCTGCTCCCTTCCCCGTGCTCGACAGCCACGTGGACGCGGAAGAGGTGAGGCCGCTCCTCGCTCGCGACAACGCCGCCTGCCTGGTACGCGACGGCGAGGCCCTGGTGGGCATCCTGACCCGTTACGACGTCGTGCAGGCGCTGACCGGCTGATCGCGCGATGAAGATTGCGGTCTACATGGGCGGCTGGTCAGACGAGCGCGACGTCTCGCTCGCATCGGGGGCACAGGTCGCTCGCGCGTTGCGAGAGGCCGGGCACGAGGTCGTCGCGATCGACCCGGTGGAGGGGCGCCTGGACGCCGCGTCGGAGCGTCACCTCTTCGAGTCGGGGGTGCGGGCGTCACCCTCGGGGCCACCGCCCGACGTTGGCGCCGCGGACGCACTCGGTGCGGGTCCAGTGGTCCGACTCGACCCGGAAGGGGGCTTCGACGTTCATTTCCTGGCCCTTCACGGTGGGAGCGGTGAGGACGGGACGATTCAGTCCATCCTCGACCTCGCCGGGGTCGTGTACACGGGGAGCGACCGCCTCGGCTGCTCCATCGCGATGGACAAGGAGGTCACGAAGCGGCTGCTCCGTGACGCCGGGATCCCGACGCCGGAATGGGAGAGCTACGACCCGAGGCTCCCGGGCGCCGGCCCGCCGACCGTCGACTACATCGAAGCGACGCTGGGCCTTCCCGTGATCGTCAAGGCGTCCGGCGGAGGCTCTTCGCTCCGACTCGTGCTCGCGCACGATCGCGCCGAGCTGGCCGAGGTGATCGATGTGTCCCGTGAATGGGACGATGTCGTGCTTTTCGAGCGCTACCAGGCCGGGCGGGAATTCACGGTCGGGATCGTGGGGGACGAGATCTTCCCCGTCGGTGAGATCGTGCCCGAGCACGAGCTCTTCGACTACGAGTGTAAGTACCAACCGGGGAAGGCTGCCGAGATCTTTCCCGCCGATATCCCCGGCGAGCTCTCGGATCGTCTTCAGGCACTCGCGCTCGACGTGCATCGCGTCTTGAGGTTGCGCGACTTCTCCCGCATCGACTTCATCGTCGACGAAGGGGGCCGGGCGTGGTGTCTGGAGGCGAACACATTGCCGGGAATGACGGCGAACAGCCTGCTGCCGAAGGCCGCGGCGGCGGCGGGAATCGACTTCCCGGCGCTGTGCGACCGGATCGCCCGACTCGCGTACGCGCGCCGCACGGGCCATTCTACCTGACGAGCCGGTGGGCAAACCGAGCGGCCGGCGTCCTCGTCCAGGACACGGTTGGCTCAGGAACCTGACCTGCAGGTGGGGGTTCGATACGTCCCTCCCGGCGACGGGCACTCACACCGCACCGCGACGTCATGAGCTATCGGACCAGCTACGGCTTCGACTCTTTCGGATTGGGACTTCGTCCCACCCCGATGGTCAAGCGGTTGCTGATCGCCAACACGGCGGTGTTCGCGCTGGGCCTCGTGATCGCGCTCGTGTTCCCCGGGGTGCGCGGTCAGAGCTTCATGATCGAGTGGTTCGGCCTCAAGCCGTCGAACCTCGTGTTCCATCCGTGGGGCCCGTTCACCTACATGTTCGTCCATGCGGGCCTGGGACACCTGTTCTTCAACATGCTCATGCTCTTCTTCTTCGGGCCGTCGCTCGAGGCGAAGTGGGGCGAGCGCGAGTTCCTGAAGTTCTACGTCATCTGCGGGCTCGGTGGCGCGGTCATGAGCGTGGT
>JAOTVL010000105.1 GCA_029863525.1 Gemmatimonadota bacterium
GACGTACCCGATCCGCCACCCGGTCATGGAGTACGTCTTGGAGAAGCCGTTCAGCGTGACCGTGCGCTCTCGCATGCCGGGGAGGGTGGCGATCGACAGGTGCTCGTTCGGCGGGTAGACCAGCTGCCCGTAGATCTCGTCCGCCACGATCACGAGGTCGTGTCGGATCGCCAGTTCGGCGATGGCACGGATGGCCCCCGGAGGGGTCACCGCCCCGGTCGGGTTGTTCGGGGACACCAGGACGAACATCCGAGTGTACGGGGTGATGCGCTTCTCGATCTCTGCCACGTCCAGCGCGAAATCGTCTTTTTCGAAGGTGGGCACGGGGACGGGCGTGCCGCCGCAGAGTCGGACCGCGGTGTCGTAGGAGGTAAACCGAGGGCTCGTGATGAGGACCTCGTCCCCCGGAGAGCAGAGCCCCAGCATGGTGAGCATGATGCCCTCCTGGGCTCCGGCCGTGACCACGATTTCGTCGGGCCCGTAGTCGAGCCCGTAGCGGGCGGTGAGGTCCTCGGCGATCGCCTCGCGGAGCGGCGCAATCCCCGTGGGGCCTGTGTAGTGGTGGTGGTTCGCGTCGAGCGCGTCCTTCGCCGCCTGGACGATGTGGGCCGGCGTGTGGAAGTCCGGGTCTCCGCGGCCGAGCGCGATCACGTCGCTCATCCCGGCGGCGATGTTCAGCATGCGGGTGCGGAAGGCCCCGTCCTCCTCGACGATGCGTGGGGCCAGCCGTTCGGTGAGGAGACTCATCCGTGCATCCTCCGGCCACCGACGAAGGTGGTCCTGACGCGCTCGAGGGCGTGGAGATCTTCGTCCGGGCGGCCGTCCACCACGATCAGGTCTGCGGCCTTGCCCACCTCGAGCGTCCCCAGGAGGTCGTCCATTCTCGACACGCGTGCCGCCCGAATCGTGATCGACGCGAGGGCGTCCATCGCGTCCGTGCAGACGCCGACCTTGACCATGTGGGCGAGCTCGGGCGCGATCACGTCGTGCTCGACCGCCGGGCTGCCCGCGTCGGTCCCGAAGACGATCGGGACGCCGGCGCGGGCGGCCTTCACCAGCCCCTCGTAGCGGGCCGGGTCGGCCACCGCCCTCTGTCGCTCCTCGATCTTCCACTCCGGAATCCCGAAACGGCGGGCGATTTCCGGCTGACTCTGCTGCACGAGCGGCGCGAACGTCGTGACGATCGGGATCTCCTTTTCCACGAGGAGCGCGACGGTGTCGTCCGACATCGAGCCACCGTGCTCGACCGAGTCGACCCCGAAGCGGGCGACCCGCTCGATGCAGGCATCGTAGGTGGCGTGCGCGGTGATCGGGAGGCCGTTGCGATGCGCCTCGTCGATGACTGCGTGGAGCTCCTCGTCGGTGAACTCGAGCGTGTCGTGGCACGCCATGATCTTGATGAGATCGGCTCCACCTCTGACCTGTTCGCGGACCGCCCGGCGCATCTCGTCCGCCCCGCTCGCTTCGCGGCAGACCCAATACGTGTGCCCGCCCGTCTGGATGATCGCCGCCCCGCAGACTCGCAGCCTCGGGCCCGGGAAGATCCCCTGTTCGACGGCCTGCTTGGAGAACAGGTTCATGTCGTGGAAGCCGAGGTCCCGCACCAGCGTCACGCCGGCGCGCACGCTCTTGAGCATGTTCGCCGCGGCCTTGAACGCGGAGATGGGGCGCGGGTCGTCCATCGACTGACGCACAAGATCGTGGATGCCGTCCCAGTTGAGGTGGGCGTGGCTGTTGATGAGGCCGGGCATGAGCGTTCCGCCCGTCTCCTCGACCTCGGCGGAGCCCGCGCTCAGCTCGGCTCGGGGACCGACCGCCGTGATCATGCCGGCCTCGATCTCGACGAAGCCGTCGTCGATGACGTCTCCCGCCATGGTCAGGACCCGTCCCGCGAGCACGAGGTGCGGCGTGGGGAGATCGAACATGGGCTTGGTGATCTTCTGATATCGCCAGGCGGCGGGTTCGGGCATGACTCCTCAGCAGGGTAGGGTTCGGGTCAGCAAGGCAGGACGCGGGTCAGGAGAGGGTGGTCTCTCTGGAAGCGGCTCGCCACCTCCACGCCCTCGCGGCCGACCACGAGCGTGTCGATCGTGCGCCATCCGTCGAGGCCGGGGCGGTACACGCCTGGCTCGCAGGAGAAGACCATCCCGGGCGCGGTCGGAGTGTCGTCGCCCGGGGCGAGCCACGGCGCCTCGTGTCCTTCTACGCCCATGCCGTGACCGATTCGGTGGCGGATCGCATCGCCCAACCCGGCGCCGCGGAGGGCGTCGAGTGCAGCCTCGTTCACGCGGTCGCATCGCCATCCGCGCTCCAGGGCGTCGACCGTTGCGGCCCCCGCCGCGGCCATCGCCTCCATGATGCGTCTCTGCTCCGGACGGATTTCCCCGAGGACGAGCGTGACGCCGCTCTCCGCATGATATCCGCCGAGGCTGCACCCGATCCCGGCGATGATCGGCTCGCCGGGCTGCGGTCGGCGGGCCGTCACCGCTCCGTGGGGCAGGGCCGCGCGCGGTCCGGAGTGGACGGAGGCCGTGATCTTCGTCTTCGTCTCCTGGAACGCGTCACCGTGCGTGTCGGCGAGGATCTTCCCGACGTGCGCGGTAGAGTCGGTCATCAGGTCCGCCTCCGTGCCGCCTTGCCGAATGATGTCGGGCCCTGCGCTCAGCAGCCGTTCCAGCACCATATCCGCGAAACCTGCGGCTTCGCGAATCAACGTCAGCTCCGCGTCGTGCTTCACGGCGCGCTCGGGCCGGGCGTGGTCCACCAGGTCGAGTCGGTCGAGCATCGCTCGAGACGGCGCCAGCAGTTCGGCCCCGAGCACATCCACGGCCATCTTCCGGGCATTCGTCTCCTCGATCATCCACAAAACGGGAGGGCGCTTCCCCGGGAACTCCTCATAGGTTCGGACCTCGATGCGGGGAACGGCCTGCGCGTTCTCGAGCTCCAGGAGTGGCACCAGCAGGAGGGCCTTTGCCCCCAACGGGAGCCAAAGCCCCACGGGGCGCTCGTTCACGGAGACGTGCCAGCCGGTCGCGTAGCGGACGTTCCCGGCGCCGAGCAGCAGGATGCCATCGAGTCCCTCGGCCTCCGCCCGAGCGCGGAGTCGTTCGCGGACATCGCCGTGAAAGCCGGGTGGCAGAGGCTTCAGCGCCGAAGACTCCGGCGCCCGAGACCTGGACGGAGGGGCCTTCAAAGGGGCGACCTCAAAGCGTGGCGTCCTCCCACGGCCCCACCTCGACGATCTCGGCCCCAACCCCCAGCTCCACGCCCAAGTCGCGAAGATCACCGAGCACCCCGTTCTCCAGAGGGACGCCCCGCTCGGACTTCCGCGCTACTCGCCGCGCCTCCTGCTCACCGGGGATGAGGATCTCGTCGAAGCCCGGCCGGAGTGCCCGGGACTTCACCATTCCGGCGAAGTCGTCCATACGCCGCCGGAACTCCCCGAGCGGCATGAACCACTCGATGTCGAGCGCGATCAGCGTGTGGCTCACGTCCCACTTCTTCGGGTCGGCGTAGGGTGTCAGCCCGTATCCCCCACCGCCGATGACGCCCGTGAGGACGTCGGTCATGAAGGCCAGACCATAGCCCTTGTATGTCCCGATCCCCAGGAGGGCCCCGGCCATCGCGGCGTTCGGATCGTCCGTCTCCTCGCCCTCGGGCGTCAAGGCCCAGTCGAGTGGCATGGGGCGCCCCTCGTTGGCGTGCCACTGCATCATCCCCTTTCCCGCGGTCGTGAGGGCGATGTCCAGGACCGCGGGGAAGCCGAGGCCGGTCGGGACGGCGATCCCCCACGGGTTCGTGCCGACCACGCCTTCCCGGCCACCCCACGGAGCCATCTCGGGCCCGGCGTTGGTGAAGGCGATCCCGACACAGCCGACCTCGGGGGCCAGGCAAGCGTGGACCGCGCTCGACCCGAAGTGGGTGGAGTTACGCACCACGACCTGGCCGATACCACACACCTTCGCCTTCTCGATGGCCAGCCGCATCGCCCGTGTCGCCGCCACCGTCCCGATCCCGTTGTGCGCGTCGACGAGCGCCAGCGCCGGGCTCTCCTTCACCAACTCCCACGGCGCACCCGGCTCGATGAGGCCGTGCGCGAATCGCTCCTGATACCGCCGGAGCTTCTTCACGCCCTGGCCGTGTCCAGGGTGGAAGCGCAGCTCGGAGAAGACGAGGGCGCCGCCGAAGATCTCGGCCTCCTCTTCGGTGAGCCCCATGGCACGCAGCGCCTCGAGCACGAAGGCCCGCAGGCTCTCCTGGGTGACGGCCGTCATGGAGATCACGGAGTGCGTCGTCCGATCATGGGGCTTCTGGGTCGATGAGGGTCATTCGTCGAGGTCGAGGAGGTCGACGAGGTTGGCCTCGGGGACCTCGAAGCCCGCGAGTTGCCCCGCGGGGGCCGTCATCAGAATGGCGATACCCGGTCCGTAGCCAGCGCGCGGGCCGTCGGTGGATGCCACCACGCCGATAGCCCGGGCGCCCTGGAGATACCCGTGGTTGTAGCGACTGTCGGTGTCCTCCAAGGCCACGAAGTCTCCGAGGCGCAGCCGGTCGAGGCCCAGCTCGGCCAGCAAGGCCCGGTCGGTGGACTGCATGTGGAGGCTGCCGCCTTCGGAGGTCAGTCCGAGTCCGGCCCCGACGAGGTGAGCGGGAATGGAAGCGGCGACGCCGAAGGCCACCTGTCCGTCCGTTTCGTCGGCGGGCAGGGCCCGGAGGAGTTCGGGCGAAATCCCCTTCAAGGACACGGCCGGGTGGTCCGCGAGGCTCAGGCCCCGACCCTCGGCCCGAACCAGGACCTGGTCGCCGACGGCCATGCGGGTGCGCGCCTCGCGCGGGAAGTGCACGATCACCTGTTCGGAGAAGCGTCCCGATTTTCCCGTGACGACACCCGTGGTCCCGGCGGCCCCGCCCGTCATCACCTTGGCGCGGTTGCCCACGCAGGCGAAGACATTGAGGCCCCGGTTCTTCAGGTCGTCGGCCTGATGGATGCTCACCCCGGGGTGGATGCAGTCCGCGGCCCACCCGAAGGCTCGATCGCCGACCGAGACGTTGTAGACGATGCCGCCGTAGGTGGGCAGCAGGAACGGTGTGCCGTCTGCAGCGAGCCGGTACGGCTCGGCGGGCAGGCCGGGAAGCCCCGGGTGAACGACGTGTCCGGCCGCGGAGACCGCGACGATATCCGCCGCATTGGTGGAGAGCGTATTTCCTGCGGTCATGCGGTCTCCCGGATGCCGAGCGTGTGGGCGATGTTCGCTCCCGCGTCGATGTGGAAGTCCAGATACTCGGCCGGGCCGGTCATCAGGGTGAGGATGCCGGGTCCGTGGCCGGTCATCACCGAGTCCCCGTGGATGCAGAGGCAGACGGCGGTCCACCCGGTCCGGTACGAGCGGCCGAATCGATGGTCGACGTCGCGGATGCCGATCAGGTCGCCGAGGCGCATCTGGTCGATACCGAGCTCGGTCATGAGCACACGGTCGCCGGACATGAGGTCCTGGTCCACGAACTCGGCGTTGAGCTCGGCCCCCGAACCCATGATCCGTGCGGGGAGCTCCCTCGTTACGGGGCAGCTTATCCGCCCTGTTTTCTCCTGGAGGCCCAAGGCACGGGCGAGTGAGGGGCTCGTCTTCTTGAACTCGATCTCGGGATGGCTCTCGAGCTTCAGCCCACGACCCTGGGCCCGGATCTGGACCGTATCTCCGACGGTCATCTCATCCAGGATCTCGGGGGCGAAGTCCACCAGGAGGCGGGCATGCTCACCGGTGACCACACCCTTCGCCCCCCTCGCGAACCCCGTCACGACCTCGGCCTCGTTCCCGATGCAGGTCAGGTAGTGCAGGGCGTAGTCGGCGCGTTCGTCCGGATTCGCGATGGAGACGCCGGGCTCGACGTGGTCCGCGGCCCATCCGAAGGCCCGATCGCCGACCCGCGCGCTATACATGATTCCGGACATGCCCGGCAGCATCTCGCCGACCCCGTCGGGTCGATGCACGTACCCTCCCCGACGGAGCGTGGGCTGACTCACTCGGCCGGTCACCGCCATCTCGACGAGGTCGTCGAAGTTCCAGCGAAGCCCTTGGTTCATGCGCGTCCGGGGTTCGGATAGCCGACGTCGTGTGGGCGGGCCGGGGGCTCCGATCCGCGTGCTTGACACCCCGGTCGACGAAGGGCACGTTGCGGACTGTCGACAACATACTGTCGACAACATACAGACTACTGTGCCCGGGGTGTGGGGGAGACTACCGTGCCCGCGGCGTCGGTGCAAATCCGTCGCCCGACCGGGCCTCGAGAGGTCGTGAGCATGGGTTACAACGCGTTCCTCGAGCGGATGGGCGAGGTCAACGACCTCCTCAACGCCGAATCGATCCTCAAGTGGGACGCGCGTACGATGATGCCGCCCGGGGGAGCCGATACGCGGGCGAAGCAGCTGGCGACGCTGACCGTCCTCGCCCGGGACCATCTGGTCGCCGACGAGACCCGGCGGCTCCTGGAGCGGGCCGAGGCCGAGACGGCGAGCCTGCCCGCGGATGGCGTCGAGCGGACGATCTGCGCCCAAGTCCGCGAGGCGATCGAGTATCACCTGAGGATTCCCGCGGCTTTGGTGCACAAGCGGGCCGAGGTGGGCTCCATCGGGCAGCACATATGGGCGAAAGCCCGGGCCGACAGCGACTTCGGCTCCTTCGCGCCCGTGCTCGAGGAGACCATCACTTTGAATCGGGAGATGGCCGAGTGCATCGGCTACGAGGAGCATCCCTACGACGCGCTCATGTACCGATTCGAGCCGGGCGAGACGGTACGGTCCCTGCAGCCGCTCTTCGCCGCGCTGCGCGAGGGGCTCCTCCCGTTGCTGAAGGCCATCGGCGAGAAGGAGCCACCCCCCGTCGGCTTTCTCGAGCGCCCGTTTCCGGTGGCGTCACAGCTCGAATTCGCGCTGAAGATGGCGAGGAAGCTCGGCTACGATACCGACCGGGGACGCCTCGACCTCACGGTGCATCCGTTCGAAGTCTCCTTCACGCGCAACGACGTTCGCATCACGACCCGGGTGAACGACGAGTGGATGCCCAAGAGCCTCTTCGGCACGCTCCACGAAACGGGTCACGCACTCTACGAGCAGTACTGCGACCCGGCCTACACGCGCACCCCACTCGCTACCGACCTGATCGGGCTGTACGCGGTCGGTGGGGTGAGCTTCGGAGCCCACGAGAGCCAATCCCGACTCTTCGAGAACCACGTGGGACGCAGCCGGGAGTTCTGGGAGCTCAACTACGGTGAGCTCCGAGGCACGTTTCCCGAACAGCTCGAGGGGATCGACACCGAGACCTTCTGGCGCGCGGTCAACCGCGTGCAACCGGGGCTGATCCGGGTGGAGTCCGACGAGCTGACGTACGACTTCCACGTCATGCTCCGCGTCGAGATCGAGGCCGCGCTCATCGACGGAAGTCTCAGCGTGCCGGACCTCCCGGAGGCGTGGAACGCCAAGGTCGAGGAATACCTGGGACTCGAGGTGCCGAACGACCGCCTCGGCGTGCTCCAGGACGTCCACTGGTCATCGGGACAGGTGGGGACGTTCTGCAACTACACGATCGGCAACGTCATGGCGGGACAGCTGTTCGCGGCGGCGACGAAGGACGACCGCGTCCGAAACGGGCTGGCGAATGCGGATTACCTGCCGCTGCGGGAGTGGATGACCGAGCACATCCATCGTCATGGCCGCCGCTATTCGCGCGATCAGCTCCTCGAGATGGCCACGGGGCGGACGCTCGACCCGACGGACTACCTCGAGCACCTCACCCGGAAGTACTCGGACATCTACGGGATCTGAAACCCTCCATGACCAAAGGCCGCAGCCGCCTTGCCCGACGCGTCACGCTGAAGGACAAGCACATCGTGACCCGGATGATGGACCTCGCCTCGGGACTGCCGGACGTG
Source organism: Gemmatimonadota bacterium (assembly GCA_029863525.1). GTDB lineage: Bacteria > Gemmatimonadota > Gemmatimonadetes > Longimicrobiales > Gaopeijiaceae > UBA2589. The sequence continues at coordinate 7,927 of JAOTVL010000105.1, forward strand.
ATCAAGCTCGGGCGGGGAGATCCCGATCTGGACACACCGCAGCACATCGTCCGGGCGGGCCAGGAGGCGCTCGCGTCGGGTGCGACGCACTACACGCATCCTCTCGGGCTTCCGGAGCTCCGACAGGCCATCGCGGAGAACATCGCGGAGCACGGCGGCGCCCGGTACGCTCCCGAGGACATCGTGGTCACGCCGGGTGGCCAGCAGGCGATGTTCATCATCGCGCTCGGGCTCCTCGACCCGGGCGACGAGCTGCTCATGCCGTGCCCGGGCTACAACCCCTACCTCCAGGCGGCCGAGCTCACCGAGGCTACCCTCGTGAACATCCGGATGACGCGGGCCACCAACTTCACGCTCACCGCGGAGCTGGTCCGCGAGCACGTCACCCCGCGCTCCAAGGTTCTCACGCTCATCAACCCCGGTAACCCCACGGGGACCGTGATCCCTCCGGACGAGGTTGCCCGGATCTGCGAGGTGGCGCGGGAGCACGACCTGATCGTGGTATCCGACGAGATCTACGCGCGGATCACGTACGACGGGGCCACGGTGCAGCCGGTGGCCGCGCTCCCCGGCATGAGGGAGCGCACCTTCACGCTGTCCGGTGTGTCCAAGGCCTACGCCATGACCGGCTGGCGAGTCGGCTACTTCGCGGGTCCTCCGGACCTCATGCCCGCACTGGCCGAGATCCACCACGCCCTCGCCATTTCTACCTCCGCGGTCGGCCAACACGCGGCGCTTGCCGCCCTCACCGGGCCGCAGGAGTGCGTCGAGGAGATGCGCGTGACGTACGATGAGCGGAGACGGGCGCTCTGCGAGGGCCTCACGGAGATGGGCGTCCCCTTCGCCGAACCCCAGGGCGCCTTCTACGTCTACGCGAAGGTCGCGGAGACGGGAGTCGGCGCCACCGAGTTCTGCGAGCGGCTGCTCGCGGAGGGGCGTGTCATGATCTTCCCGGGGAAGATCTACGGGGACTACACCGACGACTACGCGCGTCTGTCTCTGACCCAGTCCGTCCCCCGGATTCAGGAGGCACTGGGCCGCATGGCGAAGGTCGTCGAAGCCATTCGCCAGGAACGCTCCGTCGCATGAGGCCACTCGAAGCATGAGGTCCGATCGATGAAATCAGACAATCCGAATGTCCGTGGCATCAAGCACATGGCGTTCGCCGTACGTGACGCAGAAAAGGCGCTGGACGCGTACGCCCGGTTCCTCCACGTCCCCGCGGACACGGAGATCCACGTCTACCCGAAGTCGCAGAACCGGGTGGCGCTCTTCCACCTCGGCGGCATCGAGTACCAGCTCTGCGAGTCCATGGAGCCGGACGGCCGATTCGCAAAGTGGATCGCCGAGCGGGGGGCCGAGGGGCTCCACCACATCTGCTACGAGGTGGACGACATCGACTCGGCGTTGACCCACGCGGAGGGCCAGGGTGCGACGCTTCGGATCTGCCAGGCTTGCCAGGTCCACGGTTCGCACCCGCACCCCGAGGGGTGGGTCGCCTTCCTGGACGACGAGGCGGGCGGCATCGAGATCGAGCTCATGCAGGTGTACACGCCCGAGCAGTTGAAAGAGTACGAGGACTTCAAGGGGATCTGAGATGACGTCTGCCCGCACCGTCACCGTGGGAACCGCCAGCGCCGCGCCGGGGACCACGGTCCGCGGGGTGATTCCAGTCACCGAGCTCGGAGGTGGAACTCCTCTGGCGATCCCCGTTGTGGTGATCAACGGGGCCGCCCCGGGGCGCTGCTTCTGGGTCAACGGTGCGATCCACGGTGACGAGCCGGAGGGGCCGCTGGCCTGTCAGATCGCCCTGGCCGAGGTGGACCCGGCGCAGCTGGCGGGCACGTTGGTCCTATGCCCGGTTCTGAACGTGCCGGCCTTCGAGGCGGCCCAACGCGGCAACCCGTTGGACACCTTCACCTACGACATGAACCGTATCTATCCGGGGCGTCCCGACGGATACCTGAGTGAGCGCGTGGCCGCGGCGCACGCCGCGGCGATGGGGCCGGTCGCGGACTTGGAGATCTCCATCCATTCGGGCGGGGCGCACTCCTTCCTCGACAAGGCCATCTTCGTGGACGAGCGCCCGGAGTCGGTGGAGCTGGCAACCGCCATGGGCCCGGGTTGGGGGTGCATCATGTCTTCCTTCAACCCGACCGGGAGCCCCATGGCGTACATGAAGGAGCTCGGGAAGGTGGGCATCACCGTCGAGCTGGGGGGACGCTCGGCGACGTCTCCGAAGGAGTTCGCGCGGGTGGGACGGGAGCTCGCCGACTCCATCCTCAACATCCTCCGCCACTACGAGATGTATCCTGGGGACGCCGCCTATCCCTCGCCGCGCTACCGAGGTCAGCAACAAGCGCTTCTGGCCCCCGCGTCCGGGATCTTCCTCCCGGAGCCCGGCGTCGAGTTCCTCACCATGATGCGCCAAGGCGATTCGATCGCGCGGATCGTGAACGTGTTCGGGGACACGCTGGCCCGGCTCGAGGCGCCCGCCGACGGGATGTTCTTCGGGCTGAGGGCCCTTCCCAATGTCACGACCGGCGACTGGTGTTGTTTCTTCTGCAAGGTCGAAGGGAGGCGGGACTGACGGTGGAAATTCGGCGAGACCTCGTGGGCTACGCGCAGAGCCCTCCGGATATCCGGTGGCCGGGGGGTGCGCGCATGGCCGTGAACTTCGTCCTGAATTACGAGGAGGGCTCGGAATATTCGCTGGAGGATGGGGACGGTCACTCGGACGCCGCCCTGACCGAGGTCGCGCAGCCCAGGGTCCCGCGCGGCGATCGGGACCTGGCCGCCGAGAGCATGTTCGAATACGGAAGCCGCGTCGGCTTCTGGCGACTCTACCGTCTTTTCCGCGACCGGGGACTTCCCGTGACGGTCTTCGCCTCGGCTCTGGCGCTGGAACGAAATCCGGCGGCCGCCCAGGCCGTCGCCGAGAGTGGCTGGGACGTCGTGGCCCACGGGCGGAGGTGGGTGGAGCACTATCTGTTGGACGAGGAGACCGAGCGCGCGGAGATCGCTGACGCGTTCGACTCGATCCATCGGTTGGTGGGTCGTCCCCCCGAGGGATGGTATTGCCGCTACGCGCCGTCCCCCGCGACCCGCAAGCTGCTCGTCGAGCACGGAGGGTTCACCTATGACAGCGACGCCTACAACGACGAGCTGCCCTACTGGGTATGGGTGGCGGATCGGCCGCACCTCGTCGTCCCGTATTCCCTGGTGACCAACGACGCCAAGCTCGTGGGCGGGCCACTCGTCACGGGACGGGCGTTCGGGGAGTTCCTCATCGACGCCTTCGAGGAGCTCGTCTCGGAAGCGGCGGTTCATGCGCGGATGATGTCCGTGGGGATGCACGCCAGGATCCTCGGCCAGCCCGGCCGAATCGTGGGCCTCCGCGCCTTCCTCGACCACGTCCAGGGTCGTAACGACGTCTGGATTTGCCGCCGAGGCGACCTCGCGGCTCATTGGCGTGCGCACGTTCCTCCGGCGGGAGCCCCCCGATGCGCCTGATCGCGCGGGCTCCGGACGCGGGCTCCTTCGCGCCCTTCGGCGCGTTCCTCCAGCCGCCGCCCGGCGTAGGTGATCGGTCGGTGTTCAGTGAGTGGCTCGAGCCCGTGCCGGGGCTGTCGCCGAGCTGCTATCTGAATCGGGTCCCGGCGTCGACGCTGCCGTTCACGGTAGAGCGTGTGGAGCGCCACCCGAACGCCGCCCAGCTCTTCCTGCCGGTCGGGGTGTCTCGGTACCTGGTGACCGTCATGCCTCCCGACGAGGCTGGAGCGCCCGACCCAGCGGGGGCGTTGGCCGTCGTCGTTCCGGGCACCGTCGGCGTGGTCTACCATCCGGGCGTATGGCACGCGGGGATCGTCGCGCTGGATGCCGAATCGAGCTTCGCGGTCCTGATGTGGCGGGGTGGGGCAGAGGACGACGTGTTCGCCCCGATCGCCCCGCTCGAGGTGCACGGAGGGCCCGGCCATGGCTGACCCCTCGCCCATGCTGGGCCCCATCGAGCAAACGCCCCTCAGGGTGCAGGTCGCCGAGCGCATCCGCTCCGCCATCATCACGGGTAAGCTGCGGCCTGGGACCGCCCTGGTGGAGACAGCCCTTGCCGAGCAGTTGGGTGTGAGCCGCGCACCCATACGGGAGGCGATCCAGGACCTCGAGAACGATGGCCTGGTGGAGACCGTGGCGTATCGGCGGAAGCGGGTGAAGCCGATGACGGTGCGCGAAGTCACCGAGATCTGCGAGATGCGGCAGCGCTTCGAAGTCATGGCGGTGCGCCGGATCCTGGAGCACGGTACGGCGGTGGACGCACTCTGGACGTCGTGCACGGCCATGGACGAGACTGCGGCCGCGGGTGACCGGGAGGGGTTGGTGGCGGCGGACGAGACCTTCCACCGCACCCTGATCCGACTCTCCGACCACGAGCTGCTGGCGCAGCTCTGGGCGGGGCTCTATCTGCGCATCCATCAGATCATGTCGCTCCGCAATGATAGAGACGTCGATCTGGTGGATATCGCGGGGACCCACCCTCCCATCGTGAGCGCGCTGGAGGCCCACGACGAAGAGCGGGCGGTCCGTCTGGTCTCGGAGCACGCCAACGCGCTCGCGGACTTCGATCCGGCCAGCATC
>JAOTVL010000193.1 GCA_029863525.1 Gemmatimonadota bacterium
CGTGTAGTGCCAGTCACCGAACGAGCCCCCATCCACGATGCCGAGCTGGTCGATGACCAACACCTCGTCGCCTGCCGCCTCGACGCCGTCCTCGACACCACCGATCGTCGCGACTCCTTCCGTCAGGTTGACGAAGATCTTGTTGCCGAGCTCACTCGTCGCGACTTCCACGCCGATGTAGAGCGCCTCACCGTCGCTGTACGTGTAGAGCGTCGCATTGTCCGAGACCTTGGGACCCTTCTGCGGCGCGGTGAAGACCGTCTGCGTCGCGCAGGCCTCCCACTCGGCGGTGCCGGAGGCGTCGGCCTTAATGCCGTCCACGGTGATCGTGGGGCACGTCCTGGCTACGAACTCGAGCGGCAGCCCGTAGATCGCCACCTCGTTGTCGATATCGACGGGCTCGAAGGGCGTGAACCCGTCTGCCGGGCCGTTGTCGTGCCCTGCGGCCGTCAGGGCGACCTCCCGGTCGCTGCAGTCGCCCAGGTCGCCCCAAACGCCACCGTCGGGCGAGTCGGCTTCGCTGTCGCCTGGGCGAGCCACGCCACAGGCCGACACATGCAGAACGTTCTCGCCACCTGCCAGCGACCAATCCACCGAACCCGTGCCGTCGTCTCCAGTTACCACGACAACATGGTCCCCCCAGTAGCTGGCCGGGTCCGTGCTGTAGTCCGGACTGTTGGCGGGAACGCAGCCTCTCGTTTCCGTCATGGCCATTGGGGCACCCGGACACGAAACCGTTCCTGACGCCGGGAAGAAGTGCAGCCGTGTATCCGGCACGTCGAAGTGGTTGTCCGGATACGACGTGCTGCCTTGGGACCAAGGCGCGCTCGCTCGTACACTCACCGGTACCACCGGAGCTTCGCCACTGAACGTCCCTAGGTCGAGGCAGTAATCCGCGGCGCTGGCGCAGGCAGTGCCACTCGATGCGTGGTCCATGACGGGCATCAGGGCCACCTGGAAGTCGCTCATACGAGTGAAGTCCCATCCGCCTGTGAATTCCGCATACAGGGGCTCGGGAAGGATGAGGCTCGCCAGCTTGTCGAGCCCCCAATCCAGCCAACGCAGCGCCGCGACACCGCTCGTCGCCAGCCCGAACCAGCCCGGATCCGTCGAAGGCGGAAGCGCGCCAACGCCGAACTCGTCGTACTGAAGAACGTTCAGGCGGGCGTCCAGGAACTCAGCGTCCCAGCGCGCATCCGAGATGGTCACCCGGATCTCTCCGGGCACGATGAGGGTCTCGACCTCTTCGCTGCTGAGCGTGACCTTGCAGTCCGCCAGCGGCACGTCCACGAGCGCGAATTCGCCGATACCTCCCACGTTGAAGCCCAGCGACAGGCACTCGCTGACCTCGAAGTCGGCCAGGAAGGTCGGGTTGCCGTCCGGGAAGTTGAAGGTGGTGATCATCTCTTCGGTGTCGAAGCTGACAGTCGTGGCACCCGAGATCAGGCACGTCGCCGCGTTCTCGGCCGCCCCGCCCTGCGTATCGAACTTGATGCACGAGAAGTCGTCGGAGATACGCAGCTTGATCGGCTCGTTCCCGTACCCGATCGCGTGGACGTACTCGTCGGCCGGGGTCGTGAGGTTCGGGTCGATGATCAGGTCGCGGTGCGCGAAGGCCTGCTCGCCCCGTACCACATAGACCCGGAAGATGTCGCCGTCGCTTGCCTCGTTGCGCCTCCATCGCACCGACGCGCTGTAATGCCCGTTGTCCTCCACGAGGTCCTGCCAATCCGACGGGTCTTGGCAGGTGCCCGTCACGATGTCCGGCGGGGTTGCCCCGGTCGAATCCGCGTACTCGACTCGACACCAGGCCAGCTGGAAGATCCCGCTGAGCCCCGGCGTGAAGTCACCCGAGCATGCCGGGTCGGACAGGTGGTTGTCGACCGTTGGAGGAAGGAAGCACATGCCGGGCGCCCCGATGCTGCCGTCGCCGCGGTAGTCGTATGCGTCACAGGGGGAAAAGCCGCCGCAGAGATCCGGCGAAGCGGGGTCGCCGAGCTGCGACAACTGGACGGTCGGAGCCCGGGCCAGGGGGTCGTTAGGGGCGACGCCTGGTTCCGAACAGGCGGCCAAGGTCAATGCCGACACGACTACCAGAATAGGGAACCGCATGGTCGATACTCCGCCGGGGGGGGCGCCACTACAAGGCTGCTGGTACTTCCAAGCTGAACTGGCCTGCCCCCCCGACGCAACAGAGACTTAGGAGGTGGCTTCAGTTGCCCCGAGCGACGAATTCCTCGAACTCAGACCGGCCCCGCAGATCTGACCACCACCAGTGGGAGGCATCTTGCTCAGCGAGCGTGCTCCCCGGCGTGGCGGCCAACCACCGACGCAGCACCGTGAGGGCGCCATCCGGGTCACCCGTGGTGGCCCGGATGCCCGCCTCGAAGTAAAGCAGGTTCTGCTGGGGATCGATGCTTTCGCCGTGCTCCACACGGCCCAGCACGCTCGAGGCGCTGTCTGCCAGGCCGGCCTTCAGGAGCACGCCGGCAACCATGATCGAGCCAACCCCATGCCTATTGGCCCGGATGGGTGCCGGCACCAGAGAATCCAGCTGCTGCATCAGCGCCCATGCCGAATCCACATCGGTTTGGGCCTCCGGGGTCGCAAGCAGCCACAGCTGGCATTCCGCGAACCGGTAGTCGCCAGGAAAGCGCCGTCGTCCTTCGTCGCACCAGTATTTCGAGTCCCGCAGCTGCCCCAGCTGGTACTGCGCGTAGAAGAGTCGATCGAAGACGCGCTCTGCGCCGCGCAGATACGCGTCCTCGTCCAGCGCGCGGCGCCCGCTCAGCACCGCCCCGACGGCGTCCCCAGCACCCTGGTAGAGAAAGCTCAGCATGGCGTGCGCCGTCGCCAATGAAGGGTCCTCCCTGACGGAGGCTTCGAGATCGGCCTGCGCCTCTGCCAACAGTCCATCCAAGGCGGATTCGTCTTGCCCACCCGACATCAGGCCGAGCTGGAACCCGAGCACCTTAAGCGTGCCCCTCTGCTCGAGGGCGTACGCGTCGCCCGGATCCAGGGCCAATGCCCGGTTCGCGTGCTCCAGCCCCGCTTCGATCTCGGCTCCCGTGGTTTCCACGTCTCCGTCGGCCAGGGCGAACCAAGCCCGGCGATACGCAGCCTGAGCTCGCGCCCCCGGCAGTCTCGTCCAACCAGGGTCGACTCCTTCGGCCATGGCGAGCAGCGAATCCGCCTGCCGGTACGCCTGCACGGATGTCGGCGTCTCACCACCGCCGTCGAAGTTGTCCTCGGCGTCGGTGCGGAGACGTTCGGCCCTCTGGGCCAGTGCCCAGGCCTCGTCACTCGAGGTCCCAGCCCGCAGTTCACGGAGTCGCACGTCCTCACCGAGACGCTCGCGCAGCAAACGCGACACGCTTCCGGCGACCGAGTCTCGGGCCACCAGGAATTCGCCCGAGGGAATCGCGAGAGCGGCCCGCTCGATGTCGGCCCCACTGAAACCGTCGACGAGTCGCGTCACGACACGGAGCTCGTCTCCTCGCTGCTCCACGCTTCCTTCGATGATGGTGCCGACCCCGAGAATCCGGGCGATGCTGTCCGACCTCAGACCGCCACCGCGATAGGGTAGGACGCCGTTGCTGGATATCACGTCCAACGAGCGGACGTCGGTAAGCTGATCGATCAGCGCCTCCGTGAGCCCGTCGGCCACATAAGCGAGCTCGCCGTCCGGGCTGAGGTCCTCGAAGTAGAGGACCGCGACGCTCGTCGCATCGACAGCGAAGTCGATCGAAGCTGCCTGCGTCCGATACACGGAAACCCCCGTGCCGATCGCGACCACCGCGAGCACCGACTGCAGGACGACCTCGACGCGCGGGGCGTACTGCCGGCCGGGGGCACCATGGAACCACGCGAAGATGAAGCTGCTCGGAATCCCGAACAGATAAAGCACCAACGTGACCGGGTACGCGACCGCTGGAACGAAACCATAGGAGATCAGCTGATCTATGGCCTCGAGCGCCACGAAGCCCGTCACCAAATAGGCGGCGGACAGCGGTATCAGCCGGCGTTCTTTGATCTCCGTCAGCAACCGCATCGATCAGAATCCAGGCGATGAGGAACTCGAGGGTCCCTCGGTTTGGGTCATGGCAATGTGTACGCCACCAACGACCCGGGGAAGTCTGTTTGGATGCTACCGATCTGCACGACGATGAACTGCTTCCCCTCATGCATGTAGGTCATCATGCCGTACTGACCCGGTGCCGGGAGCTCGACGCTCGCCAGAACCT
>JAOTVL010000194.1 GCA_029863525.1 Gemmatimonadota bacterium
GACCGCGCGCGCGATCTCGTTGTCGACACTTTCTTCGCCCGGAGGAACGGGCTGCTGCTTCATCGAGGGGGGAAGAGCGTCGACGAGCGTCGAGAGGGCGGGCCTGGACGCCAACGGGTTGGGCGACGGCACGGGACCGACCGAGTCGTGCCGCTCGAGCGCGTCCGAGATCGCCGTCGTGGTCGAAACGACGGGGTCGACCCGACGACCCGTCTGGAACTGCACGTCGTCCATGGCCACGAGGTCCAGCGGGTCCGCCATTGCGAGGGTGATCGCCTTTGGCGAGATCGACAGGGGGAGGACGTGGTGGGTGCGACTGAGGCCCGGTCGTACCGCTTCCAGCGCGCCCGACTCGGGCTCGATCGGAGCGTCGACGTAGGGGATTCCGAGCTGGAGGGCGAGGCAACGCGCAACCGCCTCGGGCGTGGTGGCGCCGAGGCGGACGAGGACCTCGCCTACTCGCTCCCTACCGAGGCGCTCCGCCTCGAGCGCCGCACTCAGCGCTTCGGCCGTGACACCCTCGGACTCCAAAAGAAGTGCGCCCAGCATGCGCGGTCGGTGGATCGTCATGCACGGGACGATTCCGTCTGGAACCGTGCGCGCAAATGGCGGAAGGAGACGCTTTGCGTCTCGCGTGGGGCCTCGGCGCGCTCACGTCACCCCGATATGGTCGAGCAAGAAGGCGGCGACGTCGCGCACGTCCCGCGGTGCCGTCCCCTCGGTAACGTTCGGCCCGAGCGCCATGCCCAGCGCGGGATTGCTCGTATGTCCGGCGGTGACGTCCTCGATGTTGCCGTGGTCGCTCGCGATGAAGACCAGCGTGCCTTCCGCCACCACATCCAGCAGGCCGCCGAGGAAGAGATCGACCCGTTCCAGCGCCGAGACCGCGCTCGCCATCTCCCTTCTGTGCCCGGCGGTATCCGTGGCATAGTGTGCATACAGCGTCAGATCATGCTCAGAGGCGATGGCGGCCAGATTGGCCCCGGCATCGCTGGGGGTGACGTCCGGGAGCCATTCGTGGCCGAGGTGCCTTCGCCACCCATCGTTGACGATCTCGCTGGAGACCGCCCGTCCGGCGCCGAGCTCGTCTTCGTGACGGTTCAGCACACCGGCCCCACGGGCTGCCAACGGGGGTCCGGCGATTCGCCTCGTTCCTCGGGCACCGGGCCACCCTTTCGGGTATGCGTTCGCGAACGCGACCCGCCGCCCGGCCTCGATCGCGCGGCGGAGTAGACTTCGCTCCTCAACGAGTGAGCGGAGGCGCACGGGCGTCCATGGGCCGAAATGGGCTCCGTGAATCCGCGCCGCGTCCTCGCCCGTGAGCAGCGCGGCCTGACCTGTTCCGCTCTGCGGTGTGCCCGGAAGATCGAGCCCCGCATCGAGGGGAAACGCTGCTCCCGCAGGACCGACGACCGTCGGTGCATCGAGGGTCGGGATGCGGCCCCCGAGGATCGTCTTCAAGCGGGGAAGATCGGCGACCAGGAACGGGTTCCGCGTGACTTCGGACGACCCGATGCCGACGCCGTCCAGAAAGACGAACAGTACCCGAGGGGTGGACGAGGGCACCGTGGTCATCTCGTCGACCGGGCTCGCGACCGAGAGCCGCCGGTCGAGCCGCCGATACGTCCGACGTTCGTGCGGCCTCTCGGTGCCCTACTCCGCGGGCCGGAGGTCGACCGTGACCTGCACCTGGACGTGGCCCATGTCGGCCCGATCGCGCAGGGCGTCCTTCACTCTGGGCTCGAGCTTCTGGTACGCGGCGAGGATCCCTTCCCTGAGCTCTTTGCGGAGAACCTTCAGCGCATTCACGTCCGCTCGGCTCGTCTTGGTTTCCTTCTTCGCATCCGCGATCTCGTAGGGGCGAATCTCGAAGGGCGAGACGCCAACGTCGTCGTAACGCTCGTGATCGAGGTATTGGATCGAGATGCTGACGTCACCCCGAGCGTGGTGGTGATGTATGTCACCGACGGCCTGGAAGCGGGATGCCAGCCGGCCGAGCTCCGTGCGCTGGGCCGCCTTCGTGTAGGCACGCTCGAGGACGGCGAAGATGCGCTTCATCCGCTCGGTCGTGGTCGCGTCGACATCGGGCATCTCGGTCTCGAGCTCGCGACCCATGGCCTGCCGCTCGACATATAGTCCTGCGCTCTCCGCGGCCCGGTTCCGGGCGCGGTCGATGTTGTCGAGAATCCTGTCGGGATTGGTACGGTAGCTCATGAGAACCTGGCGTCTGATCGATGCTGTGCTTCTGTTACCCCTCTACTCCTCGACCGTAGGCCGGTTCGAGGGTAGTTAAAGAGGATATCAGGTCACCGGGGGGCGGCCAAGGGTGAAGGCCCGTGGCACGCTGTCCGTACTCGAGGTGTCGAGCTACAGCCTCATCGCCGTCCCGAACGCGCGGAGCCACCATGTCGAAGCGACTCTTCTCCACTCCTTTCCTATCACTCCTTGCAGTCGGATGTGCGGCCGGCAGCTCCGCCCTCCAGTACGGGGTGCCCACCACCAGCGAGGTGCGATACGCGTACGCCGACACCAGCGCGGTCGAGGTCAACGTCATGGGCCAGAACCTCGAGATGACTCAGCGTGGGATCGCGGAGTACGCCGTCTCCTTCGCACCGGCGGCGGACGGCGTGAACGTGACGATGAGCGTCATCGACCTCGACGCCACGCTGAGTCAGCCGATGGGTGCACCGGTGCGGGTGGACGAGAGCGACGTAGAGGGGGCGCTCGTCTTCAAACTGGACCGCTTCGGAAACTCGGTCGTGGCTGAGCGGCCGCGCGTCGAAGTCACGGCGAGTCAAATGGTCTCCGGACTCGCGCTCGCGCACAGCTTCTTCCCGGGTCTTTCGGGTAGAGCAGCCGAGGTCGGGGATGGCTGGGTCGACACCGTCTCGTACGAGGGGCGCGAGGCAGACGGACGGCGCTCCGAGCGGTCCATCCTCCGATACACAGTCGTGGGCGATACCGTCGTCGGGAACCGGTCCCTCACCAAGCTCTCGTTCGAGGGCACGAGCCAAAGCAGCGCGGAGCTCCAGGTCTCGGGCATGGCGGTGAGCCAGCAATCGGAGGTCGACGTCGAGGGATACGTGCTGTGGGACGCGCCCGCCGGCTTGATGATCGAGCGCCGGTCCACCGGAATAGGCGCTGGCACGGCCTCCGTTCCCATCGCACCGAATCCGCTCCCGATCCGGGTCCGAACCACGCAGTGGGTGAAATTGCAGGGGAACTGACATGACCGAACACTGGCCCGAGCACGTCGACCCGGAGCCAGGGGCGGAAGCGCGCTCCGGGTCGATGTCGGACGACCGCGAACGACTTGCGTCCCTCCCCGTGCGCCTCGTTCAGGTGTTCGTGAGCCCCGGCAAGCTCATGGATCAGCTGGCGCGTGAGCCGCGGTGGCTGGGAGCGATGCTCGTGTCCACGGTGATCGTGGCGACCTCGCTCGCCATCATCCCGGTCGAGCTCATGGTCGAGGCGCAGAGGGCTGCCATGATCGAGCGAGGGCAGGAGCTGCCCGAGATGAGCGAGAGGGCCACGCAAGTGATGCGGGCCGTCGTTCCGATCGCGAGTGGGTTGGCCACCATGCTCTTTTCCGCGGTGTTCGCCGGCGTGTACATGGTGATCTTCGCGTTCTTCCTCGGAGACGAGGGGCGGTTCGTTCAATACCTTGCGGCGGTCACACACGCGTGGTTCATTGCCGCTCTGCTCGGTCTGTTGCTGACCCCGCTGCGAATCTCGACCGGCGACCCGCAGTACACGCTCAACCTGGCGAGCTTCTTCTTTTTTCTTCCGGACGGCTACCTGTACAACGTCCTCAGGGCCTTGGATCTGACGCAAATATGGTCGACGCTCGTGATCGCTCAGGGTGCCCACGCCATCGACAGGCGACGGAGCTTCAAGAGTGCCGCAACCATCATGCTGGGGATCTTGTTGATGATCGCACTGATCGTCGGGTCGTTCATGTAGTGTCGGTGTCGGCGTGACCGGGAAGCGCGGGACGCTTACAGGCTTCGTGGTACTCGTGGTCTCCGCCGCGGCGGCGCTTTTCCACATGTATGCGGCGGGTGTGCAGCCTTTCACCGCGCTCATTCAGCGCCCCGTGCACCTGGCCCTGATGTCGACGCTCGGCTTTCTGGGTGTCGGGGTTCAGCGGACCATCCGGGACTCCCAGGACGGTCCGAGCGCGACCCGCGAACGCTTGTCGGCTCTTCTCGGCTGGTTC
>JAOTVL010000074.1 GCA_029863525.1 Gemmatimonadota bacterium
GTCGGTCAGGTACGTAACCGTCAGCTCCTCACCCGGTGATGAAGGCGCGCGCCCGCCGAACTCGTCGGAGGCGAGAACCGCCAAGTGCTCCGCGATGTCGGCCTCGCTGATCGACTCGGGACCCCCGCGCCGGGGGCTCCGGCCGTCTCGGCGCCGTTCGATGGTCCGCAGCCGAGGAGGAGGGTCGAAAGGAGGATGAAGGCGAATCGCTGCATGACGAGTTCCATTGTCTCGGGGTTCCGAAAAGATCGCGGAGAGCGGGCGAGGTGCGAAGTGGGTCCCTCCGCCATCGCGCGTCCTAGTCGCGACTGAGAATCGGGACGCGACCGGAGATCTCGAGGATCCCGTCGTGGCGCACCGCGCCCTCGACGAAGCGACTGTCCGAAACGCGAGCCAATCCGATGCCGACGACGAGCTCCCGGCCACCGTCACCGAAAGCGCGGACGCTGGCTAATCCGCGCAGATAGAGCTCGTCGGGGCGGTCGTCGACCTTCTCGAGAAAATCGAGCTCACCGTCCGCACGAAACCGGGTGTCCCACACATCCGCGCTCCGGTTCTCCACCCCTAGCTGAAGGGAGAAGCGCAGTCCCCGACGATTCGTCGCGACCTCGACGAAGCCCCCATCGCTGTTCACGTCGCCCATCCCGAGGAGGCGGCGGTCCACCGTTCGACCCGAGGTGAACTGGCCATGCCGATGCATGCGGTAGCCGCTGTGGTGGAGCTCCACGCGCAGGTCGTGGGTACCGACCGCGTCGAGCCGGGGCACCCAGACACCGACGAGCCACGCCCCGTCCTGCCAGAAGATCCTTCGCGGGTTGTGCCCCTTGTCCTCGAGCGTGAACTCGGCGAAAAGCTGGCTGTGTCGGAGCCGCGGCACGCGCACCCGCATGCCGAGCGACGTTCCTTTGTTCGAGAAGAGGAAGGTCTCCCCGCCGTTGAAGATCCAGTCGATGAAGAGGAGGTGATCCGCGATGCGTTCCCACGCGCCGGCGGTCGGAGAACCTCTTCCTCCAGATTGGATCAAGGTGGCGAACCACGCCTCGACGAGGGGGTGCGGACGGATCGAGACGTTGTAGCCGACGAGCTTGCTCCGAGGGATGTCGCGACGCTCCTCGAGCAACGCGATGAAGACCTCTGCCTGCGTCGGGCCGAGCGCCGAGAGGAATCCGGGCCAGCGAAACGGCGAGTCGGAAGAGACCCGGATTCGGTCGAGCCCAGGAGCGTTGCCGGCCAGCAGTGTACCCCCGTCGCGTCCGGGGCCCCAAACGGACGAGGAGCGCCCGACGTCGAGGCGGAGATTGGAGCGCTGCAGGCGGGCGTGGCCCCGGACGAGCTGCCCGCCGTCCAACCCCGCCCCTGCGCCGCGTCCAACCCACAGCCGCGGCTGCACCTGAGCCGCGAGGTGATCACCCAGGACGCCGTCGAGGGCCAGCTCTCCTCCGAGCATCTGGCCGTCCACGTAGTCGCGCCCTCCGCGGTACCGGACCAGGTGATTGACTTCGGCGTCGATCGCCCCCATGCCCGTGTCTTCGGGGACGGGCAGCCAGGGGCTATCCAAGAGGCTCCCGCCGATGATGCCTTCGAGCCGGAGACGCGCGGCCAGGTCTCGACCCGCGACGGTCGCGAGGATCGCTTCGGCGGCCTCCCGCTCCTCGTCGCCCAGACCCGGCAGGCGCTCTCGCGCGAGCCCCAATAGTCGAGCGACTTCCCCACGGGACCACGGCCGCACCGCGAAGACGCGATCGTCGATCAGGCCGAAGCCGACCAGCTTCTCGACCGCCCACTCTTCTCGAGCGCCCGGAGGCAGGTCCGTTGACGTCTGGGCCGACGCCGCATGACCTCCGACGACCATGAGGCCGAGCGGCACCACGAGGCCGAGGGAGCGGATGCCGAGCATCAGCGCGGAACGCGAGTCGGACGAGATGGGGAGCACATCTCTCTAACCTACCGGCTGCACGAACGGCCACCCATGGTCAGGCTCGGGGGGCGGGCCGTACTTTCGAAGCGCGCTGGACCGCACCGAGGCCCAAGCCACCACGCAGGACTCCCGTCCGGCGGACCGCCTACGCAACCCGAGCAGGACTGATCACATGATGCGACGCCTTGCCACCAGCCTCGTGCTCTTGGTTCTCGCCTCGGGGCCCCTCGGCGTCCGCGCCCAGGAGCCCGGCGCGCCTGGCGCCGCTCGTGACGTGGGCCCGTTCGACCTATTGATCCGGGGCGGACGTGTCCTCGACGGGACGGGTAACCCATGGTTTCGGGCTGACGTCGGCGTCCGGGACGGACGCATCGTCGCGCTCGGGCTCCTCGAAGGGGCACGGGCCGATCGAGTGGTCGACGCCAGAGGCCGATACGTCTCGCCCGGATTCATCGACATCCACTCCCACGCCGACGACGGGAGCGCGCGAATCGGCGGTTCGACGATCCGGACGGATTCGCTTCACCGGAAAGCGGCACCGAACGTGGTTTCCCAGGGGGTCACCACCGTCGTAGTCAATCACGACGGCCGCTCGCCCTGGCCGATTCGGGACCAGCGTGCGCTCCTCGAGGCACAGGGCATCGGACCGAACGCGATGCTCATGGTCGGACACGGTACGGTCCGGCGGCGGGTCCTGGGCGAGGATTTCCGGAGGCCGTCCACCGACGCGGAGGTCATCGAGATGCGCGCGCTGGTCCGCCAAGCGCTCGACGAAGGCGCCGTGGGGATGTCCGCCGGCCTCGAGTACACCCCGGGCCGTTGGAGCACGACCGACGAGGTCGGCCGAATGGCGGAGGAGTTGGTGCCCTACGACGGCGTATACATCTCTCATGAACGGTCGGAGGGAGCCGACCCGATGTGGTTTTGGCCAAGCCAAGACGACCCCGGTCCACCGACGCTCCAAGACGCGATTCTCGAAACGATCGAGATCGGACGTCATTCGGGCGCGAGGGTCGTCGCGTCCCACATCAAAGCCAAGGGTGCGCACTTCTGGGGCTCGAGCGGCAGCGCCATCCAGCTCATCGAACGAGCGCGCGCCGAAGGCGTGCGGGTCTTCGCGGACCAATACCCGTACGCGACGTCGGGCTCCGACGGCAATACGGTTCTGATCCCCGGATGGGCGACCACTTCCCGTGACGAGAACGGGCCGGGTCCCGCGGCCATGCTGCGCAGCAACCTCGCGGACCCGCTGACCGAGGCGATGATCCGGCGCGATATCGCACATGAGATCCGACGCCGAGGCGGCGCGGACCGCGTCGTCGTCTTCGAGTACCCGCGGCAGGACTGGGTCGGCAAGAACCTGCAGGAGATCGCCGACGGGCGAGGCGTCGATCCGGTCCAGATGGCGATCGACCTCGCGCTGGAAGGGGATCCGGAGCGACGGGGTGGCGGTCGACTCCGTGGATTCTCCATGTCGGAGATCGACGTGGAGAACTACGCGGCCCAACCGTGGGTGGCGACCGCGTCCGACGGGGGGATCGCCGTCGAGGAGGACGGCTCGGTGCATCCGCGGTTCTATGGCACCTTCCCTCGCAAGATCCGGCAGTACGCGATGACCGCCGAGGCACTGTCGGTCGAGGAGGCGATCCGCTCTCAGACCTCGCTCCCCGCCCGCATCATGGGCTTGCAGGATCGTGGCGAGATCCGAGTCGGCAATTGGGCAGACCTCGTCGTCTTCGATCTCGAGCGCATCGCCGATCGAGCGACGTTCTTCGAGCCGCATCAGCACGCGGCGGGCATCGACCACGTGATCGTGAACGGGGAGTTCGTGGTCGAGGACGGTCGCATCCTGTACGCGCTACCGGGCAAGGTGATCACGTCGCGAAGAGGAGGCGTGCCGATCTCGGAGGATCGCTGACGACCACCCCGTTCGCGATCGGCGGTTCACCCCGTCCCGCGTAGGTCCCCACACCTCGGTTGGTCCGTCCAGAATGATCGTCGCGCGCGCGGACCCGTCGGGCAGGGATCAGGCCGGGTCGAGCAGCCCCTCGTCGTCGTCGTCGGGTCGATTCACCCGGTTGCCCACCTCGCGAAGCGCGAGCGTACCGTCCGGAGCCGGTGCCAATACATCTGCCAGCGCTCGGCTCGGCGTCGCCCGATCCAGCCACCGTTTTCGGTGCTGGGGCGCGACGATGACCGGCATGCGGTCGTGTATCGCTGACACCTCTCGGTTCGCGTCCGTGGTCAGGATCGCGAAGGTGTGCTTTGGAGCGACCCCCGCCGCCGTCCACGACTCCCAAACGCCTGCGAAAGAGATCACTCTCCCGGCCGGTGGATGGACCCAGAACGGGACCCTTCGGCCGCCCCGCTTCGTCCACTCGTAGAAGCCGTCGGCTGGAACGAGGCAGCGACGCCGGGCGAACGCTTCACGGAACGACGCCTTCGATGCCACGGTCTCCGAGCGCGCGTTGATGAATGCGCCGGACGCCTCCTCCTTCCAACTCGGAAGGAAGCCCCATTCCATGAGTCCCATCCGTCGCCCCCGACTGTCTTCCGCCACGACGGGGGCCTGCTGGCCCGGAGCGATGTTGTAGCGGGCGAAGTAGTCGAAGGTAAGACCGGGAAGGTCGAACGCCTCGATCAGGTCCTCCTCGGCCGCCGCGAGAGTGTATCGACCACACATCCGATCAGCTTCCTCAGGAGACGCGGTCGGATCAGACCAGGCCGTCGGACCTCACGCTCGGTGCGGGGCGTCGGGCTCGATCGGCTCCGGCTGGGGTGGCCGCTCGAGATAGCGTCTCTCGTCGAACCGACGACGACGCATCACCAGCCTGTCGCCCGCGTCTTCTATCTGGCGGAAGCCAAGGAGGTGGAAGAGCTGCCGTGCGAAGAACCGCGCGATTCGCTTGTCGATGATGACCTCGTCGGCGCTCCCCTCCACGCGGCGCACGCCGGGAAGGAGCCACACCAGGTGAGAAAGACCCGTCTGGCGAATGACCGCCGACGCGCGCATCCAGAAAGGACTGAACTCACGAACCAAGAAGAACCCGTCCTCTCCCTGCTCCTGGTACAGCGGCATGAGCAGCCGGCCGGCCTCCGCGGCCACCACGGCCCCACGGTTGTCATGGGCGACGACCTCGCCCGCGACGACCGGGTCGAAGTTCGTGTAGCCCGGAGCCATGACGAAGCCGTCCCCATCGGCCAAATCTCGCTTCTGCCGCATCTCGAGCGCTCTCGGCAAGTGGCTCACGTCACGCGCGAGCAAGGCACGACCCTTCTCCGCCTCTGGGACGAGCGACTCCGGGAGGACTCCCGCCTTCACGAGCGCGATCCAAATGGCGGCCACCGCGCGATCGACGGCGGCCGGCTCGTCGTGCTGCCCCGTCTCGACGGTCACCGCGACGATCCCGTGCTCGCTGAGCAGATTCAGGAGCGTGCCGTCGACGAGTTCCTCGAGACCGAAGATCATCGGGACGGGAAAGGCCTCGGCGAAATCACGGTGCGGCAGCGAGTCGGTGAACGCGGAGAAGACCCCGCCGGGACCGGACGTAGTGTGAAGGTCGAGTGCGTAGACCGGGCCGTCGGCTGCGTCGAGCACGCGTTCGATCTCGTGTAGCAACTCGAACTGCTCGCAGTCCTCGACGGTCCCGCCCGCCGTGCCCTGCGCTCGGAGCTGCAGAATGCGGCCCGACGTCCAGGCTCGGTTCAGGTCACGATCGATGAAGCGCCGACCTTGCTGGAGCGCGGCAATGTTCCCGGCGAGCGCCACGAAACGACCGTGCACGTCGGCACGACGGTTCTCGAGAGCGTCGAGCACTCGTCGCACCGCGATAACGCCGGCTGGCTCGTTCCCGTGGATTCCCGCCACGCAGAGAAGGGTAGGTCCGGGTCGGCGCCCTACGACGCCACCGAGCAAACGCTCCTCCACTCGTGCTCCCGAGGTCATTTCGGCAATTCCATGTTCCGGCATCGCTGCTACCGATCCAGGCGTTCTTGTAGAAGGTCGTAGGCTATGGGCATGAAATCGGTCTCCGTCACGATTCCGACCAGCTTGCCGTTCGCGACCACCGGAAGGCACGACACCTTATGCTCGCGCATGCGGTCGATCGCCTCCAGCGTCGGCGTCTCCGGGCCGACCGATGTCGGATTCCGCTCCATGATCTCACGGACGGGCGGTGCCTCCCCCTTGGTCGGGTCGAAGCCCTCAGCCATCAGGCGAAGTACCGACCGGTACGACACGAGGCCCACGAGGTTGTGGGCATCGTCTTCGACCAACACGTGTCGAATGCGATTCCTCGACATGAGAAACGCGACCATGTCGACGAGCTCCTCCTCATGCACCGTGAAGAGCGACGTCGTCATGAGCTGTTCGACCCTCTCGTAGTTCAGGCGCCATCCTCCCGATTCGCGGATCTGTGCGTTGTCCCATGTATGGCAGGGCGTCCCCTCGATCTGACGCCGGACCATGCCCGACGTGACCGCCGCCAGTCGCTCCGATCGAATCCCATGTCCCTTCATCGACTGCAGAGAACGAACCATCCACCGCGCCCCGGTCGTGCCCGACTCCACGCGGTCGTGAACGATACCCAAATACCGGTCGATCTCGGACGGAGCCACTCCCGCATCGGCCAATCCGGCGCGCGCCGTCGGAAGGAGTTCGTCGAGAATCAGATCCGGCGCACTCCAACTCCGGTCGTCGAGCCAACGGAAGCCGGCCTTGAGTCCGTAACGAGCGGCGGCGAGGAAGTTCGACTTGGCGTCCGCGAAGTCAATCCTCTTGGTGACATCACCGTAGGCGTTGGCGGCTCCCAACACCGAGCCGATCCAGAACGCGGCGTTCGCGACCTCGTCGACCACCGTCGGACCGGCCGGGAGGACCCGGCACTCGATCCGCAGATGGGGGACGCCACCCCCGATTCCATAACAGGGCCGATTCCATCGGTAGACGGTGCCATTGTGAAGGCTCCACGCCTGCAGCGAGGGATACCCCCCCGCGTCCAGCACTGCCAGCGGATCCTCGGTCACCTCACGGGTCAGCAGGACGCGGAAGCGAGCGATGTCCTCGAGGACCAAGTCGGTGACTCCGTCACGAATCCACCCCTCGCCGAAGCGGACGCGGGGCGAGAGGTCACGCATGTGGACCGAGCCCTGGCGTGTGTCGATCGACTGTTGGAAGAGGGCGATCCTCGTCTCGTCCCAGAGGAGCTTGCCGAAGAGCACAGGCGAGTTCACCGCCGCCGCCAGGACCGGCGCCGTGACGAGCTGGGCCACGTTGTAGACGTGCGCGAATTCGCCGGGGTCGACCTGCAGGTGCACCTGGAAGCTGGTATTGCACGACTCCAGCATGACCGACTGGTGCTCGGTGTAGAGCTCGTCGCTGCCCTGGATCCGGAGCTTGTAGGGCTCCCCGGCCCGGGCCTTCGCAAAGGCCTGGTTGAGCGCGTGATATCGCGTCTTCGGCGTGATGCTCTCGAGTGAGACGTCGGACTTCGAGAGGGTGGGCAAGATCCCCGTGAGTGCGACTTCACCCCCCATGCCCCGCGCGACCTCGCGGGCCCGGGTCACGAGTTCGTTGAGTCGAGCCTCCACCTGGCTGAAGCACGTCCCCCCGAGCTCCCGCGGCTCGATGTTGGCCTCGAGGTTATAGAGGGCGAGCTCGGTCGTGAACGGGCCGTCGAGCTTGGCGAGCATCTCCATTGCCATCGACGCCGGGCGCCACGCCTCGTTGACGAGGAACATCTCCTGCTCCGCACCGATACGGCGAATGCCCGTTTCGAAAAGACCCTCCGCGAGCATTCGCTCCAACGCCTTCACGTCGCGCAGCAGCGCCTTCGTGAAGGCTCGAGTCCCCGCGGGGGTCTCTGCCAGCCCGGTGATGTCTTGTCCCACGTTGCTCCAGGTGGCGAAGGCTACTCGAGGAAGACCGCGATGTCCTCGATCGGCTTCTTGGTGATGTCCGGCACCGTGGCGTCGTCTTCGGGATACCCGACCACCAGGATCAGGAAGGGCCGCTCGTTGTCGGGACGCCCGAGCAGGTCGTTGAGGAAGTTCATGGGGGAGGGAGTATGGGTCAGCGTCGCGAGTCCCGCATGGTGGAGCGCCGTGATCAGGATTCCCGTGGCGATCCCGACCGACTCGGTCACGTAATAGTTCTTCACCTTCTGGCCGCCGGGCGAGAGCTCATACCGCTCGGCGAAGATCACGATGAGCCACGGCGCACGCTCCAAGAAGGGTTTGTTCTCGTCCGTTCCCAGATGTTCGAGCGCGTCGAGCCATTCTTGGGGGGCCTTTCCGCCGGTGTAGAAGGCCCGTTCCTCCACCTCGGCCTCGCGTCGGATCTGCTGTTTGACCTCGGGGTCACCGACGACGACGAATCGCCACGGCTGCCGGTTCGCACCGTTCGGCGCGGTTCCGGCCGCCAAGAGGCACTGCTCGATGACGTCGCGGGGCACGGGGCGATCGGAGAAGTCGCGGACGGTTCGCCGCTTTCGCATGCGTTCGAGGAACCCTTGGGCCTCCGCACGCATCTCCTCGACCGGCAGCGCTCGGTACCCCGCGAGCGGGACGAAATCGGCTCGGGTCACGGCGGGCTGTGGCTCAGCGCCGCAGGCGAGCGTGGAGTTCCACGAACGAGACCATGCCGACGGTATTCGCAAGCACGCGTTCGGCGGGGAGCTTCAGCGACTGGGAGATGAACCGTACGTTGACCAGCGCGATGATGTCGTCATCGGTAAGCCTGATGGTGGTCCACTCCGCGACCGGGGTGGACCGGTACTGTCGATAGGCGGTCTCGAGTCGCCCGGCGGGAGCTTCATCGGAGATCGGAACGTGCAGCGCCGCAGCATGGACTCGATACCGCTCGGCGAGCACCCCCCAACCCTGACCGGACTCGCGGAGCGCCACGAGCGCCTCGGGCGACACGCCGGCTCGGCGGGCCATGAAGAGGACCACCGGGATCTCGTCGGCAGAGACCTCCCAGTCCGACAGAATGCCGACCTCGTTCGGCGGGAGGTTGAAGAACGCCGCGACCGCGTGGAGGTAGTCCGCGCGGGCGGCGCCTGAAGCCTGCGCCCAAAGCGGTTCCGTCGAGACCGAGAACAGCGTCAACACCGCCAGGGCGCGCACCAGGGATCCGATCATGTCCTCCGCAAAAAGTGTCCTTTTACAACATGGGTCTCCCCCATGAATGACACCAGATTGTGCCAAGATGGCAGAAAAGACGGAGAAATGGGGCCGTTTCACTCTGGCACGACTCTTGTTCTAAGGACAGGTACGCCTCAGGGGGGATTACCCTGAACCGCTGGGAGGCAGTCATGAGACACGATGACAAGAACAAGGGAAGACAGCTGATGGAGCGCCTCGAGACGCGCCCCGTCGAGACTCCCGACGACGGTCATGTGGTCTTCGACTTCACCGGCCTACACCAGGCCAATGTCGGTGATCTGGCCTTGATTCTCACGGCTCGCCTCAGCACCGCGCCTTCCGACAAGGTCTGGGTGCGGTCCATTCCGTGGCGTACCGCCGAGGTCCTCCGGATCTTGAGGCTCGATCATCTCTTCCTGACCTACCCGGAAGGCAGCGACGAGTTGAATTGAAATGAGTGGTCCGGTCGCCTCGGTGCGACCGGACCACTCATCCTTCTCCGTGGCCACGCATGTCCTCGAATGAGGACGAAACACCACCGGCGGGCCCTCGAGCCAAGATGCGTTCGACCCGAGCCCTGGCCGCCTCCAGCGGCGTGAGCCCGGAAAGCTCGGACTCCTGGAAGATCGAATCGAGCGTTCGCTCGATCGCGGTCACGCGGCGCTCGAGCTCCGGCACGCGGGTCTCACCCTGGAAGATCAGGGTGAAGGCCATGGCCCCCCCAGCGTTGATGACGTAGTCAGGCGCGTACAGAATCCCCCGCTCGTCCAGGAGCTGGGCGTCGGTTTCTTCACGGAGCTGATTGTTGGCGGCGCCGGCGACGACCCCGCACCGCAGACGCGGGATCGTCTCCACATTCAGCGTCGCGCCCACCGCGCACGGCGCGTAGACGTCGCACTCGGCCCCGATCACCGCGTCGGCCGACACCCACGTGCCGCCGAGCCGTTCGGCCTCGGCTCGGGCCCGCCCCTCGGCGATGTCGGCCACCAGAACCACCGCCCCTACGTCGGCGAGGCGTTGGGCGAGGGGGCTACCGACGGACCCTACGCCTTCGACCAGAATCCGGCGACCGTCGAAGGAGTCGTCGCCAAACCTCTGCCTCAAGGAGGCGCGGATTCCGGCGAAGACGCCGAGCGCGGTGAACGGGCTCGGGTCCATCGGGCCGTCGCTGCGACCGTGCACACCGATGACGTAGGGCGTGACCTCGGCGATCGTGCGCATGTCGTCGCTGTCGGTCCCCAGGTCCGCCCCTGTCCCATAGCGACCACCGAGCGAATTGAGCAGCGTGCCGAATCGGAGGAGCAGCCCTCGACGCGCCTCGGCGTCGAGCGGCCCTGGGGTCGCGAGCACGCTCTTCCCGCCCCCGAACGGAAAGTCCATCGCCGCCCATTTGTACGTCATCCCCTCGGCGAGTCTCAGACCATCGGCGAGCCCGTCGACAGGAGATGGGTAGACCTTCATGCGGCATCCGCCCGTGGCGGGGCCGAGCGTGTCGTTGTGGAGGACTACGAAGATCCAGGTGCCGGTCGGGCGATCCCGCCGTACGATGACCCCGATCCCCTCCCAGTCCGCCAGGAGGTCGAGGATACCCGGGGGCTCGCCCCCGATCACCGCGTCCCGCCCGATGACTCGATCACCGGGATCCGTCCGATGACTCGATCACCGGATCTGCTCGACCCTCCGATCACGGCCAAGTGGGAGGCTCGGGGATCAAGCGACCGAGCAATCGCTCGAGCTCGACGAGCGGGAGCGGACCCCGAACCAGGATCCACCCGTTGTCGGTCTCCGCTCGCGCTTCCGCGTGGCCGGCCGCGGCCGCAGCCAGGATCGACGGGTCGATACCCGGCTCGAGACGAACCACCTCGAACACCACATCGTCGGAGTAGCGTTGGAGAATGCGAGACCCGTACAGCCTCGCGCCGTCACCGAGGCTGGCCACATCCAACACCTCGAAGCCAGGCACGGACGCCAACGGTTCGTCGTCGACCGAGCGAGTCTCGTCCGCCGCGCTCGGTACCGCCCGCCCGCTCGTGTTCAGCGCCGACGTCAGCGGAACAGCGGACTCGGCGAGCCGGCGACGCTCCGCGGCCTCTTCGGCCGGCGCCGCAACCTGCTGGGCATCGGCACGCCCGACCGCGTCGTTCATCGCGGCGGCTGCCGCAGCGGTCGTCTCTGCTTCGGCCACCAAGCCGGTCGCGACGATCGACTCGACGACGACCGAATCGTATTCGCCAGCCGCGCCCCGAAAAGCGCCCGCGTCGGCCCGCTCGTTGCGTGGGTCCCCGAGGACGTCGGAGCTGTCCGCCAGGTCTGCCAAGCGCGCTGGCGCGAGCAGCGGAGAACCCGGCTCGTCTTGCGCGGCCGTCCGCTCTTCGAGCGCGCTTCGGACCGTGGCCTCGGCGCTCGCCTTGGCCTCCTGAGGCGCGTCGCCGAGCTCTCCGACCGCGCCCGCAAGGCGCTCATCGTCGGATTCCACGCGGGCGGGCGTCAGACGATCCGGAGCGTCCGCCGCCAGATTCTGATCGGCTCCAGCCTCCACGGGAAGCGCGTTCTGGCGCTCCGCGAATCCCTCCGATTCGCGGGCCACCCCGATCGCGGGAGCGGACGCAGCTTCCTGCCCGATGTCGAGGGCCCGCTGCTGTAGCTGACCTTCGCGCAACATCCAGCCCGCGCCGATCGCCAGGACCACGGAAGCCGCCCACCCCAACCGCTGCGCACGGCTCACACGGCCCCCAGCCGGTCGGGTCCGCTGAACATACGCCCGAATCTCCTCGAAGCTCGGAACATCGACGGCTGGCGCCGCCAAGCCGAGCATCAGATGCGCGTCGGCCCGGATGCGCCGCTCCACTTCGAGTCGCTCCGCACACTCCGAGCAACCATCGAGGTGCGTCCGGATCTTCTCTGCCTCCGCGGCGGGAAACTCGTCGAGTGCCCCATCCAAATAGGCGTGCAGCGCGCCTTCATCGACGTGCGACATCGGCCTTCTCCTTCTCGTTGTATGCTTCCGCGAGCCTGCGACGGGCACGGGACAGCGTCGTCCCGACTGCACCGACCGCGAGGCCCAGTTCGTTTGCGATCTCGGTGTAGCTCTGGCCGGCATCCCACAGAAGCAGGGCGTCGCGGTCGGTCTCCGAGAGCGAGTCGAGCGCCTCACGCACCATCGCCCACTTCTCCTGCTCCATCAGCTCGTCGGCCGGATCCTTGCCCGACGCTTCTCGAGACTCGGCCTCGGACTTCAGCAGCACGAGATGCTTCTTGCGACGGATCACCATCCGTGCCTCGTCGCGCGCCAAGTTCGCCGCGACCTGAAAGAGCCAAGCGCGCGGCTTCCTCGGCTCGTGTTGCAACGCGCGCACGAAGGCCTCCTGCGCGAGGTCCCTCGCCCGCTCCGTATCCCAGACCTTTCGGTGCAGGAAGCGGACGAGGTCCTCGAAGGTGGTCCGGTAGAGGTCGTTCCAGTCGATGGTGCTCATGGACCTGCCCTCACCCTTTGTCGTGCGGTCGCCGGAGCCATCAGTTCGGGGCCTCACCCCGGAAAGCAGTCACGATCGATCGAAGCTCTGACGCGTCGAGTCGGTCGACCCCGTCCGAGCCTACCTGCAGACTACGCTCGGCGCCGGAGATCACAACACTGTCGTGCGCGCGCAATACAGCCTCGATCTCCGGGATCGCCCGGATCAGGTCGAACCACGCGGAGCTGTACGCCTTCACGTTCAGTACCCGATCTGCTTCGGTATGCGCCACGTCGGTCCAGACGCCATCGCGCAGCTCGAAGATCCGGCCGCCGAGCGCCTCGCGGGGATGCTCGTTGTCGAGCTCTCCCAAAGCCTCGGCCATCAACTTCTGCTCTGCCTCGTTCAAATCTTCCTCGGATGCCATCGAGCGCATGAGCCGCGCGCTCGACGCGGCCTGCACGGCATCTGCACCCGTGGTGGGGGCGGACGCGGGCGCGCGGCCCGCCAGATTGCGAACCCAGCCGCCCTGACCCTGCCGGTCCACCGGCGCGGTGGCCACGACGTTCGGCTCCTCCACGAGGTACGCCGTGTACCGACTCGGGAGTCCATACCGGAGCGCGAGCGTCCGGATCTCGTCGGCCAGACTCTGGGTGAGCCCCTCCGTGACCACCTGCCGCTGCAGGTGTCCGAGCTTCCGCGACGCCCACAACCGTGGGATGTAGTCGTTCGCGTCGGAGGCCTCGGCGAAGATCAACTCGGTCGAGAACTCGAGCGGCCGCCCGACCCGCTCGCCGTGTATCGTGAGTTGTCCCTGACCATCGCCGTCATATCGTCCGAAGAGCACGAGCTCTTCACCCGCGAACACGTCGGGGATGTTGACCGGGTAGACGTCATCGACATCGATCGGGCCACCCGAGAGCTCCAGATCGGTCAGAACCGGATGTTGGATCTTCGCCGCCAAGAGGGACAGGGCACGCTCGACGTTCTCACCCGGCTGCACGTAGTCCGTGTCGCCCCGGCCGGCCTCACCCAACCGATCGAGCAGGCGCGTGTTCACATCGTGGCCGACGCCGAACGCAAAGACCCTGGCGCGTCCTGCCCGAGACTCTGCGATACGCGCCAGACGATCCGGTGACTCCTCGCCCACCGACGGGAGGCCGTCGGTCAAGAAGAGGACGACGGGCAGGCGACCTCGTGAGCTTTCCAGGCGGAACGCCTCGTTGAGCGCCGCCTCGATGTTGGTGCCTCCGTCTGCCGCCAGGTCGTCGACCCATTCCCGAGCCCGTTCCAGCCCGCTGCCACGGGCGTAGGTCCAGCCGCGAGCCTGCGCCCGGACCGAGCTCGAGAAGGAGAGGAGGCGGAACCGGTCCTGCGAGGACAATGATGACAGGAGCTGGTGAAGCGCCTCGCGCGCCTGCTCCATCTTCTCGCCCGACATCGAACCCGAAACGTCCATGACGACCGTGACGTCTCGTGGTTGCAGCTCGCCCCTCACCTGGTCCGGGGAGAGGGTGAGCATGAAGTAGCCGTCTTCTCCAATGGGGCGGTGCGTGGCTACCGAAAGGCCCACCGCGTCGCCCGCGAGGGGGAAGAAGAGCGCAAGACGTCCGGTGATCTCGTCCTCGATCGAGACCGTCATGCGATCTCCGTCCCGCTCGGTTTCGAGTGCGTGTGTGGGGGAGAAGGGATCCAGGAAGTCGTCGCCGTTCTCGACGACGACCTCGAAGCGGGTCTCGACGTCCTCCGAAACGAGTCTCGGACGGCCGTCGGGGTGCAGCATTCCGTCGCGGCCGGCTCGGGACGTGCCGCGCACGCCACCCACGTACGCGAGTTGGAGCGCGCCTCCGGCACGCTCGAGCACCTGCGTATACCTCAGCGAGACCTTGCGGGTCTCGCCCGGCTGAATGGGGCAGACGCGAGCTCGAAGCAGTCCCTGCCCAGCAAGCTCGATGAGCGCCGGATCGGCTCGGCGCCGCACGATCTCTTCATAGATCGACCGCGCTCGCTCCGCATCCATGATCTCGCCCCGGAGCTCGGCGTCGCCCTGAAAGAGCGAGAAGCCCTGGAAGACCGCCTCTCCCGGAAGAGGATACAGATACTCGCCCTCCGCGAGACGGCGGCCGACGTTCTCGAACCACTCCGTAACCTCGATCTGGGCAACCCGCCCCTCGATACGGACCGTCACTTCGCTCCTGATCTTGTCCACGGTGATGCCGCCACGGTCCACACCGGGCTCGATCCACCCCTGGGCCGCGGCTGGCGGAGCCAGGAGCAGAAACAGCGCGAGTCCCATCAGCCGCGGAGCCAGCAAGCTTTTCGTCGTATCCATCGTCCACCTCCAAGCCACGATCCATCGGTCTCGCCCCTTATGACGGACCGCCGCCCCCCCCTTGCACATGCTCGCGACCTTGGACTGATTTGCTCTCTGCCGGAGGCTTCACCGGAGGAATGGCTCTGAACATCGTTGTGCTGGGCGGCGGTCGGGTCGGTAGCGCCATCGTGCGCGACCTGGCGGCCGAAGACGACTACGAGGTGCTCATCGTGGATCTCGACCCGGTCCGGGTCGAGGAGCTGACGGAATTCGGGGCCGACGGAGTGGTCGCCGATCTCTCGAAGGCCCAGACGGTCTCGAAGGCCGTCAAGGACGCCGACCTCGTCGTCGGAGCGGTTCCCGGCTTCCTCGGGTACCGCACGGTGGAGCGTGTCCTCGGCGAGGGGAAGCCAATTGTCGACATCTCGTTCTTCCCCGAAGACGCGTTCGGACTCGAGAAGATCGCCAAGGACGCGGGCGTACCTTGCCTGTTCGACTGCGGAGTCGCTCCAGGTCTGAGCAACCTCGTGCTCGGTCGGATGGAAGAGCACCTCGACGAGACGACCCGGTATCACTGTCTCGTCGGCGGACTACCGGTAGAGCGCACGTGGCCCTGGGAGTACAAGGCACCGTTTTCGCCTGCGGACGTAATCCAGGGCTACGTGCGGCCCGCGCGGATGAGGGTCGATGGCGTCGAGATCACGCGTCCGGCGCTGACCGACGTCGAGCTGGTGACCTTCCCGGGCCTCGGCTCGCTGGAGGCGTTCAACACCGACGGACTCCGGTCGCTCCTCAAGACCTCGAAGACCCCGAACATGGTCGAGAAGACCATGCGCTATCCCGGACACGCCGTACGCATGCGGATCCTGCGGGACGCCGGCTTCTTCTCCACCCAAGAAATCCAAGCGGCGTCGGGAACGGTGCGCCCGATCGACGTGACCGAATCGCTGCTGTTCAGCGCCTGGCGCTTCGAGGAGGGCGAGCCCGACCTGACCGTGTTGAGGATCGTGGTCGAGGGTGTTCAGGAAGGGAAGGAAGTCCGTCACACCTACAACCTCCTCGACTATTACAACCCCGACACCGAGACCATGTCGATGGCGCGGACGACCGGGTACACGTGCACCGCGATGGTCAACTTGGTCGCACGCGGGCTCTGGTCCGAGCCCGGCCTCGCCGCGCCCGAGCTGGTCGGTCGCGATCCCGAGTGCTTCGACGCGGTGGTGAAGCACCTCGAAGACCGCGGTGTCCACATATTTCAGCGGGTCGAGGAGATCTAGCTGGGCCCTACCGAGCCGACGCCGACCTGAGAATCGGGTAGCGCCCCGCTTCGATCGATTCGTCGAGAATGGCCCAGTTCGCGAGCCCGTCGTCGGAGCGCGGCTCGAGCAGGGTGAACGCGAGACGGCCCAGTGGCTGGTCTACCGGGACCGCCACGGTGCCCGCCGGGACCCTCTCTGTCGACGCTTCCCACGATCCGAAGAGCGTACGTTCGCTACGACCCTGGAACGGTCGGGGGGCGACCACGGTCGAGTCGATCCGGAACCGCTCGAGGGTGACGCCCTGGCCCGGGACCGCCGGCAGGACCGTGAGCCCGTGTGCCCGCATCCGCTCGATCGCCGCTTCCGCTTCCGGCAGGATGTAGTATGCCTCGGGGGCGACCTCCGTCTCGGAGGGGGCGAAGGTTCCATATTCGAACATCGGCGTCGGCGTGGAAACGTCGCGGCGCCGGAGGACGATCTCTCCCGTGTACGGGTGACGCTCTTCGTCGACCTCCCCCATGAGAATGGTGACCTCCTGGGGGGAGCGCTCGAAGTCGGCGCGAGTCGCGAGCCGCCGTCCAACGACCGACTCCCGCTCGGCCTCGTCCACCGTCTCTCGGATGTCGGTCGCGCGTTCCTGGGCGAAGTTCAGGATTTCTTCGAGGAACCAGAGCGTTCCCAAGACGCGGTCCTCGAAGGTGGCGTACGCGTACGCTTCGCTCAGAATCGCCATCCGATTGCGGAGCCCGATGTAGTTGTTGTTGAAGCGCGGACGGTGGTCGAACGTGTACCACCCGGGTCGCCGCGGATTGTGGTTGCCGTAGTAGTAGTAGTCCCAACCGTGCGTCTCCTTGATTCGGCGCGTGACCGTGGGGAGCCATTCGTCTCGCAGGAAGTGGTCGATGACCGCCGGTGTGTTGGGATGCAGCGGTGGCGAGTACGTGAGGTGGTAGGCGTGCCGGGTGCCGTTCGTCGTATGGAGGTCGACCCCGACATGAGGGTCGTACGCGGTCATCATCGCGACCAGCGATCGCGCTTCGGGCGAGTCCAGTTTCATGTGGTCCCGATTCAGGTCGAGCCCCTGCGCGTTGGGTCTTTGACCCATTCCGCCGATCGGGCCGTGCTGACGTGGGCGGTTCCCGAGGTCCACGCGCTCGTTGCCGTCGGCGTTGTAGATGGGTGCCACCAGGAGCACGAGGTCGTCGGTCCATCTCGGGTAGCCTCCGTCCGCGTACTCTCTGAGGAGCATCAGCAACGCCTCCTTCCCGCAGACCTCACCTGCGTGGATGTTGCCCTGGAGGTACACGCGCGTCTTCCCCGTCGCGCGCACCGCTTCCGGCGAGGCATCCGCCGCGCCGACGACGAGCAACGGCAAGGCACGCCCCTCGTTCGTGTAGCCGAACGTGGTCAGGTGAATCTCGTCGGAGAGCTCGGCGATGCGACTCGACAACTCCATGACGTCCGCATACGTGCTCGTCTCCACGAAGTCGGTTCGCTCGGCTCGCGTACGGAGCTCGGCCGCGACCCTAGACTGAGCTCGGGCGGCCGGCGGCGTAACGAGGAGCACGGTAGACGCGACGAGCGTCGCGGCAAGGAACCGAAAGATGCCCCGTCGTCGAGGCGATGGTGTGATCGCGCGGTCCGGTCGGAGCTTCATGGAGATCGAGGCGAGAGAGAGGTGGCGGCAGAGGCCGCCAAGGTAGAGCGCCGCCGACGATGAGCCTAGTTCCTCCGGATGCACGAAGGGCCCGAAGCCGTGGCTTCGGGCCCACACCCCACCCCACCCTGTTTGCCTAGGCTAGGTTGCGACGTCGAAGCCGGCCTCGTTGAGCTCGGCCGCCTTGCGGGCGTCGTCTTCGCTGACGACCTGACCGTCGAAGAGGTGCACGCTCCG
>JAOTVL010000075.1 GCA_029863525.1 Gemmatimonadota bacterium
CCACCGGGAGTCCATAGGGGGGGGTGGGCTGGAGTGCGGGAAGGGCTGGGTCAAGGTCCCGCGCCGCGGCCTGCTGAGCAAGTCGTGTCGCGCTGCGAGGTCGATGCGGGGCACCCTGCTAGCGGGATCCGTCGAGCTCCCGCTGCTCGTCGGGTGACAAGACCTCACGCACCTTTTCGCTGTCGTAGAACGATTGGATCTCCGTGATCAAGCCGTCTCGGGTTCGGATCCAGTCACAGGTCGGCACGGTCCCCCTCGGGGTCTGGTTTTCGAACCAAACCGCCGCCTGATCTCCCGTGGCGATGATCTGCTTGATGTCGAGCCGTTGGACACTCTTCCGTGCCATGGGCTCCACGGTCGCAAGGTAGGCGTCGCGGCCCTCCAAGCGACCGAAGGGACTGGTATGGACGAAATCCGGAGCGAGTCGCTCCCTCAACCACTCGAGGTCCATCCGAATCCACGCCTCGATCCAGCCCCGGGCGAGCTGAGCACTGGAGTCGTTCATCGGATGCAGCGCCTCCTTGGCGCGGGCCCGATCTGCTACCTCGCAGCCGAGCGTCGTGGAATTATCTCACCGGACAAAGCTAACTTCGTATGATGCGATCGAGTCTTCGACTACTGGCCCTTTCCGGGATCGCGGGCGGTTGCGGAGCGACGACCTCCGGGGCAGCCGGACCCTGTGATTCCTTCGTCGAATCGCTCGCGCGCGTACCCCATGTTTCGCTCACCACGAGGACGGGCCGCTTCGAATCACAGTGGGACGGCCGGAGCTACGACGGCTGTGAAGTCGAGTTCGAGACCCATGACTCGTTGAGCGCAGGTTCGATCCCCGACCTCTTCGCGACCCCAGACTCGGAGCTCTACGGCGAGGGTTGGCGCATGAGCGACGGCGTAGGCGCAGACGGAGCCGGGTCGGGAATCCACGGGATCGAACGAGGAGACGACGTCTGTGTGATACGCTGGGAGCAACCCGCATACATCGACGACGACGGGGAGTTCGTCCAAAGCGACCGGTTCAGAATGTGGATTCAATGCTGGATGACCTCCCTGAGTCCGTAGGGCCCGGCAGGGACCTCTGGTTTTTCCTGCGTGCGCTCGTGTACTCTCGAAAGATCCCCCCATCTCGTCTGGAGGCACTGTTGTCGCTCCGATCCCTTACTCGCGTGCTCGTCGTCGGGGTGCTCGTCGCTGGCTGCTCCGACGACCCCGTCGGACCCCCGCCGACCTACGAGCTGACGCTGACCAAGGCGGGCACCGGCATCGGTACGGTGACGTCGTCCGTGGCCGGGATCGTCTGCGGCGCAACGTGCTCCTCGTTGTTCTACGAGAACACGTCGGTGACGCTGACGGCCACGGTGACCCCCGGCACGACGTTCGTGGGCTGGTCAGGAGGTGGTTGCACGGGCACGGGCGCCTGCGAGGTGACGATCACGGCGGCCACGACCGTCACGGCCACGTTCGACTGTACGGCGGGGTCGGCCGAGTTCAAGTACACCGGAGCCGCCCAGGCCCTCGACCTCCCGGAATGCGTGACGGTCGTCCAGATCGAGGCCTGGGGCGCCGAAGGGGGTAGCGGCCTACCCGATGCCCCGGGCGGCTTGGGAGGCTACGCCGCGGGCGACCTCACCGTGACCGGCGGGTCGACGCTGACCGTCGTCGTCGGAGCCAAGGGCGCGGACACGAGTGGTACCGATGCCGGCGTTCCGGGTGCATTCGGCGGCGGCGGTGCCGGCGGCACGTCCATCAGCGGGAACGCTGACCAGCCGGGCGGCGCGGCGGGTGGCGGCGGCTCCGACGTTCGCGTCGGCGGGACCGGCCTGGTCGATCGGGTGATCGTCGCAGGGGGTGGTGGTGGTGGCGGCGGCGGCACGGGCGGCTCGCCGGCCGGCGGCGGCCCGGGTGGCGGGCTCGTCGGGGGTTCGGGCACGTCGTACAGCTCGGGCGTAGGGTTCGAGGCGACGGGCGGAACTCAGACGGAAGGTGGTATCAACGGGAGCTACGCGTATGCCGGGACGGTCGAGGGGACGGACGGATCGCTCGGGGTCGGCGGCGACGGGGATGGCGGTGGCTTCTCGGGCGGTGGTGGCGGCGGTGGCGGGTACTACGGTGGTGGCGGTGGCAGCACGCACTTCGAGTCTGGCGGCGGCGGCGGCTCTTCGTATGTGGACGGTGTCGCAGCCGGGACCACGACCCCCGGCGTCCGTGCCGGCCACGGCCGAGTCGTCATCACCTGGTGAGTGGCAGGGGGGGCGGGACGGTCCCGGGCGGGCGGGGCGGGGCGTCGGTAGGCTCTCGCTATTCGCGGCCCCGCGGACGGTCCCTGCCCGGCAGATTGGGGATGTACTGAAGGAGCATCACGGCCGCGGCCAGGAGGCCGAGCAGGGCGAGGACGAGGAGTGCCGTGTAGGGGCGCCTCGCCTCGCGGGCCCGCGCGTCGAACGACGATAACGGCACCGACACCTCGAGCACGCCGCGGAGGTCACCGACCTCCCAGTCGGTCTTGGGGCTTTCTGGGTGGCTGTTGTGGCAGTCGACGCACTCGGCGCGCATGGTGTCACCGCGCGCATAGCGAAGGACGCGCGTGTCACCCGTGCCTTCGACGGCGCTCACGGCCGAATCGGGTGCGGCGCGGAGGCTCACGAGCGCGCGCCGCTCGAAATCGTCGAGTTGGGCCGGTCCCCGGAAGGGGAAGGGATGGTCGCTATAGAGCCTGACTTCAAACCCCTCGATCGACGCGCCCAGGTTCTCGGCGAGCGCCATCGTGAAGGTCGCGGGGAGAGGCACCGCGTACTCGTGGCGGTCGTAGTCGTACGTGACCCGCACCGAATCCGGCAGGCGGCTCACGACCTCCGACGTGTACACCGCGCGCACGGCCTCGAGGGTCCGTAGGTACGAATCCGCAGCCAGGAGGACCGTGGCCTCGGAAGACCGGGCGTTCGCCTCCCGGAGCTGCACCGCGGCTACCGCCACCATGGCGGCGCACCACAGCACTCCCACCGTGACCTTCCAGCGCTTCGGTCTCGACATGACTGCGCTCCTGCCGACGACTCGCTCGGGCCGGGCAGTGGTCCGAGCGGTCGACGTCCCTCACAATACGCATGGTGGGGAAGCCGGCACAAAGTGCCAGGGTCACCGGCCGGATGCCACCCCGCCAGCCTGCTGGATCAGCTCCTCGATCGCCCCGATCATGGGATGCCCCGACGGAAAGGCCGCCGCGGCCCCCGCTCGTGCTTCCAACAAAACGGCCAGAGCCTGGTCCGCTTGCTCTGCCATGAGGAGGACGCGGGCGTGATTCGCCGCTGCGTTGACCGTCGGCGCGGCGGCAGGCGGGACCGTCGCCCTGAGGGCAGCCAACGCCTCGGCGGTACGCTGGAGGCCCTCGTCGATGCGGCCCCTTTCGGCAATGAGTCGACCCAGATCACTCGTGGCCGTCAGGGTGAGGGGATGATCCGGCCCCAGCGTCGCGGCTCCCTGCGCGACCGCCTCGCCCAGGATCGGCTCCGCTTGTTCCAGCCGACCCCACGCGCGGAGCGACCGCCCGTAGGACGACAGAACAAAGAAAAGGGACCGACGCACCTCGGGTAACTCCCGACCCGTCGCAAGCCCGGCTCGAAAGAGGCTGTCGGACTCTGCCTCGAGGGCTTCATCGTCGGAGCTCCCCGATTGGGCGGCGAGGATCTCCGCCAGCCGGATGTCCGATCGCGCGACGAACGCGTGTTGCTCGGGCAGACGACTCAGAATCAACTCCCGGCTGCGGCGCATCTCGGTTTCGGCTTCGTCCAACCGGCCCAACTGGAGGAGAGCGAATGCCAGGTTGCCGCGCGTCACACCCTCGTCCAGCGCGCGCGGGCCGGCGTCGAGCGCCCCTTCGGTGCCCGCCCAGGCGGCGGCCGCGTCGGCGAGGACCGGGGCGGCCTCCTCATGGCGGTTCAGCTGTGCGAGAATCGAACCGTACATGTTCAGCGCCGAGGCCAGCCGCGTCGGCTCCACCGGGCTCGCGGACCGCAGGGCGACGACGACCGCCTCCAGATGTGGCAGTGCCTCGTCGTTACGCTGCGCGGTTGCATACGCCTGCCCCAACCTCTCCCGCAAACGCCACGTGAGCATCGCGTCTTCACCGCCGGCCTCGAGCTGAAGGGCAAGCGCCGTGTCCAGCTGTGCCAGCCCTGAATCCAGTCGGCCGGCCTCGGCCAATTCGAGCCCCAGCAGCTCACGGGCCTGAATCTCGTCTCGAGAGCCCGGACCGTGCACCTGGCGGTTGGCCCGGATGGCATCCTCGAACAACGGTACGGAGAGGTCCGAGCGGGCCAGGTTCCGGGTGACGGATCCGAGAACGTAGAGGAGGCGCGCCTGAGTCCGTGGTTGATCGTGCAGACCGTCGCGGACCCTCCCGATGGCGCCCTCCAGAAAATCGATGACGCGGGTCGTGTCGAGCACCTGGCCGCCCCGCGGGTCTGCTTCGCCGAACAGGTCCTCGAGAAACGCCGAGACCTCGACGGCGGTGTCTCGCTCGACGTTCGCCCGACGGGCCTGGGCCACGGCGATCCACGTCGTCCCCAAGAGAGCGACCACCGCAAGCGAGGTTCCCGCGACCACGACGCGGTGGCGACGGACGAACCGATCCGCCCGGTACCTCCATGACGGCGCGCGGGCCAGCACGGGATGGCCACCCAGATGGCGGCGGAGGTCGTCGGCGAGCGCCGCGACGCTCTTGTAGCGCTCGCGGGGATCGTGCGCGAGCGCCTTGAGGAGGATGCGGTCCAGATCTCCGCGAAGCTCGCGCGCCCAGGTCCGCTCAGCCTCCGCCGACTCGGTGTCGATCCGTCGGCTTGGAGCGGTAATGGCGTCGCGGGGCGCGTCGTCCGAGAAGGCGTGGGCGAGCGCGGCCCCGGCGTCCCGGAACGGACGACACCCCGTGAGGAGCTCGTAGAGGACCGAGCCGAGCGAAAAGACGTCGGTGGCCGTCGACAGCACATCGCCGCGAAGCTGCTCGGGTGAGGCGTATTCGGGGGTCAGGACCCGAAGGCCCGTGCCCGTGCGGGAGTCGCCTTCTTCGCCGTCGGCCAACTTCGCGATGCCGAAATCCAACAGCTTCACGTTCCCTTCCGAATCCACCAGGATGTTCGACGGCTTGAGGTCGCGGTGGACGACGAGAGACTGATGCGCATACGCCACCGCCTCGCAGACCTGGACGAACAGCTCGATCCGGGCGCGCAGACCCAGATCGAGCCGCCTAACGAACTTCTGGATCTCCTCCCCGTCGACGTGCTCCATCACCAGGAAGGGACGGCCATCCGAGGCCATGCCCGCGTCGTACATGCGGGCAATGTTGGGATGCTCGAGTGACGCCAAGATTCGCCGCTCGGCTCGGAAGCGACGCAGCACCTCCTCCGAATCGAAGCCTGCATGGACGAGCTTCAAGGCCACCGACCGCTCGAATGCGCCGTCGGACCGCTCGGCCAAGTAGACCGCCCCCATGCCTCCGCGACCGAGGGGCCGGACGATCTTGTAGGGGTCGACCGACGTGTCGCCGAGCTCGGCCAGAAAGGCGGCGGGCTTGAGCAGCTCGATCACCGCCGGGGCCACTGCTTCGACCGGGGTGTCGGCTCTCGCGTCCGCCGCCAGCAGCCGCTGGACTCGGGTCAGCAGCTCCGCATCGCCCGCGGTGCTCTCTCGCAGATAGCTCTCACGCTCCCGTTCGGGGAGCTCCACGGCGACCTCGAAGAGCTCGCGAACCCGCGACCGGCGATCAGCTTCCATCGGTCACAATGTGTGGGCCGTCGAACGAGCGGAAGTGCGGGCGCACTTCGTCCTTGCCGGCGTCCCGGTTCGGCGCTTCTCTTCAGGGTTCGCACCGGAGGTCGCGGTCATCCACGTTCCACGACGGTATCGACCCGGGAATACCCCCACGACATGAACGAAGATGCGCCCCTTACCGGCCTGATCCAGGCCGCCATGGGCGGAGACCGCGAGGCCGGCGACGAGGTCATGCGCCTGGTGTACGACGAGCTCAAGCGTTTGGCGCACGGAATCAGACGGGGAGCGGGAGAGACGCTCAGCACAGAGGCGCTCGTCCACGAGGCCTGGCTCAAGCTCGCGCCCGCACAAGGCGTGTCCATCGAGAGCCGCGTCCACTTTCGCCACCTGGCCGCTCGTGCAATGCGGCAGATCGTGCTCGACGAGGCACGAAGCCGGTACGCGCAGAAGCGAGGTGGAGACGTGCGACCGGTGACGCTGGACGAGGCGCTCGATGGCGAGATGCCGTCCGACCCCGTCGCTGTGCTCACCTTCGACGGCGCGCTCGAGGAGCTGCAGACGGTCGATGCGAGAGCCGCTCAAGTCGTCGAGTGTCGGGTCTTCGGTGGCATGGAGGTCGGAGAGACCGCGCAGGCGCTCGAGGTGTCGACCGCCACCGTCAAGCGTGATTTCAGGTTTGCGCGCGCATTTCTGGCGGAGCGGCTTTCCTGAGCTCGTCTCGAGCGGTGCGCCCGACCGATCGGGAAGCCGGACTCGTCCGTGTTCGGTCATCGCACGCGCGACCAGATCTGGATCGAGCCGTCCTGCAGGTAGCGTAGGACCAGACGTCCTTCGGAGAAGCCGAAGCGAGCGAGCGGGACGCTGGGCCCTCCGGGATAGCCCACCATCAGGAGGTCGTCCTGTGTGTGCCATACCGCCTGCTCGCCTCCTCCTTCCAGCCCCGTATCGATGCCACCGTCGCCGATGCTTCCGATGGCGCGAGAGCCCAGGTCGCGCATCACGCCGTCGGAGGTCAGCTCCATGAACATCTGCGTCGCGACAGATCCGACCTCACTGTTCATGACCGTTTGCGTCGACCACAGCCCCACGAGCCGTGCGTCGGCGGGCCCCGCCGCCGGGCTTCCCGCCTCGGGCGGCGGCGATGGACGGGTTGCACCCCCGGCGAGGGGACCGTTGCCCGTCATGGGGGACGAGGTGAGGGACGAGCGGACGGCCGCGAAGACGACGGCTTCGGCCAGCACGGGATTCCCGGAAGCATCGTGGGGGGTGAGAAGCAGGCCGAATTCGGGATCGTCCTCCTCGTACAGAGAGAAGTCGGCGTTCATTGCCCCGCTCAGCGTCCCCTCGACGGTGACGTCACCCTCGTCGTCCACGACCTCGAGGCCGGTCGCCTCGAACAGCGTGCCGTCGACGCTGCGCATCCAGCCCGAGACCGTGCCCGACGGGAGAACGGCGAGACTGAGCGTGGCCGTGCCTTCGGGGAGCACGATGGTGTAGGTGCCGTTCATCGTCTGGCCTCCTGCTCCGCAGCTGGCGAGTGTGGACGCGAGCATGGCGAGGGCGAGCGCCGAGCCGCGACTGGGTGCCCCGGTCTTCCGATTCATGGCTGCCTCCTCATGGCTGCTGGTCCGTCGACGCGTGTTCGCTCCTTCTCCTGGCCATTCGCGAGAACGCTCGATCAGGGATCACGCCAATCGTGCCTGGCGGGGTGGTCGGTGACTCGCCGGGCTTCGGTGATCCCGGACCGGTCCGTTTTCCGAACAGCATGGTGAAGCGATACGGCCCCGGGTCCCGCGGGCCGATCCGATACGAACGGGAGACACCATGAGACGCACCTTTTTCGGCCCCTTCGACCTCCTCGCGATCGCACTGACGGGGCTGACCCTCTCTGGCTGCGGCGAGTCGCAGAGCACGGTCGGTCCTCCGGAGGAGCGGGTGGTGACCGGCCTGGTGTTCGCGTCCCAGCCGATTGGTGGTCCGGCGGGCTCGGAGCTCCCTTCCTTCGAGGTGCACTTGGTCGACGACGCGAACGTGGTGGTCGACGGCAACAGCGCCGTTACGATCGACCTCGCGGTCAACCCGAACGGTGCCGTCCTGAGCGGTTCGACGACGGTTACGGCCCAAGGCGGGGTGGCGACGTTCACCGGCATCCGAATCGATCGCGCCGGCAGCGGATACCGTTTGGGCGCGTCGGCCGAAGGGCTGGGGGCGCAGAGCGCGCCCTTCGACGTCGCCGGCCCCCGGTCGCCCTTCGCCGACTTCCAAGCCGCCGAGTTTGCTCTCGGTCAGGTCGACCTGACTTCAGGGGAGCCAAACGCCGGGCAGGGTTCCACCAACCTGACCGGTATCCGCGACCGCGCGTCGGTCGCGGAGGCGGACGGTCTCTTCTACATGGCCGATCGGGGCAACTCGAGGGTTCTCGGCTTCAACTCGGTGCCGCGAACTAGTGGTGTGGCCGCGGACTTCGTGTTGGGCCAGGCCGATCTCTTCCTCCGCTCCGACACCCTGACCTCTTCCACGTTCGAACTTCCGAGCGAGGTCGAGAGCTCGGGCGGAAGGCTGTTTGTGAACGACCCGGACAACGGGCGTATTCTGATCTGGAACACGCTGCCAAGGACCACCAATGCTCCGGCGGACGTGGTGGTGGGCCAACCCGATTTCAGCTCTGGGGTTCGCGGAACGACCCGCACCACGATGGACACCCCGGAGTTCTTCACGGTGGCCGGCGGCAGGTTGTTCGTCGCGGATATGTTCAACAACCGCGTCTTGATCTGGAATTCGATTCCAGCGGCCAATGGTGCGCCAGCGGACGTGGTGCTCGGACAGCCCGATTTCACCAGTAGAGCCGCCCGGACCTCGGCCACCGGACTGAACCACCCGCGGGGCGTCTGGAGTGATGGCCGACGCCTCGTAGTAGCGGACGCCGGCAGTTCCCGCGTGCTGGTG
The DNA here is from genome assembly GCA_029863525.1 of Gemmatimonadota bacterium. Classification (GTDB taxonomy): domain Bacteria; phylum Gemmatimonadota; class Gemmatimonadetes; order Longimicrobiales; family Gaopeijiaceae; genus UBA2589. The sequence continues at coordinate 8,704 of JAOTVL010000075.1, forward strand.
TGGAACGCGATCCCGGACTCGAACCAAGCCCCTGCGGACTTCGTCATCGGTGCACCCGACCTGGACACGCCGGGTGTGCTCGATCCTCCGACCGCCACTTCGGTGGGCGCACCCGTCGACGTGGTCTCCGACGGCACGGTCCTGTTGGTTTCGGACCCACTCAACTCGCGGGTCCTGGCGTTTCCGTTTCCGGACCGACACGGGGTGGCCGCCATCGGCGTGTTGGGGCAGAGCGACTTCAGCCTCTCGGCCGGAAACGATCCCAATCAGGACGGCGTCTCGGAGGATGTCGTTTCGGCCCGGACCTTTCTGCAGCCCGTGAATCTGGGGCTGATCGGCGACGAGCTCTTCGTGGCGGACCTGGGCAATGCCCGCGTCATGGTCTTCAAGCTTGGTCGGTAGAGCGGACGGGTCGGTGCCGGGCCGCCCGTGACGGTGTCCAGGGGGCGCGCGGGGCTCAGCTCCCGATCTTGAACTGGACGCCGGTGCCGACGGACCAGCCGCTCAGGGAAAGCTCTCGGGGGAGGTCGAGGTTGACCGGGACGCTGCTCTGGACGGCCCTCCACTCGACGCTGGGGAAGGAACGCACGGAGTACGCCGCCTCGAGAAAGATGTTCAGACCCAAGACTTCGACGCTGTTGCCGACGAGGGCCGCGAGCAGAAAGCTCTCGGATTTGCCCGAGAATGCGTCGCCCGCGGCGTCGAAGGCCTGGAGTCCCTGGATTCTCATGAAGCCCGAACGCAGGCCGATGTAGAAGCCTACCGGCTCATAGCTAGCGTAGAGCGACGCCGCAGGCAGATCTCTCACCTGGCCCCTCAGGTCGATGTCGGGATCGGGCGACTCGAAGCCGAACGTCTGCCCGTAACCGAGGCCCATTTCGAACGTCCAGATCGTGCGCGTGGGGGCTGCCGGAGTCGGGGCCGGCGCGACCTCGTAGACATACGTCGTGTCCACCCCGTCCTCGCCCACCACGACCACCATCTCGGTCCACGCCAGGGCCACCGTGTCGGTGACGGTCGGCGCAGGGCCGGTGACCTCGTCGACCGTGCCGATCTCGAACAACAGCTCCAAGCCGAAGCTCCGGAGCCCGAACGCGTCGGCGCGCACCTCGTCTGAGGCGGGGCTGAGCCCTCCGAGATGAGCGTTGAAGCTGAGGTCGGTCACGCGCCGGGCGAATGCTTCGATCGCCCCGAGCTGGGCGTTGGCGTCTCCCGGACAAAGAAAGGTCAGGATCGCTAGGAACGGGACGCTGTGGGTGACGAGTGCACGGCGCCAGCTGGGTGGTTTCCTCATGCCGACTCCATCCCTGGATTCCGGTGGATGCTCGAGCGGTTCCGTCCGAGGCTAGTGCGTGCGCCGTCCGGAGGCCAGCGGTTGACGCTCTGCCGCCGGTTCGCACTAAGTTGCCACGACGGTCTCCGGGCACTCCAGCTTCTCAGGCACAAGCGCGACGATGGAAGAATTCCGGGCGTTCATCAGGATCCTGACGGTGGCCTCGCTCGCTCTCGCGGCCGTCCAGATCTACCTGACCCTCAACAAGCTCTGGAGCCGCAAGCACGAGAAGGTCGTGGCCGAGAGCATCTCGATTTTCGGTGAGCTGTTGGGTCTCGTTCCTCTCGCGTTCCTCACCCTCAGCTTCATTCTGGACGGTCAATGGGAGGGGGTCGTCGACGGCGTCCTATGGCTCGGAGCCGGAGCCGTGACGATCGGGATCGGCGCCGGCATGTGGGTCGAAGGGAGGCGTGGCCGGGGCTTCTGGAGACTGCTTCGGGACGCGATGGCCCTGGAGCGAACGGAGGTCGGGGACCTGGCCCGCTCGTTCTTCCGGCCCTCCGGCGCCGACGAGATTCTCAGGCTGCTGGCGCGGATCGCGCTGATCGACGAGCACCTGGACGATCGTGAGCGGAGCTTCATCGCCTCTTTCGCCGATGCTTGGGGAATCGAGCTGTCGTGGGACGAGCTCGCCCAACAGGGTGAGCAGGACGGTGTCCGGACGATCGAGCTCCGGGATGCCGTGGCCGATTACCTCAGCACGTCCCCGCCCACGGCGCAGGTCGAGCAGCTCGGGGACGTGATCGTCGCCCTGGTGCATGCCGACGAGGAGGTGTCGAGCAACGAGGACCTGATGCTGGCCGAGCTGAGTGGCATGTTCGACGCCTACGTGAGCGGGTCCCCGGAGCGGCCGCGATTCGAGGTGGCGCTCGTGCCGCAGAGCGAGGAGCAGGACGCGGCCATCCGGGCGGTGCTACCCGGTGTGGTCAAGGAGAACGTCGCGGGAGGCTCGGCCTACGTCGTGGGGCGCTACTTCTCGGAACGCTACGCCGAGACCGTGCGCGAGCAGTACCAAGCGCTCAATGTGTTCACGACCGTGCTGAAATCCTGATGCGGGAGCCTAGAAGTACCCCGTGAGTCCGAGCAGCACGCGGCGGCGATCCAACGAGCCCCCGTAAATGTGGTAGACGGACTGCCCGAGAAGGTTGGTCGCGGTCGCGTGGGCACGTACACGCGTGGAGAGGGAGTATCCCAGGCCCAAGTCGATCGTTTGGCTCGCGGGGATGCGGCCTTGGAAGAACCCGGACGACCAGTCGTGGGCCGTTCTGAGGTTCAGTGCCGACCAGGCGTCGAATCGCCTGGTGGTGTATCCGACCCTGAGGTTCCCCTTATGAGTGGGCGTGTTGGGGGTGATCAGGTCTCCAGGCACGAGAGGCACACCTTCGTCTACGGAGTAGCCGAAGTAGGTGTAGTTGACGCCAACGTGAAGCTGGGGCGTCAGCTCGACGGTCGAGCCGAGCTCGATGCCCCATTCTCTGGCCCGGCCCGCGTTGCCGTACGAGAACACGATCGCCGATGAGCCATCACTCAGGTTCGTCAGCCCTGAACCGGGCCCCAGGGCGTCCAAGACGGCGGTCTCGAGCGCAGCCCGATCCGACGCGGGCACGGCCGCCGGGGCCGTCCAAGGTCCGTAGGCCGGGTTCGCCGAGGGCAGGAGCGCGCTCACGAAATCGCGCACGACGGAATAATAGACGTCGACCGTGAGCTGAATCCGTCGGTCGAATTCTCCGCGGTATCCGGCCTCGTAGCTGGTCAGACGCTCTACATCGAGATCCGAATTGCCTAATGCCAAGGCGGGCACGGCGGACGACTCGGTGAACAGCGTACCGACGGGTACCGCGGCGAGGGCCGCGGGAAACATCGTCCTCATCGACGTCTCTACGGCGTCGAGGTCGGCCGGAAGGCCGAGCGGCACGTTGAGGAAGAAGTTCGTCAACCTAGGGGTCTGGTACGCGGCACCCGCCGACACTCGGAACGAGTGACTCTCCGTCGGCGTGAAGACCAAGGCCCCTTTGGGTGAAAACTCGCGGTCGAAAAGGTTCGAGCCGTCTAGGCGACCGGCGGCCACGAGATGCAGCCCGGGAGTCAGCTCGACGTCCACCTGGGCAAAGCCGGCGCCGTACCAGTCGTTGCGGCCATCGTCGATGGGAGCGACCAGTGTTCCGCGTGAGTCGATGAGTGCCCTGCGGTACGAGCCACCGAATACCAGCCGCGCCCGGCCGTCCGCGATCTGGGTATTCCACTGCGACTCCAGGTGAAGGAGACTGGACGTCTCCTTGAGTGGAGCCCCGCTCGCGATCGCGTGCGCTTCGGAGCTCCGCCCGGAGTACCAAGCCATGACGTTGAAGCGATCATCGGCCCACGCGGCGCGAGCCCACGGCCTCCACGCGTGGTCGACCTGAAAGCGCCCGACGTTCGTCATGAACAGCTGATTGGCGACTCGAGCCGCTCCACCCTCGACGGTGCCAACGGCGCCGCCCTCGGCGTAAAGGTCGAAACGCGCCGAGCCGTAGACACTCTCGACCGGAGAGGGCCGACCCAACGCGACCCCGGGCGCCGCCGCCAGGGTCTGCCCGTTCAGCGGTACGGCTTCGTAGCCCGGAGGAGGCGTATTGATGGGGAAGTCCGCGACATCGATGGCTTCGCTGTACTCGCTCTCGAAGTCGCCGAGATTCGTTCGCGATTCATGCCAGTCGTCACTTCGGTAGTAGCCCACGTTCGTGCGCACGCCGAAGCGCTGGTTCACACCGAACGTCCGCGCGTGCCGGAGATCGCCCCTCATCGACCTGAGCTCTCCGCCCGCCAACGCGACTTTGGTGCCCAGGACGTCCCGGGCCGCGGGCGTGATGATGTTGATCACCCCGTTATAGGCGTTCGCTCCGTACAGAGCCGAGCCGGGACCCCGGACCACCTCGATGCGCTCCATGTCGTCGAGGGGCATGGTCAGAGCGCTCCACTCCTGTGCGGCGAGGAACGGAATCGCCAGGTCGCGGCCGTCCATCAACACCAGCAAGCGTTGCGAGAGGTCCGCGTTGAATCCGCGGGAATTCACGTTGAAGTCGTGAATCCCGTTTGCGGAGACATCCATTCCCGTGAGGGCTTTGATGACCTGGGGATGCTGTCCGGTGCTGGAGTAGTTGCGAGACACCACGCGCTCGACGACCTCGATCGCCACGGGCGCATCGACGAACCGCTGCGGGACTTTCGAGGCACCGGTGACCATCACGCCCGTGATCGAAAACGGAATCGGTCTGAACTCGATCGCGACGTCGTCCACACCGCCCGAGGGCACGGTCAGCTCGACGCGCTGCTCTCCCGTGGAAAACCACGAAACGACGAGCACGTGCTGGCCGACCGGGACACCGGTGAGGCGGAAGCGGCCGTCGTCGTCCGTGATGGTTCGAACGCTCGTGTTCTCGACCGCGATCAACGCGAGAGCGATCGGTGAGCCGTCCTCGATGTGGGTGACCTGCCCGGTCACTGTCACGCCTGTTTGGGCGGAGGCGTGTCCAGCGAGCGCCGCCGCCAAGACAAGCGCGAGGGCCGGCATCGCCCAGCATCGAGGCGATCCCGGCCGGGCACGTCGGCCGATTCGGTCCAACCGACCGTACCGACGGGCGGTGGCGTTCAAGCGTTGTCTCCGGGTGACGATCGAGGGGGCACGATTCATCGTTCTTTCGTGGAGTATACGGCATCACGGCGCCGTTCGCCCGCCTGACCGACGATCACCACGAGGCCGCCCAAAGCCTACACGTCCGTCAGGTGGTCCAATCCAACGAGCACTCGCTGCGTGGCGCCGTCCAACGCGCTGTGAAGCGAGACCATCACCAAAGCCAGGGGTGCGTACATGAGGCAGGCGCAAAGAAACACCAGTTGATGCGTCGAGTTGCTCCAGTCAATCACCAAGAGAACAGCGACCAATACGCCTGCCTCGAAGACAGCAGCGAGGCCGAGCAGCCATCGCGTGAGTCGCTCGCTGCGCTCTGCCGCGGCCAACGCAGACTGCCGCGCCCGGTCCATCAGTTCTTCATTCATGGTTACTCCTGGTTGGACTTCGACGCCTGACCCTACTCCACGCCTGGTGTCTGCTTCAGCAGGGTGAGCAGCATCTTGAAGGGAGCACCGCCCAGCAGCGCGTGGGGCACCGACGGCGGCAGGTGGAGCCACTCACCCTGACGTACCAGGTGCTCCGTTCCCCCCACCTGGATCCTGACCTCGCCGTCGAGAACCTGCACAACGGCGTCGTTGGGGTTGGTATGCTCGCTCAAGCCCTGACCTCCGGCGAAAGCGAACACAGTCATCGTGCCTCCGGGGCTTCTGAGTACAACACGACTCACCACCGATGCGTGTTGGTATTCGACCAGCTCCGCCAGCCGTGTTGCACTCGAGATCGGGTGGCTCACGAGAGAGGCGCTCCTCTGAAAGGTCGGAGAGCACAGGACATTTCGAACGTTGGCCTACCCGGCAAGGCCCCGACAGGGCCGCAGACTCCGCGCTGGAGATCCCACCAGGGGACTCTGATCGGTGCTCTCTCGGGTGGGAGCCAACCGTGCAGCTTCGGACGGCAGCTTGCTCACGGGATTGCTACGGACGGAGGGGGCGCCGCATGTTCGCTGCCCGCCCGTACTTTCTCGGAGTGACCGTCCGTGTTCCCCATCTGGCTGCCTGCCGCGCTCCTGCTCGCTTTCGCCCCGATCACCGAGGCGCCGGCTCGAACGGCCGGGCATCTGGAGGTCCTCGACGATTACCCGCGTCGAATCGGGATCGACGTCGAGCGCTACCGCTTCGAGTTGACGCTCAGCGACGACTCGGACCGAATCGCTGGGCGGACCACCGTGACCGTGCGCTTTTCCAACAACGGCGTGGCGGAGCTCCTGTTGGATCTCGCGGGCCCCGACGCAGACGGGCGTGGAATGAGCGTGACCTCCGTGATGATACGGGATGTGGCGGTTCCCTTCACGCATGAGGGAGACCTCCTGCAAATCGCCCTGCCCGAAGCCGGTCGAGCCGGAAATCGTCTCGACGTCGTCGTGGGATACGCGGGGGAACCGGCATCAGGGCTGCGGATCGGCCCGACCAAGTACGGGGACCGGACGTTCTTCAGCGACAACTGGCCGAATCGGGCCAGAAACTGGCTGCCGACGATCGACCACCCGTACGACAAGGCCGAGAGCGAGATGATCGTGACCGCACCTTCTCACTACCAGGTGGTCTCGAACGGTCTGTTGGTGGAGGAGTCGGACGGCCTGGACGGCACGCGGCGGACGCATTGGCGGAACTCGGCACCGATCGCGACCTGGCTGTACGTGCTCGGCGTCGCTCGCTTCGCCGTCCAACACGTTGACGACTTCGAGGGACGCCCGATCCAAACCTGGGTCTACGCTCAGGACCGTGACGACGGATTCTACGATTTCGCGGTCCCGACGAAGGCGGCGATGGCGTTCTACTCCGACTACGTCGGGCCGTACGCGTACGAGAAGCTGGCGAACATCACGTCACCCGCGACCGGCGGAGGCATGGAAGCCGCCTCGGCGATCATGTACCACGAGAGCTCGGTCACGGGTGAGCGAACGGAGCGGTGGCGAAACGTCATCATCCACGAGGTGGCTCATCAGTGGTTCGGGAACGCCGTCACCGAGTCCGACTGGGACGACGTATGGCTGAGCGAAGGCTTCGCGACTTACTTCACGTTGCTCTTCATCGAGCACGCGTACGGACGCGATGCCTTCGTGGCGGGCCTCCAGAGCTCGGCGGAGCGCGTCTTTCAGCAGTATGCGAACGACCCTTCGTACCGGATCGTGCACGACGACTTGAACGACATGGGGCGTGTGACCAGCGGGGCGACGTACCAGAAGGGCTCGTGGATTTTGCATATGCTGCGGAACGCGATGGGGGACGAGGCGTTTCAGTCGGGCATAAGCGCCTATTATGCGCGACATATGAACGGCAACGCGACGACGGAGGACTTCCGGCGGGCCATGGAAGAGGCCTCCGGACTGGATCTCGAACCGTTCTTTGACCAGTGGCTCTACAGCGGAGGGAATCCCCGGCTCGAGGGCTGGTGGGAGTATGAGGCCAGCGCCAGGTCGCTGCGCGTCGAGTTGGAGCAGACACAGGAGGTGGGACCGACGTTTCGCCTTCCTCTGGAGATCGGTCTCCTCTTCGGAGACGAGCGGACGCCCTCGGTGGTGGAGTCCGTCGAGGTCGACGGTCGGTTTCACCGCTTCGTGATCCCAGTGTCCGGGCCGCCCTCGGGTGTCGTTTTGGACCCCAACACGCGTCTGCTCTTCGAAGCCGACTTCCGACGTCGTGGTGGATGATCGGCAGAGGTTCGGTCCCACCCGCGAACGAAGCGATGTCCGAAGCCCGGAGGGGCGAGGAGAACAAATGAGGAATCGAGTGCGAAGCCACGTGGTGGCGCTGTGCGTGCTGACCGCAGCGTGCGCGGGGGCGGAGTCGTACGACCTCGTCGTCGAGAACGGCCGCGTGGTCGATCCGGCGACCGGGCTGTTCGAGGTGGCGAACGTGGGCGTGAGCGACGGCAGCATCGCGGAGATCTCGAACGAACGGATGACCGGGGCGCGAGTCATCGACGCGACGGGACTCGTGGTCGCGCCGGGCTTCATCGACCTGCACGAGCACGGACAAAGCGACGAGGCGTACGCCCTCATGGTGCGCGACGGCGTGACCACGGCGCTCGAGCTCGAGGTCGGCACGGCCGACGTGGACGGGTGGTACGCAGCGCGAGCAGGCGGACAGCGTGTGAACCACGGCGTCAGCGTCGGCCACATGCAGGTGCGCATGGAGGTCCTGGACGATCCGGGGACCGGCCTCACGCCTGCCGGAGTCGGTGGCTCGGCGGCGGCCACGCCCGAGCAGCTCGACGCGATCGAGGACGGCATCCGTCGCGGGCTCGAGCAAGGGGCGCTCGCGGTCGGCTTCGGGACCGCGTACACGCCCGGCGCCGAGATGAGCGAGGTCGAGCGGATGTTCGACGTGGCAGGCGAATACGGCGCCTCGGTGCACATCCACATGCGTGGGAGCGTCGCAGGCCTGGACTCGACGATCACCGCGGCCCGAAACGCGGGTGCGCCGCTGCACATCGTGCACGTGAACTCGAGCGCGGGAGGGGCGATCGACGACTTTCTCGCCGCCATCCAGGCCGCCCGCGACGATGGTCAGGACGTGACTACGGAGACGTATCCGTACGGCGCGGGCATGACCGAGATCACGTCGGCGCTCTTCGACGACTGGGAGAGCTGGCCCGAGGAGCGCTTCGCGGACCACCAACTGGTCTCGACCGGTGAACGGCTGAACCGCCAGACGTTCGGACAAGCCAGGGCGCGCGGCGGGACGGTGATCATCCACGGGCGCACCGAGGAGATGACGCGCGCGGCGGTGGGGAGCCCCCTCACGATGATCGCCAGCGACGGCTTCATCGAAAACGGCAGGGGACACCCCCGCACGTCCGGTTCGTATTCGAAGGTCCTCGGGCGCTACGTGCGCGACGAGGGATTGCTCGACCTGGAGGAGGCCGTCGCCAAGATGACGATCATGCCCGCCCGCCGACTGGACGACCTGACGCCGGCGTTCGAGCGGAAAGGACGCCTGCAGGAGGGCATGGACGCCGACATCACCATCTTCGATCCCGCCACGGTGATCGACCGGTCCACCTATATGGACGCGACGATTCCGGCGGTGGGGATTCCGTACGTGATCGTGGGCGGGGTGCTCGTAGTAGACGGGGGTGAGCTCACGGACGCCCGGCCGGGTGTGGGCGTCCGGGCGCCGACAAGGTGAGCGGGTTG
>JAOTVL010000195.1 GCA_029863525.1 Gemmatimonadota bacterium
TTTGACATCGATCCGTCCACGTTACCCGACTGGGCCACCTCGATCGCCAGCGGATTAGAGAATTAGGCCATGAAGACTGCCATCATCGCAGGATCCCGAACTCCCTTCGCGCGCTCGGGCAGCGTGCTCGCGGACATGACCGCCATCGAGTTGGGCAAAGTCGCGGTGCGTGACGCGCTCGGGCGAAGCGGGCTGAAAGGCGAGATGGTCGACCATCTCGTGTACGGAACGGTCGTGCACGACACCCAGGCGCCCAACATCGCGCGCGAGGTCGGCCTCGGCGTGCTCCCCAAGTCCGTGCCGGCGGTCTCTGTTTCACGCGCGTGCGCTTCGGCCAATCAAGCCATCACGGACGGCGCCCAGATGATCGAGGTCGGCCAGGCGAACGTCGTCATCGCGGGTGGCGCCGAGTCGCTTTCGAGAATCCCGATCACGGTCAGCGAGAAGCTGTCGAAGACGCTCGTGTCGGCGTCGAAGGCGAAGACGTTCGGGCAACGCGTCGGCGCGTTCGGGACCGTGCGACCGAAGGACCTCATACCGGTCCAGCCGGCCATTGCGGAGCCGACCACCGGTGAGTCGATGGGTGAATCGGCGGAACGCATGGCGAAGGAGAACGGAATCTCGCGGGAAGCGCAGGACGAATGGGCACTGCGTTCCCACCGACTGGCAGCCGCGGGAACGGCTGACGGTCGACTTACCGCCGAGATGGTGCCGGTCTACACCCCACCCGGCTACGAAACCGTGGTCGTGGACGACAACGGGATCCGGACCGACACCTCGCTGGAGAAGCTCGCCAAGCTCCGCCCGGTCTTCGACCGCAAGCACGGCTCGGTCACGGCGGGAAATGCTTCGCCACTCACGGACGGGGCGTCCGCGGTCGTGCTCGTGAACGGGGACCGGGCCACCGCCGAGGGCTTGGAGATCTCGGGGTGGATCCGGAGTTGGGCCTGGACCGCGCTCGATCCGGCTGGCCAGCTCCTGCAGGGTCCCGCGTATGCAGCGCCGATCGCACTCGATCGAGCCGGCCTGTCCATGAAGGACATCGGGCTCATGGAAATGCACGAGGCGTTCGCCGCGCAGGTACTCTCGAATCTCCAGGCGCTCTCGTCAGCCGAATTCGCGCGCGAAGAGCTCGGGCGCTCCGAGGCCGTCGGCCATCCCGACGTCGAGAACATCAACGTCATGGGTGGGTCGCTCGCGATCGGGCACCCGTTCGGCGCGACGGGCGGCCGACTCACCATGACGCTGCTGAACGAAATGGCCCGGCGCGACGTCCAGTTCGGGCTGATCACCGTGTGCGCCGCCGGCGGAATGGGCTTCGCCATGGTGGTCGAGCGCAAATAGAGCACTCGAGCGCGACCCGAGCTCCGATCAGTTCGGGGCGGGCCCTCCGGCCGCACCCGCCCAGACGACCGCGTTCTCCCAGAGCGCCTGAACGTCTCCGGTGACGGTGGCCCCGGCGGCGGGGAAGAGCGACACACCGACGATCCGTTGACCCGCGCCGAGCACCCGGTAGCCGATGAGCGGGGCGCCGTCCGACCATGTGGCGAGCACGGTCGTCTCGGCGCGGGGCGTCACACCCCCGTGGAATCCGGAGTCCGAATTCAAGGTCGCGATACCCGACGTGAGCGGGTGGGGGACGATACCCGCCAAGTCGGCGGCCTCGTAGGTGGCCCCTCCGTCACTGAAGAACGGATCGACCCCCTCGAGGGTGCCCCAACCGGACGATCCGAGCCCGCTGTCTCCTCGGCCCTGCCAATAGAACGACGCAATCACGACGTTCCCTCCGTTCGCAACATAGTCGCGCACCTGAGATCCGAGCGCCACGGATTGGTCGAAGAGTCCGTTGCTGAAGAGGAGCACCACGTCATACTCGCTGAGCGTTCCGAGGCCTGGTGGCGCGTTCACGAGGAAGAACGTAGACACTGAAAGGCTCGGGTTCGTTTCGAGCAGGGCTTGCACCACGCCGGTATCGTCGAGGTCCCCGCCTGAGAGCACCAACACGCTCGTGCCACACACGTCGTCGCTCGTCGCGAAGTCGGCCACGAGGGCATCGTCGGTCGACTCGATCGAAACGTCTCGCGTCCCGGGACACAGATACGGGACACCGACCGGCAGCGTGGGGCTCACTTGGTACGCCCCGAGCGGCACGTCGACGAAGAGGTACGTACCGTCCGCCTCGGTGGCGACCGCGTCGACGATCGCGGGCCCTTCCATGAGATTGACGCTGACGCCGCCGACGCCGGCGCCGGAAGCGTCCCGGACGGTCCCACGGATCCCAGGCCCGGTGTAGCGAATCTGGAGGTTCACCGACACGACGCCCACGTCTTCGCTCAGGGTGGTCTCGGCGACCGACCGGTACAGCTCAGTGCCTCCGCCGAACGCGACCAAGAGAATGACGACGGAGCGGCCGAAGGCTGCCTCCGGCACGGGAATGTCGAGAACGTGCTGTTCGAGTCCCGGATCGATCGAGACGGTGGCCTCAGCCAGCAGATCGAGGGTTCCCGCGTCGCGGATCGAGACGTCGTATCGGTCGACCCGGTCGAACGCGTCGCCGAGCGCGGCGCGCTCGGCATCGGAAACGCCTTGTGGCCCGACCACCGACATCTCGAGCCGCGGACCGAAGTCCTCCGGGGCGGTGGCATCGACGCAGGCGGCGAGCGCCAGCGCCACCACGAGCGCGACCGGCAGGCGAGCCGAAATCACGCGCCTCCCCCACTCAGCTGCAGCGAGAGCGTCGCGTAGTATCCCTGCTTGGAGACCGTCGCGCCGCGCGCGCTGAGTTTTCCGCCGCTCACCTCGAGACTGACCGGGCCCACGCCGAGGCCGAGGCCTCCCGTGAGGGCCGTCAGGTTGTCTTGCCCGACTGCGTAGCCACCGCGGAGCGTCAAGACCGGCAGCCTCTGCTCGACCCCCAGCGAGACCCGTTCGTCCCAGTTCGAACGGAAGCGGCCTTTGGGAGAAACCTTGATTCCCACGAGCTCGAACGACGTCCCACCCGAGCGCCAGCCAACGCCGCCGCGGAAGACCTGTGGGAAGTACGACTCGTCGAACAGTCCCTGAGACGCCTCGAACACCGCCAAACTGACCGAGTTCGGGTCCACTGCGCTCGCGTCGTACCGATCGAGGATGTCGACGAAGTCGACGCCCGCGGCGAAGTCGGCGTCGGTGAAGGTCGCAGAGTGCGCGGTCAGGCCCTCGTCCCACGTCATACGCTGGACGACGTTCGTGCCGGAGACCGAGGCGCGAAGACCCGGGACGAGGTCGAGCGACAGGCCGACGTCTATTCCGAAGCCCTTCCCGCTGGTAGCCTCGACGGCCACGCTCTGGAGCGTCAGGTAGGACTCCCCGGGGCCGGGTGCCAGCTCGATCTGAGGCTCGAAGAAGCGACCGCGGGTCATGCCATGGCCCTGTATGTACCGGCCGCCCACGCCGACATGGAGGAGCCCGCCGAGCATCGTCCCATACGAGACGGTGATCTCGGAGAGCGAGGTCGTGCCCCACCCGGTGTTGCCGCCCTCATACTCCTGGAGATTCTCGACCGAAAATCCGTTCCCGATCAGGTCGGCGAGTCCGCGACTCACGGTCGCGTCCCCGAGCACCCGGCTTCGCACTCGTAAGCCGATGTTGCCCACGGTGACTCCCATCGAAGGCAGGGGAGAACCGGCCTGCGGCACTTCGGCCTGCCCGGTCGCGAACGCCGTCAAGAACCCTTCGGTCACCGTGAAGAGCTGGAGTCCCGAATCCGGAATCTGGTTGACGATCTGCCCGACGGTGAGGTCCGTCGACAAGAAGGGAGCATCCTCGACGCCTACGATCGCGAGAATCTCGCCGAACGTGGCACCCGAGCTCATGGTGGCCATGCCCAGCTCGATGACCGAGACGTTCCAGCCTTCGGAGCGACTCAAGTTCGCCGGGTTCCATTCCACGGCGTCTACACCCGAGGCGAAGACCATCCCACCGCCACCCATGCCCACGGACCTGGCACCGGGGGACATCTGTGCGGAGGCCGTCGCCACCACCGACAGTGAGAGAGCTACCGAGGCGAGAACAACTCCGGCTTCTCTCACCGCCGTAGTCTCAAATGCGCGATCAGGATCCCCGTCGTCACGCCGCCGTCCTCGTCGTCGAAATCGATCTCAGCCTCGACTTCG
>JAOTVL010000076.1 GCA_029863525.1 Gemmatimonadota bacterium
CTCATTAGACGCAGAACCCTCGCGCGGACCTCCGAATGGTCACGATCGAGGTACGCATGCAGCTCCGCGGGATCGCCCGTCGGTCTCGGTTCCGGCGCTTCGGCGGGCGCGGGCGCGAGCCCGAGTTGGGTGCGCACGGCCTCCGGACCCAAGACGCCGAGATCCGCTTCGAGGCTGTGGAGCCAGGCGATGGCCTCGGCCTCGGTCCAACTCCGCTCAGACTCGCCGTCTCGCGTCTCGTTCATCCAAAACGCCAGCCCGAGCCGCGTCAACGACTCGGGTTGGCCGTCGGCCCCGGGGGCGGCGGCGCGGAGCCGGTCCTGGAGCGCAGCGAGGTCGTCGGGGGACGGCGGGTCGTCCGGGTTCAACCAAGCCCGCAGGGCGTGGAGCCCCTCCTGCGACAGCCACTCCGTCGGCTCGAGTCGGCTGGACATTGCGTGCAGCTCGTCGTCGGACAGCACGCCATCGCTCCAGATGGTCAGGACGAGGGGAACGAGAGGGAGCAGCTCGTCTGGAAGGTGGTCGGACGTCGACGTCGCGGAGTCCGCAGGGCTCATTCGATCACGGTCCTGTTGGCGAGCTGGGGCGTGGACTTGACCCGGCTCCGGCGTTCAGACAACGTGGCGGCCCGCCGAACAAAACGAACCAGCGAGGCGAAGTCACGATGTCGAAGCCGATGGTCGGAGTGGTCATGGGCTCCAAGTCCGATTGGAGCACGATGTCTCATGCGGTCGATACCCTCGAGTCGCTCGGAATTACCGTCGAGGCCAGGGTCATGTCGGCCCATCGTACGCCCGACGTGGCGATCGAGTTCTCGAAGACCGCCGAAGAACGCGGGCTCGAGGTGATTATCGCCGCCGCGGGTGGGGCCGCGCACCTGGCAGGCGTGCTCGCGGCCAAAACGACCATTCCGGTTCTCGGCGTGCCCATGCAGGCGTGGTCGCTCGACGGACTCGACTCGCTGCTGTCCACGGTCCAGATGCCCAGCGGCATTCCGGTGGGGACCCTCGCCATCGGCAAGGCCGGAGCGGTCAACGCCGCGCTTCTCGCCGGACAGATCCTGGGGCTCAAGTACCCGGAGATCCGCGACGCCGTAAAGGCCGACCGGGAGGCGCGGCGGCAGAAGGTGTTGGCGGACTCCGACCCGAGGAGCTGAGGGCGAGCGCGGCCGAAACTCCTCCTCGCTGCACCTCGTAGATCCTCGTACGAGTGCAGAGCGGAGAACGGGAGGGGGCTCGATGGACACGACGGTGAGGAACGTTCGGTACGCCATCCGTCGGCTCGCGAAGAGCCCCTCGTTCACGGCCATCGCGGTGCTGTCGCTCGGCCTGGGGATCGGCGCGAACACGGCGATGTTCAGCCTCGTCAACGCGGTCATCTTCAGGGACAAACCCTTCGAGGAACCCGACCGCCTCGTCGACGTCTACGAATCCTCGGTGGGCTTCTCTCACGGGACGCTGTCGTATCCCGACTATCTCGACCTGCTCGAGGGCTCGACCGACGTATTCTCCGACGTCGGGGGGGGACAGCTCGCAGCGCTCAACGCCGACGCCGGCGACGCCGTCGAGCTCCTCTTGGCCGAGGCGGTGACCGGCAACTACTTCGGGCTACTCGGGATTCGTCCCGCGCGCGGGCGCATGCTCGGCAGCGAGGATCATGTCGATCGGGGCGCGCACCCGGTCGTCGTACTATCCCACGCGTATTGGGTGGAACGGTTCGCGGCGTCGCCCGATGCAGTGGGGTCGGAGCTGCGTCTGAGCGGGCGTCCGTACACGGTCGTCGGTGTCGCCCCCGAGGACTTTACCGGAAGCCTGCGGGGCCTCGAGCCGTCGGTCTGGGTCCCGATCATGATGTACGACGAGCTGCAGGGCCTCGGAGGCAACACCCTCGAAGCTCGTGGAAATCAGGCGTTCTTCGCCCGCGCCCGCCTCCTGCCCGGCTCGACCATTGCACAGGCGCGGGCCGTCGTCGAGCGGGTGGCCACACGGCTGCGGGTCGAGTATCCCGACCAGTGGGCGCCCGAGGACGCGTTCGTGCTGGAGCCGACCGCCGAAGTCATCATGAACCCGATGGTGGACCGCTACATCGTACCGGCGGCTGCGCTCGTCATGGCCGTGGTCGGGATGGTGCTGCTGATCGCGTGCGCCAATCTCGCGAGCTTCCTTCTCGCTCGCGCCGCGGACCGCCGCAAAGAAATCGCGGTTCGGCTGGCGATGGGCGCGAGCCGGCCCTCGCTCATCGGCCAGCTCATGACGGAAACGGTCATGCTTGCTTCGATCGGCGGAGTGGCGGGCATATGGTTGGCGACGTACGCACTGCGGGCGCTGATGACGGCGGACCTTCCGTTGCCGCTGCCGATCACGCTCGACCTCCGGCTCGACGGCACGGTTCTGGGATTCTCCATCTTGATCTCGATGATCGCCGGTCTTCTGTTCGGTCTCGTCCCCGCGCTCCAGAGCACGAATCCCGATCTTGCCACGACGCTCAGGGACGAGACGGCGGGCGGTGGGCGAGCGAGGGGTGCGCTCTTGAGAGACGTGCTGGTCGCCGGGCAGGTTGCGGTCTCCGTGGTTCTCCTGGTCGGGGCCGGGCTCTTCCTGCGGAGCCTGGATGCGTCGCGGGAGATCGATCCCGGGTTCGGACACCAGGCGACGGCCATTCTGCAGCTGACCGTCTCGGCGGACCGTTACGACGACGCCGAGGCCACCGAGTATTTGGAGCGCCTCACCAACGAGATCGCCGACGTGCCGGGCGTCGAAGCCGTGGGCATGATCGACAATCTCCACCTCAATCAGCTCAACACGCAGTTCGTGCGCGTGGCAGTGGGCGGGATCGACCCTCCGCCCGGACGGGACTTCCACCTGGTAGACTTCGGCCGGATCGACGAAGATTTCCTGGATGCAGCCGGCATTTCGCTGGTGGAGGGCCGCGGCTTCGAAGAAGCAGACAACTTCGACGGCCAGCCGGTCGTCCTGGTCAGCGAGGAGTTCTCGCGCACGTTCTTTCCGCGGGGTGGCGCGGTCGGCGGCACGATCCGCGTGAACGGGAACGAGAAGCGGGTCGTGGGCGTGACCGCCGATCACAAGGTCCGCCAGCTGGGTGAGGCGCCGCGGCCGTATGTGTACGAGAGCCTGAACCAGTCGTTCTCGAACTTGGTCCACGTCGTCGCGCGCACCACCGGGGACGACGATCGCCTCGCGCTGGACATGCTGGCTGCGGCCCGGCGACTCGATCCCTCGATCATGGTGATCGAGACCAAGACCATGGAGCGCCATCTCGCGACCATGCTCGTAGGGCGGGAGTTGGGTGCGCTCGTGATCGGCGGCTTCGCGGCCCTCGCCCTGCTCCTCGCGAGCATCGGGGTCTATGGGGTCGTGAGTCATGCCGTCTCCAAACGCTCGCGGGAGGTCGGGATTCGCCTCTCGCTCGGCGCGGACAATGGCCAGGTGGTGCGTATGTTGACCGCCGGAGGATTGAAGCTTGCGCTGGCTGGGGCGTTGGTCGGCATCACCCTCGCCGCGGGCGCGGCAAACCTCCTTTCACGGCTCCTCTTCGGCGTGCCTGCGCTCGACCCGCTGACGTTCGTGGGCGTGCCGCTCATCCTCACGCTCGTCGCGTTCCTCGCATCGTGGGTGCCTGCGCGGCGGGTCATTCGAATCGATCCGGTGCGCGCCCTTCGCGCCGAATAGGACCTCACACGGACTCCGGCATCGACCCGGCGGAGGCGTTGCGCTCGCGGTAGGCGTCTCTCCCGCGGGGCTGCAGTTCCGTTCCGGGGCCCTGGTCGGTATTCTATGCGAGGACCGCCGCCCCCGCTCGGCCGGGGGGCGGCGGTTCCTTTTCTTTGACGACAGCACGCGACGGCCCCTCCCTCGGGAGCGCGGGCCGGGCGTGCCGACGACGAGGTGCCCATGCTGGACGAAATCCGCGAGAGGCTGGAATCGGAAATCGAGAGCCTGATGAAGGAGCTCAACGTGGAGCTCCCGAAGCGAATCAAGGTCGCCATGGAGCACGGCGATTTGCGGGAGAACTCCGAATACAAGGCTGCGAAGGAGCGGCAGGGATTCGTCGAAGCGCGACTCAACCACCTCACGTTGCGCATGACGGAGCTGTCCAAGATCGACGTGAACGAAATGGCGTACGATCGGGTAGGCTTCGGCTCCAAGGTGGTGATCTTCGACATCGAGATCGAAGAAACGTTCACCTTCACGATCACAGCCGGCGACTTCATCGATCTGGACGCGGGACAGGTGTCCCTCGCCTCGCCGATCGGACAGGGACTTCTGGGCGCAGGCCCGGGGGAAGAGGTCTCGATCGAGCTCCCGAGAGGGGAGCGCCGTTACAAGGTCCTCGAGCTCATCACCCTCCCTCAGCAGTTGGAGGGCTCGGACGGCTGAGGACCAGGGGTCACCTCCCGAGTGAACGATAGGGGCCCGTCGATCGAGTTGATCGACGTTCACAAGAGCTACGAGGAGGGAGAACGAACGCACGAGGTGCTCACGGGCACCTCGGTGTCGATTCGGGCCGGCGAACGGGTTGCGATTCTCGGGCCCTCGGGCTCCGGCAAGTCGACGCTCCTGAACCTGATAAGCGGAATCGATCTTCCGGACTCGGGAACGATCCGCGTCGGTGGCACCGACCTGGGCGCGCTCACCGAGCGCGACCGGACGCTCTTTCGTCGCGACCACATCGGGTTCGTCTTCCAGTTCTTCAATCTCCTCCCGACGCTCACCGTGCTGGAGAACCTCCTGCTACCGCTCGAGTTGACAGGGTCGACGAACGGGCGAGCGGATGACCGGGCGAGGGAGCTGCTGGCCGCGGTGGAGCTCGAGGCTCGAGCGGGGGCGTTCCCGGATCGGCTCTCGGGCGGTGAGCAGCAGCGGATCGCGATCGCGAGGGCCTTGGTCCACGAGCCCGACCTGCTGCTCGCGGACGAGCCGACCGGCAACCTCGATCAGGACACCGGCACTCGCGTGGTGGAGGCGCTCGAGGCGCTGGTCGCCGCGCAGGGCACAACGATGATCGTCGTGACGCATTCGCGGGAGCTCGCCGGGCGCATGGACCGGATCCTCGAGCTCGACCACGGGCGTCTGCGGGAGGGTTGACGTGCGCCTGCTCACGAAGGCGAGCCTGCGATACCTGACGCACCACCGCCTGCAACTTCTCCTCTCGGTGCTCGGAGTCGCGCTGGGCGTGGCCGTGGTCCTCTCGATCGACCTCGCGATCCAAAGCGCTCAAACGGGCTTTCGGATCTCGGCCGAAACGGTGTCGGGACGAACCACGCACGTGCTGGTGAGCGATCTCGGCTCCGTCGACGAGCGCCTGCTCAACACCGTGCGGATCGATCTGGACATCACCGCCTCCGCGCCCGTGGTCGAAGGCTTCGCGACCTCCTCGGTGCTCCCCGGCAGGGCGCTGCGGATCCTCGGCATCGATCCCTTCTCCGAGGGGCCGTTTCGGCCCTACGTCGCCGGAGGCTCCACTGGGCTCGACGTATCCGAGCTCATGACCACGCGGACGGGCGTGGTGCTGCCGGCGTCGCTCGCGGAGGAGGGTGGGGTCTCCGTAGGCGACTCGCTGCCGATGGTCGTGGAGGGTGAAGCGTGGTCGGTGCCCCTCGTCGCGATCATCGAGCCCGCGGATGAGCTCGCGCGAGCCGGCTTGGCCGATGTCGCGTTGATGGATGTGGCGGGGGCCCAAGAGGTCCTGCGCATGGTGGGCCGATTGAGCCGCATCGACCTGCGAATCTCGGACGACGAGGCGGGCTCGGCGGAGCTCGAGGCCATTGCTGGCGCGCTGCCCGATGGGGTGGGAATCGAGAGCGTGGGGACGCGATCCGAGACGATGAGCGGGATGATCGGCGCCTTCGACGTGAACCTCACCGCGCTCAGCTTGCTCGCGCTGATCTTCGGGATGTTCCTGATCTACAACGCCGTCACATTCTCCGTGGTGCAACGCCGGGAGATCCTGGGTCGCCTTCGCGCGCTCGGCGTCACCCGCGACGAGATCGTGCGGCTGATCCTGACCGAGGCGCTTTGGATCGGAATCGTGGGCGCCCTTCTCGGCACGCTCGTCGGGATCTTCCTCGCCCGTGGGCTGGTCGGGATGGTGACCCGCACGATCAACGACCTCTACTTCTCGGTATCGGTGCAGGGTATCGACCTCCGGCCCTTCCTCTTTGCGAAGGCCTGTGTGCTCGGGGTCGGGGCGACGCTGCTGGCCGCGCTCCCTCCCGCGCTCGAGGCGGCCGGCGCCAATCCGCGCATGGCCGCGCTCCGCTCGGTGGTCGAGGGGCGGGCACGCGTGCTGGTCCCACGCGCCGCCCTGGTGGGGAGCATCCTCTGTGCCGTGGGCATCGGCGTCCTGAGCATTCCGACGCGCAATCTGGTGGTGAGCTTCACGGGGCTCTTCTTCATCATCACCGGCCTCGCGCTCATCACCCCTGCCGGAACGCTCGTCCTCGTCGCGGCCGTGCGGCCGTTGCTCGGCAGGGTGTGGGGGACGTTGGGCCTGATGGCCGCGCGGGGTGTGGGCGCGAGCCTGAGCCGGACCGCCCCCGCGATCGCCGCACTGGTCGTCGCGGTCTCCGTCACCGTCGGCCTCGGTGTCATGATTCAGAGCTTCCGCGGGACGCTCGTCCAGTGGCTCGACGGGACGCTTCGGGCGGACGTGTACGTATCGCTCCCGGGGCCGACCGCCTCGCGTGCGGCAGGTACCATGTGGCCTGAGGTGATCGAGGACTTCGTCGGCCACCCCGAGGTGTCCGGGTACAGCACCTATCGGGGCATGGATCTGGTGCGGGACGGAGAGGCCTTTCGGCTCGTGGCGCTCGAGCTCGACCCTCGGGGCGAGGGCGCGTTCGACTTCCTCGAAGGCTCCAGCAGCGACATCATGGCGCGTTTCCGGGCCGGGGAAGGGGTGATCGCGTCGGAGCCGTATGTCTTCCGCCGCGGTCTGGAACGCGGAGATTCGGTCACGCTGTCGACCGCGTCCGGCGATCGGGCGCTCAGGATCATCGGCGTCTTCTACGACTACGGGTCGGAGCAGGGCACGGTCATGATGTCCCGCTCGCTCTACGATCGGCTCTTCGACGATCCCGGTGTCACGTCACTGGGCCTCTTTCTGGAGGAAGGAGCGGATTCGGAGCGCGTGGTCGGCGATCTTCTCGCACTCGTTCCGCCGGGGCGCGCCGTGATCGCACGCACGAACGACACCCTGCGCTCCGCGTCGCTCGAGGTGTTCGACCGAACCTTCCAGGTGACCGCCGTCCTGCGTCTCTTGGCCTTCGTCGTCGCCTTCGTCGGGGTGCTCAGCGCGCTGGCCGCCCTCCAGCTCGAACGAGCGCGTGAGCTCGGACTCCTGCGCGCGTCGGGGATGACGCCGGGCCAGCTCGCGCGACTCGTCGTGACGCAGACTGGGTTGATCGGGCTGGCCGCCGGAGTGCTGGCGGTGCCGATGGGTATCGCCCTGTCCATCGTCATGATCTTCGTGGTGAACAAGCGCTCCTTCGGCTGGACGCTGAACATGGAAGTGGGTCCCGAGGTGCTGCTCCAAGCGGTGGGCCTCGCGCTCGTGGGTGCGATCCTGGCCGGCGTGTATCCTGCGTGGAAGATGTCGCGCACTTCTCCAGCGCTCGCGCTGAGGGGCGAATGACATGACCGCGTCGGTACCGTCGAGGCTGCGGCTCACCCGCCCGAGGCGTCCCGGGCTCGTGGCGACCGTGGCGACCGTCGGGCTCCTCGCGGTCGCCGGGTGCGCCGGGCCGGCTCCCCAGAGTACCGACGGGACCGAGACGCTCTCGCTCGTGGCGACGCTCGGTGGACTCGACACCGCGGGGTACGAGCGTGCGCTCGAGGTCCGCGACTTCGTGTTTCCGGAGGACCACGGGCCACACCCCGGCTTTCGCACGGAATGGTGGTACGTGACCGGCAACCTCACCTCGCGGGAGGGTCGGACGTTCGGCTTTCAGTTCACGATCTTCCGAAGCGCGCTCGCGCCCGCGGACCCTGGAGGCCCCTCCGCATGGTCGACGAACCAGGCGTACATGGGACACTTCGCGCTCACGGACATTACCGGAGAAGATTTCCGGTCCGAGGAGCGCTTCGCGCGCGGTGGGGCGGGCTTGGCGGGTGCCCAGGCCGAGCCGCTTCGGGTATGGATCGAGGATTGGGAGCTCTCTGCGGCCGACCCGGCGGCGACCGGCACGGTTCGAGCCTCACCTTTCCCGATGACGCTCCGTGCCGATGGAAAGGGCGTCGACCTGGAGCTCGTGCTCCAGTCGGGAAAACCCCGCGTACTTCAGGGCGATCGTGGCCTGAGCCAGAAGGGGGCGGAGCCGGGCAACGCCTCGTACTACTATGCCCACACGCGGATGCCTGCGGAGGGCCGGGTCACGCTCGACGGCCAGACGTATCGGGTGTCCGGCCTCGCTTGGCTCGACCGGGAATGGTCGACCTCGGCGCTGTCCGAGGGACAGGTCGGCTGGGACTGGTTCGCCCTGCAGCTCGATGACGGTTGGGAGATGATGGTCTACCAACTGCGTCTCGAGGACGGCTCGGCCGACCCACTCAGCGACGGTGTCCTCATCGATCCGGCCGGGCGGAGGATCTCCCTGTCGTGGGGTGATCAAGTGACCGTGACGCCAACCGGGCGGTGGCGCTCACCGGTCGACGGCGCGGAATACCCGTCCGGTTGGCGCGTGACGGTGCCGGATCGCGGATGGGACCTCTCGGTCGAGCCAGCGGTTTTGGACCAGGAGCTCCGTGTGGCCTTCCGCTATTGGGAGGGTGCGGTCCGCGTCGAAGGCGTCGGAGAGCGTGGTCGTCCGATCCGAGGGCGCGGCTACGTCGAGCTCACCGGGTACGCGGGCGCCGGGATCGAGTGAGTGACCGACCGGCGAGCTCGAACGCTCGTCGATCGGCGGTGAGACCGTCACGCAACGAACGGACCCGCGTCAGGGCAGTGTGCCGATCATCGCCACCGCATCGTGGATCTCGTCGGGCACCATCCAGTGCCCGATCGGATAGTCCATCGCGACGAGCGGCACGCCCGCGCCCTTCAGCCGGTCTCGGCCGCGGATCGCGAGCGCGAACGGGATGTTCGGGTCGCTCTGTCCGTGACCCCAAAAGACGGGAGGTACGCCCCCTACGACCTCGCCGTCCGGGACGTCGACCGATGCCGGGAGGAAGCCCGAGAAGTTGAGCGCCGCCGCGATCCGACCGGGGCGTGTGAGCCCATACGCCAGACTCGACGTTCCTCCCTGTGAGAAGCCACCGAGAACGATGCGCCCAGGCGCGAATCCGAGGACCTCCGGGAGCTCTCCGAGAAAGTCATCGAGCATGGCGAGGCTCGCCTCCAACGTCTCCTCGACCACGCGGTCTTCGGCGACGTACCGGTACCAGGCCCAGCCCGGCCCGTATCCCCACTCCGCCCCAGGATAGGGAGCTTGTGGTGTCACGAGCACCCAGTCTTCGGGAAGCACGGGGCCGAGCGCCTGGAGGTCGCCCTTGTGGCTTCCCCGTCCGTGGAGGAGCACCATGACGGTCGAGCCCGCTCCTGCGCCTCGGGGCGAGGTGAGGTCGTACTCGAGGCCGGATGCGCCCGCCCGTCCACTCACGATGCCGCTCATGGGAGTGGCACGAGGGTGCGCTCGATGTCCGGACGCCGGGGCTCGAGCCAATCGGGCAGCTTCAGCGAGTCGCCGAGCGCGTCGATCGGCTCGTCGATCGCGAACCCAGGACCGTCGGTCGCGATCTCGCAGAGAAGTCCGTCGGGGGCCTTGAAATAGATGCTCGCGAAATATGTGCGGTCCATCACGGGACTCACGTTCAGTCCAAGACCGAGTAGGTGCTCGCGCCACTCGGCCTGCTGCTCCGTGCTCGAGGCGCGGAAGGCGACGTGGTGTGTCTGACCGGCGCCGGGTCGGGCCAAGTAGTCGCTGCCCTCCCACCCGAAGAGGGTCATGGCGGAGTGCGGCTGGATGGACGCGCCGTCGTACGCGGCCCAGAAGTAATGCTTCGTCTTCCCGTCGTCCTGGTTGTAGGTCTTCTTGACGAGCCGTAGGCCGAGGGCCTCCTCGTAGAAATCGCCCGCCGCACCCAGATCGTCCGTGATCGCGCTGATGTGGTGGATCCCCTGCAGGCGCATGTCGGGCGTGACCTCCGGGACCGGCTCGGGCCATACGGACGCGGCGATGGCCGCCTCGTCCCGACCTTCGGGCATGCGCTCGGTCGGTGGCACGAGGAGCTGCCGGCCGAGCGCGTCGGCGGGCTCGTCGATCGCGTATCCCGGGCTGGCCGTCGCGATTTCGAGGACCTGACCATCAGGGTCCGCGAAGTAGATGCTCTTGAAGTACCCACGGTCGAGGGGTCCGGTGACGCTCACGCCGGCGTCCTGAAGGCGCCGCTTCCATTGGAGCAGCCCGTCCGGTGACGCGACACCGAGCGCGAGATGGTGGACGCCGCCGACGCCCCAGTGGCCGCGGGGCGCGTGCCTCCATTCGAAGAAGGTGAGGATCGTGCCCGGACGCCCTTCGTCGTCGCCGAAGTAGAGGTGGTACGCGCTGGGGTCGTCGAAGTTCACCGTCTTCTTCACGAGGCCCAGCCCAAGGAGCTCACCGTAGAAGGAGAGCGTACGTGGGGCATCGTTCGAGACCATCGTAATGTGGTGAAATCCGCTGGTCGCCAGTGGCTGCCTGCTCATGTTCGCCTCCGATATTCCGGGAAGGTCGATTGTGGTGGACTAGATAATTATTGAATCTTCAATGGCAGTCAACGTGACCCGTAGGGTGCCCATGTGGCAGCGCTACAATGTTCGCCGGAAGCGTCGCGTAGCCAACACCAACCCCCCGCCGGACATGGTGAGCAGCACGGCGAATTGCACCCAGAGATCTCGGATGCCCGCGCCCTTCAGAAAGATCCCACGAACGATCTCCAAGAAGTGACGGAGCGGATTGAGGAGCGTCAGCTCTCGGAAGCCGACGGGCATCGTCTCGATGGGATAGAAGAAGCCCGACAAGATGATCGCAGGAAGTAGGAAGAGGTACATCGTGAGGAACGCCTCCTGCTGCGTCGAGCTGATCGTGCTGATATAGAGGCCGAAGGACAGACCGGCGACGATGAACAGCGCCGCGGCGAGCACCAGAACCGGCACGGATCCACGGATCGGGATCTGGAACCAGAGGAGCGCGACGGCAGTGACCAACGTCATCTGGAGCATCGCGATTCCGGCCACGGGGATCGTCTTGCCGAGGATGAGCTCGGTCGCCGAGAGGGGAGAGACCAAGAGCTGTTCCAGCGTACCGATCTCTCGCTCGCGCACGATCGCCATCGAGGTGAGCAGAAGGCACATCAGGAGCACGATGACACCGATGACCGCCGGCACGTTGTAGACCTGTGACTCCAGAGAGGGATTGAACCAGGCCCGGGCACGAAGCTCGAGTGGGGGCTCGATCGCGCCGACGCGATCCTCGGCGATCCGGAGTCCGAGCTCCTGGGAGATCTTGGCCGCGTACCCCTGGGCGACCGTCGCCGTGTTGGAGTTGGTCCCGTCCACGAGGAACTGAACCGCCGGCCCTCGACCCGCCGCGAGGTCTGCCGCGTAGCCCGAGGGAATCTCCAACCCGACCAACGCCTTTCCGTCATCGAGCGCCGCGCCGATGTCGGCAGGCCGGTCGGAGACGATGATGACCTCGAAGTAGCCGGACGCCGTGAACGCCTCTACGAGGGCCCTCGATTCGGTGGTGCGATCGTGATCGACGAGCACGGTCGACACGTTGCGGACGTCCGTATTCACCGCGTATCCGAGCAAGATGAGCTGAACCACGGGGGCGACGAAGATGACCCGCTTCGTCTGGGGGTTCCGAAAGAGCTGACGCACTTCCTTCAGAACCATCCGCCGGATTCGCTCCAGTCCGAGTCGGGTTTCGGGTCGGCTCACGCTTCGAGCTCCTTTTTGAACACCCGAACCGCCAGACCGAGCCCGGCGATCGCGAAGCCGAGCATGAGCAGGCCCTGGACCCAGAGGACGTCGATACCGACCCCCTTGAGGAAGATCCCCCGGGTGACCGTGATGAAGTACCGAGCAGGGACCAGGTAGGTGACGCCCTGCAGCGCCCATGGCATCGACGCGATATCGAACAGGAAGCCCGAGAGGAGGACCGCGGGCAGATACGTCGCGACCATCGCGACCTGGGTCGCCAGGACCTGCGATTTCACCGCGGCGGAGATGAACATGCCGAGTCCTAGAGCGCCGACCAGGAAGAGCAGGGTAAGCACGCCGAGCAGAACGAAGCTTCCGTTGAACGGGGTGTCGAAGATGACGATCCCGGCCGCGACGATGGTCGCCACGTCGAAGAAACCGATGAGCACGTAGGGCAGCAGCTTGCCCAGCACGACCTCGAGGCGGGTCACCGGGGTCGCGGCGAGCTGCTCCATGGTCCCCCGCTCCCACTCTCGCGCGATGGTCAACGCCGTGAGCATGGCAGCGATGATCGACATGATCACGGCGATGAGGCCCGGCACGATCATGTGTTGGCTCTCGAGCGTCGGGTTGTACCAGGTCCGCGACTCCAAGACGATGGGGGCTCCACGCAACCCAACCGAGCCCCCGAGGCTGGCCCCGTAACGGCTGGTGATCGCGTCGGCATAATTGAGCGCGATGGTGGTGGTATTGGCGTCGCTTCCGTCGAATACGAGCTGGACCACTGCGGTTCGCGACGGGGCCGCCAAGTCTCGAGCGTAGCCGGCCGGGATGACCAGAACGCCGAGAACCTTACGCCGGACCAGTCGTTCGCCGACCTGGGCATCGGATTGCAGACGCTCCTCGACCGAGAAGTAGCCGCTCGAGACGAAGGCTTCGACCAACGCACGGCTGTCCTGCGTGCCGTCCAGATCCAGGACGGCGAGATGGATGTCGTCGATGTCGAACGAAATGGCATACCCGAAGAAGACGAGCATGAACAGCGGGAGCACGAAGGAGAGAATCATGCTGCGCGGGTCGCGCCTCAGCTGGATCCACTCCTTCCTCGCTACTGCGAGGAGTCGACCGGAGCGCATGGTCTATCCGACCACTGCGCCACCCTCGGCGCGTATGAGAGAGACGAAGACGTCCTCGAGAGATGGCTCGATAGGCGCGATACCTCGAACGTCGGCTCCCACGGCACCGAGGGTGGTGCGGATGATGCTCGCGCCGCGGTCCGGGTCGTCGACGGTGACGTGGAGCGCTCGTCCGAACATCGCCGCGTCCAGGACGCCGGGCAGTCCGGCGAGTGCCTCGACGGCGCGGGGTGCGTCATCGGTGTCGACGCGGAGGATGGGCTCGACGATTCGGAGGCGCAGTGCGGCCGGACGATCGAGTGCGATCAAGCGACCGCGGTTCAGGAGCGCGAGCCGATGGCAGTACTCCGCTTCCTCCATGTAGTGCGTGGACACGAACACGGTGGTTCCCGTTCGGGACAGTTGGTCGATCAAGTCCCAGAAACGCCGTCGAGCGATCGGGTCCACGCCGGACGTCGGTTCGTCGAGAAAGAGGATCGGCGGCTCGTGGATCAGCGCGCACCCCAGGGCGAGGCGCTGCTTCCACCCGAGGGGCAGCGCCTCGGTCAAGTGGTCGCCCGCATGCTCGAGCTCCGCCATGCCGAGGATCCAATCGCGACGGCGCGTCAGGCGGTCTCCGAAAACGCCGTAGAGTCCACCGAATAGCTCGATGTTCTCGTCCACCGTCAGGTCGGTGTACAGCGAGAAACGCTGCGACATGTACCCGATGCTGCGCTTGATGCTGGGGCGCTCCGCCCGGATATCGAGTCCGGCCACGCGTCCCTCGCCCTCCGTCGGCGCGAGGAGGCCGGTGAGCATCTTGATCGTCGTCGTCTTGCCGGCGCCGTTGGGGCCGAGGAAGCCGAAGATCTCACCAGGCTCGACCTCGAAGGACACCGAGTCGACCGCCGTGAAGTCGCCGAAGCGTCGGGTCAGGTCGCGAACGACGACGGGCTTGGTTCGCGGGCCGGGCTCAGGCATCTGCGACCAGATGAATGAACACGTCTTCCAGCGAGGGCTCGATGGTCTCCACTCCCGACACGTCGATCGCGCTCGCCGCGAGGAGCCCGACGAGGCGGTCGGGGCTCTCACCCGGCACCACCAACGCGTGCACCTCGTCCCCGAAGAGCGCGGCGCTGTGCACGAAATCCATCGAGCGCAGGGCGTCTCTCACACGCCGTGGCTCGCTGGACCGTACCGCGAGCATCGTGCCCGGCATGGTCGACTGGAGGCTTTGGGGTCGGTCGATCGCGATCGTGCGACCCTCGTCCAAGAGAACGACCCGGTCGCACCGCTCGGCCTCGTCCAGATAGGAGGTGGATACGAGTACGGTGACGCCCTCCTCGACCATTTCGTGCAGAATGAGCCAAAGCTCTCGGCGTGAGATGGGGTCGACGCCGAACGTGGGCTCATCGAGCAGGAGGACCGACGGACGGTGAACCAGACAGCAGGACAGCGAGAGCTTCTGCTTCATGCCCCCCGACAAGTTCCCGGCCAGTCGATCGGCGAACTCGCCCAGTCGGCTGAAGGCGTAGAGGCGCTCCAGCCGAGCGGGCCGCTCGGACTTGGGAACCGAGTAGAGGTCCGCGTAGAAGTGCAGGTTCTCCTTCACGGTCAGGTCCGTGTACAGCCCGAATTTCTGTGCCATGTAAGCGATGTGGGGCTTCACGCCTTCCGGATCGGCGACGACGTCGACGCCGTCGATGATCGCGGTGCCACCCGATGGGCGCAGAACGCCCGCGAGCATGCGCAGCGTCGTGGTTTTTCCGGCCCCGTCGGGGCCGACGATGCCGAGCAACTCTCCGTGGGCCACCTCGACGCTGAGGCCGTCGACGGCCGTGAGCGGCCCGAATCGACGCGTGAGCTCCTGGATGCTCACCGTGCCTGGCGTCACGAGGGTCGCTCGGTGATGGTCACGTCGGCCGGTACCCCCGGCTTGAGCTCGAAGCCCGGGTCGTTCGTGATCCGCACCTTCACCGGATAGACGAGCTTGATCCGTTCCTCCGCCGTCTGGACGTTCCGGGGCGTGAACTCCGCTTCGCTCCCGATGAAGACGACCTCGCCCTCGTAGACTCGGTCGGGGTAGGTGTCCGAGGCGATCTCCGCCCGCTGCCCGATCTGGACACGACCGATCTCGTCCTCCCGCACGTAGATGCGGACCCATCGGTCATCTCGGTCCAAGAGCGTGACCACCGGAGCCCCGGCCGGGACGATCTCTCCGGCTTGCCGGTGCTTCACCGTAATCACGCCGTCGAAGGGCGCGAGCACGCGGGCGTTTTCAAGCGTGGCCCGGACGCGAGCCACGTTCGCTCTGGCCTGCGCGACGAGCGCTCGCTGCGCCCCGACCGTCTCCGTTCGGGGACCCTCGCGCACCAGGACCAGGGCTTGCGCCGCCTGGTCATGCGCGGCCTCGGCCACTTCGAGGGCGGTCTCGGCCTGATCGAGCGCCTGTCTGCTGACCGCTCCACCCTCGAAGAGCTCACGGGCTCGTTCGTGATCGAGCCTCGCGTTTTCCCTACGCCGGTCGGCGGAGCGGGCCGCCGCCTCGGAAGCCATGATCTCCTCGGGTCGGGAGCCTTGCACCAGCTCGGAGAGTCGGGCCTGCGCCGCGGCGACCTGGGCCTCTGCGGCCGCAAGCGTGGCTTCGAGCTCCCCGGTCTCCAGCCGAGCGAGCTCTTGGCCGGCCGCGACCGAAGTGCCTTCGCTCACCGTAATCTGGCCGACACGGCCCGGCTGCTGGAAACCGAGGTCCGCGGTCGTGGCCTCGACGCTGCCGGAGGCGAAGAGCGCGTCCGACTCGGACGTGGTCCCTCGCGCCAGGAGCCAGGTCGCGGCGGCCAGGATCACGACGACCGGCACGATCACTCTGAGTCTCTTGTTCATCGCTGGATCTCCAACGCTTCCTCCACCCATTGAATGTCGAGAACGCCCTGCGCACGAGCGCGTGACACGCGAGCCAGAACCGCGTCGTAGCGGGCGCGCGCGTACCCTGCTTGCGCGTTGAACAGGGACGCCTGAGCGCGCAGGAGGTCGCTCTGAACTCCGGATCCGACGTCCAGAGCCAATGCCTCGATTCTCGCGACCTCCGTCCACTGCCGGACTGCGGCCTCGAGGGCCTCCGCGCGCGCGTCGGCCTCGGTGATCGCCGCGTCCGCGGCGTCTTCCTCTGCCGCGACGTTCAGCTCGGCGAGGTCGAGTTCGCTGCGCGCGGCGCGGAGGTCCGCGTCCGCGCGGCGGATCGCGGCGCTGCGTGCTCCGCCGTTGAAGACCGACCAGGAGAGCTGCACACCGGCCTGCCACTCCAGCACATGGTCACCCGAGAGCGTCCCGAAGTCGAGAATCGCGGCCGATGCGCGGAGCTCGGGGAGTCGCCCCGCCCGTTGCTCGCGGACGGTCGACTCGGCGGCCGCGACCATCCGCCTCGCTCGCTCGATGGTTGGACTGCGCGCGTCGACACCGTCCGAGCCGGCGCCTGATATCGCGACATCGGTCAACGCGCGGTTTCGCATTTCGTCGAGCGGGACGCCAGTGACCCGGGCGAGTGACCGCTCCGCCAACCCGACACGGGCCGTGGCCGTCGCTTCCCCCGCGCGAGCATCTTGGAGTGCGGCGCGCGCCCTGAGGACGTCGACCTCGGCGACGGTACCGGCCTGGAGGCTCTGCTCCGTGCGCGCCACTTCCTGTTCCACCGCGCGGACCCTCGCTGCGGCCGCGTCGGCCACGGCGCGCGCCGAGAGCGTGCCGACATACGCGGTGAGCACCGCCTCCGTCAGGGTCATCTCGGTGATCGCGAGCCCGTACGCCGTGGCCTCCGCGGCCGCTCCGGCCCCGTCGATCCGGGACGAGCGCTCGCCGGCATCGAAGACGGTGTACGTGAACCCGGCTCGGCCCTGAACGAGGGTCCGGTCGAACGACGGGGGCTCCGAAAGATCGAGTCGGTGCAGGGGGAACACGATCATCGGCTCTTCGAAGCGCGTGAGGCTCGTGCTGAGGGATACTCCCGGTAGGCGCGCGGCACGGGCCGTCGCCGCCCCTTCATCCGCGGACTCCACGCGTGCCCGGGCGGCGGCCAGGGACGGGTGACTTTCGAGCGCCCGGCGAAGCGCCTCGTCGGGCGTGAGCTCCTGGGCCGCACTGCCCGCCGGTCGGCCAAGCGCCAGGGCGCCCAGGGCCATGGAAATGAAGAATCG
>JAOTVL010000196.1 GCA_029863525.1 Gemmatimonadota bacterium
GAGAAGCGAATCCCAACGGATGGACATCGGGGGAAGATAATGGGGTCCTCCCGGGGGCCCGCGCAGAGAATGCTGGAGTCACGCCGGGCGAAACCATAACCTTCACCCCGAAGCCCTTGTGCCCCAACCCGATCCCGCCCGCGGTGACCGTCATCGAAGCCCCTCCGTTTAACCCCATCGTCACGAACGCGGCGCACGGCCGACTCCCTGAGTGGGCCGTCGTGGGGGTCGAACGACGCACCCATGTGGATCGGGTGGCGGAGCTGATGGGGTCTTGGGCGCGCGCACTTGGACGGTCAGACGTCGATCAAGAGCGGTGGAAGGCTGCCGGACTTCTTCACGACGCATTGAGGGAGGCGGACGAAGACGAACTTCGGGCGCGTGTGCCTCCCCGACTGCGGGCCCTGCCCGCACCCCTTCTTCACGGTCCGGCGGCGGCCGAACGGCTCCGAATCGACGGTTTGGAGGACGGGGAGTTGCTCCGTGCCGTCGCTTGGCACACGGTCGGGAACGTCGGCTTCGGGCAGCTCGGCCGCGCGTTGTACGCTGCCGATTTCCTGGAGCCTGGCAGACCGTTTCTTCCCGAGTGGCGGGCCGGTCTCCGAAGCCGCATGCCCCACGAACTCGACGAGGTCGTCTTCGAGATCGTGCAGGCACGCTTGCTCTATCGAATCGAGATGGGTGCTCCCATGCTTCCGGAGACGCTCGAGTTCTGGAACCGTCTCGCGGAGGAGCGGTCGTGACGCGCGGTTCGGGAGGGCCGAAGCGTGGCCGCCGCAAGCCCGCTTCCCGGAGGTCAGCCGGGCGCAGGGGCGGGCCCCGCAAGCAGGGCCGCTCTCGGGCCGCGACGTCGCGAGCGACTCGTTGGGCAGGACGGGTCGCCCTCTCCGTCGCGGCATTGGCCGTCGTGGCGGCCACAGGTGTGTACCGCTCGCTGGAAGAGGCCGGAGATGTCGACGCGCTTCACGATCTGCAGGTCTGGTCGGGGGAGCGCGTACGCGTCGAGGTCTTCAACGCCGGCGGCGTGTCCGGAATGGCTCGCGCTGCCACCGAACAGCTCCGCGAGGCTGGCTTCGACGTCGTCGCGTTCGGCAACGCCGACGCATTCGATC
The DNA here is from genome assembly GCA_029863525.1 of Gemmatimonadota bacterium. Classification (GTDB taxonomy): domain Bacteria; phylum Gemmatimonadota; class Gemmatimonadetes; order Longimicrobiales; family Gaopeijiaceae; genus UBA2589. Next base: position 1,113 of record JAOTVL010000196.1, read on the forward strand.
CGGATCGACCCTCCGCGGTCACCGATCGCGTAGGCCGCTCCGATATCGCCCAGGCCGTTGCGGGTGCCTTGGGAATCGATAACGTCCAGAGCGACCCCGACCCGAACCTCTTCGTCGACGTCACCGTAGTATTGGGTCGTGAGTGGACCGTCCCTGCCACGCAGTGGTCCGGGGCGTCCGGTGTTGACGCCCGTGACTGGTGGGACCCGCGTGGGTGGTTCGCCCCGCAGGGTTGATCGCAGTCCCGGACTGGATCCGAACATGGCCTCGAGCGCAGCCCCACGGGGGCGCGGAGCGATAGATGGCGAAAAAGGACAGGCGCGCCGCGCGGCGCGCGGGTGCGGAGAAGACCAAGGAGGCCGCTGAAGGTAGGCGGGCTCGCCGGCGGGCACAGCAGGTGGAGGCCCCGAACGCCGCGCTCGAGTGGACCAAGTCGATCGTCATCGCGGTCGCGCTCTTCCTCGTTCTACGCACGTTCCTGGTCCAGACGTTCGTGATCACCTCGGGATCGATGGAAGACACGCTGCTCGTCGGCGACATGTTGTTGGTGAACCGCGCCGCGATCGGCTCGAGGATCCCGGCAACGACTCTGCGAATCCCTGGCTACTCGGAGCCGCGCGTCGGGGACGTCCTGGTCTTCGACCCCCCTCACGAGGAGACGCTCAAGCTCATCAAGCGGCTCGTCGGCATGCCCGGTGACACGCTGGAGATGCGCAACCGGGTGCTGTACAGGAACGGAGAGATCGTCGACGAGCCGTATGTCGTGCACGACGACGTGGCCGACGAGATGCACCCGTGGATGTCGTGGCAACGTGACCATCTGCTGGATCCGTCGCTCCGCTCGAGCTATGCACCGACTCGTGACACGTGGGGACCTCTCGTGATTCCAGAGAGTCACTACTTCATGCTCGGTGATAACCGGGAGAAGAGCTTCGATTCGCGGTACTGGGGCCTGCTAGAGGATTGGCGGCTCGAGGGACGGGCCGTCTTCACGTACTACTCGTACAACAAGGACTCGTACCGACCGTTCCCGGCGTTGCGCGAGGTGCGCTGGGGACGCATCGGGCGCGGAATTTCGTAGCTGCGACCTGCCCACGGACGTTACGTCGGCGTCGCTCCCTTTTCGATTTGGACCAGCGTGTGGCCTCGCAGCTGCCCGCACGCGGCGTCGATGTCTCTTCCTCGGGTCTCGCGTACCGCTACCGCGACGCCGCGAGCGGATAGGCCGTCCGCGAAGGCGTTGATGCGCACAGGGCTGGAGGGACCCCAGTCCTGATAGGGGATCGGGTTGAACGGGATCAGGTTGACGAACGCGTCGACGCGTTCGGCCAACTGCGCGAGCGGCCCGATGAGCTCCAGCGCGTCGTTCACTCCATCGATCATCGTGTACTCGAAAGTGATCCGCTTTCCCCCGGCCTCCTCGAACCGCTCGAGGGCCTCCACGAGCTCGGGCAGGGGATGGCGCTTCTCGAGCGGGATGAGTGACCCACGGAGTTCGCTGTCCGGTGCGTGGAGCGAAAGGGCCAGTCGAAACTGCTCCGGCCGCTCGGCCAACTCGATGATCCCCGGGACCACGCCCACAGTCGAGACCGTGATCCGGCGCGCTCCGACGCCATACCCCTGGTTGAGGATGGTCAGCGAGGGGTGAACCGCCTTGCGGTTCGACAGCGGCTCGCCCATGCCCATGTAGACGATGTTCGAGATCGGGCCGTGGTCGTTCTCGTCCGCCCACCGTCGGGACGCGCGATATTGGCCCACGATCTCGCCCGCTGTCAGCTGACGATCGAAGCCACCCCATCCGGTAGCGCAAAAGGTACACCCCATCGCGCACCCGGCCTGCGAGGAGATGCACAGTGTGAGGCGCCGCTGCGTGGGAATGAGGACCGACTCGACCAACTCGCCGTCGGCGAGCCGCCAGAGGTGCTTGACCGTGCCGTCTTCGCTCACCTGGACCATGGCGGTTTCCGGCTCCGCGATCCGGAACGCTCTGTCCAGCGCTTCGCGCTCTTCGGCGGGGAGATCGGTCATCTCGCTCGGGCTCCGCGCGAGACCCTCGTAGATCCAGCGCTCGACCTGGTCCGTTCGGTAGCCCGGCTGTCCACGGGACCGAAAATGCTCTTCCACGGCCGAGCGGAGCTCGGTCGGCGTGAAGGAGAGGAGGTCGGGACGGTCGTCGTCGATCATCGGAGGTTGCTTGAGTCGGGGTTCAGCCCCGTGTAACTTAGCCGACCCTTCGAAAGCACTGAAGCCGCGAAATGGATCGCACGACCGGACCGACCTTCTGAGATTCGCGAACCATATCCGGGCCTGGGGACCCGCAGCCATTTGGGCAGCGGTCCTCTTCTTCCTGAGCGCTCTCCCCGACCTGGGAGATGATTTCGAGCTCCCGATGGGCGACAAGATCGCGCACCTCGGGCTGTACGGTGTGCTCGGTGCGACGCTCGCCTACGGCCGGATCCGTTCGAACGCTTCGGTCGGCCACGTCGCGCTGATCGGGGTCGGACTCGCGTACGGTATGACCGACGAGTGGCATCAATTCTACGTTCCTGGACGGTCGCCGGACCCGATCGATTGGCTCGCGGATGCCGCGGGTGTGGTCGCCGGGTATGGAACGGCATTAGGGGTTCTGGGTCGCACGGGGGACGGCGAAGCCGACAGCGGGGAGACGCGCGGACATGGCGGGTAGCGAAATCGAGAAGACGCAGTTGAGGACGCGGATGGTCGGAGGCCTCCGGGCCGAACACGACGGCTCGACCGAGACGCTCGCCGGATGGGTACACCGGCGACGGGACCTCGGCGGGCTCCTGTTCGTCGACCTGCGGGACCGCAGCG
>JAOTVL010000077.1 GCA_029863525.1 Gemmatimonadota bacterium
CGCCGACGGGTCCACCGTCACCACCGAGAGCGACTCCGAGACGTTTGACGCGGGCGTCGGATGGTTCCGAGAGCCCGACGCACGCGAGGTCGGGCTGGTTCCTGGCTTCGCGAAGGGAGTCGTCCGCTCGGTCCTGCCCGGATTCCTCGAAGACAAGGTCGCCGACGCGCGGCTTCGTCTCACACCGGAGCGGGTGTCGCTGGGCACGTCGTATTTCCAGCAAGACAGCCGGATCTTCAGGTTCGAGCGGATCATCGAGGGAGCCTTGGACGATCAGGCGGCCGCGACATTCGCTCCCCGAGAGTTCCTCGAGAGCGCCGCGGACGTGCGGCTTCGACCCCTCCAGCCCCTGACAGCCAGCCTGACGCTCCTCACGGTTCGTGACCTGCTGCCGCCCATCGAATCGGCGGCCGCTCCGGAGGTCCAATCGCTGATCGCCGCGGAGCGAACCGGCTTGGCCGGGGTCGATCTGGGGTGGGAGACGAGCCGAACGCTGCGAACAGCGCTGGGGTACCGACCGTCGATCTTCTCCTGGCTGCGGACCGACTTCGACTGGACGACCGTCTATCAGTCGGAGCGAAATACGAACTTCGTCGAGCGCACGTTCGCCGGTGCCGACACCACGGTTGCGCTCGCTCGCAACGCACGCGGCCAGCGGGACTGGGGCACCACCGTAGCGCTGAGTCCGGCCGGCGTCGCCCAGGGGCTCTTCGGTGAGCCGGCCGAAGGAGAAAGTCCCGACATCGCCCAACTCCGAGCCATCTTCGGGGCGGTTCAGCCACTCTCGGTCACGTACAGAGACGGGATCACGTCACGCTTCAATCGGGACCCGATCGACCCCCGGCTGGAGTATCAGTTCGGGTTCGGTGGCGTCGAGCGTTACCGCTTCATCGGGGCCGACACCGCGGCGTCACTCACCGACCGATCCACGTGGCGGCTCGGCTCGGGCGTCACCCTGCCAGCGGGCGCCGGCGTTCGTGTCGGATACCAGATCTCTGACGCGACCACGCTCGATACTCGGAGTGAGCGGCGAACTACGCAACGGACCTGGCCGGATGTCCAAGGGACGCTACCGACGCTGCGCCCACCCCGCTTCCTCGGGATCCAAGCGATCAGCGTGACGTCGGGCATTGTGCGGACCACGCGGGAAACCGAGTTCGGCGGGCGCGCGCTACAGAGGAGGTTCGACTCCGACACGCGCGTACCGCTCGATCTCTCCATCCAGTGGGTGCGCACGCTCGTCACCACATACCGGGGGTTGTTTCGCTCCGGGCGTGGGGTGGACCCAACCGGGCGCACGGAGCGTGAACAGCAAAGCCATCGCGTCTCTCTGAGCAGTCAACTCCTCCCGCCGTCCGCACTCGCCCGTCGTCTGGACCGGCCCATCCGGCTGTCTCTGCTCGGTGCCGTCACCTCGGAATTGAACTGCAGAATCACCGCGCAGGGGGATAACTGTGTGGCGTTCGTCGACCAATTGACCCGGACCGCGAGCGTGTCCATGGACACGAGCGCCGGGGGCTTCGAGTTCGGACTCCAAGTGAGCTTCGACGACCGCCAATCGTTCGTCGGCCAGCAGACCGGGTCGACCCAGTTTCAGGTCGGCATCTTCGGCCAGCTGGACTTCGCGGCGGGGGCACTCCCGATCCGCTGAGTCGACGACCGCGTGTCCCGATGGCCCATGGCGGAGCCCCCGTGCGCCTGCAACCCTCGTGCATGCATGATTCCGAACGACGTGCCCTGACGCGGGCGGCGGGTGTCCTCCTGGCGCTCAGCATTGCCCGGTGGGCGATCTCCCGACCGGCCGACCCCGGTACCTTCGACGAGGCTCCGAACGTGCTTCCGGCCCACGTAGCCGCGACGGAGGCCGCCGCCGACGAGGCGGCGCGCAGACGTCGACCGCTCGAGGCCGGCGAACGGATCGATCCGAACCACGCGAGCGAGCTCGAGCTCGATCGGCTTCCCGGGATCGGGCCGTCAACGGCCGCCGCGATCGTGCGGGAGCGCGACAGAGGCGCCGTATTCCGCCGACCCGAAGAGCTGACGGTTGTCCGGGGCATCGGCCCGGCCACGGTCGAGCGCCTCCGGCCGTGGCTCGAGTTCGCACCCTCGGTCCGAGGTCGACCCGGGGAGCGTGCGGGGGGGCGGCTACCCCGGACCGACCGCCGGTACCCGACGGTGCTCGACGTGAACCGAGCGGGGATCCGGGAACTGGAGGCGCTTCCAGGCGTCGGTCCTGCGCTCGCCAGGCGAATCGTCGAGGAGCGCGCCATCCGGCCGTTTTCATCGGTGGATGACCTCGCGCGCGTGCGGGGCATCGGCCCGGCAACGATCGCTCGACTCCGAGGCGCGATCGAGACGGGGGCGACGCGTTGACCGCATACACCGCCGGTCCTGGCCCACGGGAACAGAGGAATCTTGTACCGCGCAGTGCCGCACCCGTATTCTGTACTCGGACGCGGCGCGCCCCGCGTTTCCAAACCCCTTCAAGGATCTTGCTTGATGGCAGCGAAGATCGCGCAGGAGCTACGTCTCGGAGACCTCTTCGTGCGAGAGGGCCTCATCACGGAGCAGCAACTCCAAGAAGGGCTTGCCGAGGCGAAGACCTCCGGTCATCGAATCGGGTGGGCGCTCGTCCATCTCGGTTTCGTTGCTGAGGAGGAGCTGACCCGGATGCTCGCGAAGCAGTACCGGGTGCCTGCGGTCGATCTAGAGAAGGTCACGGTCGATCCGAAGATCTTGAAGTTGATCCCGTCGAACGTGGCGCAGAAGCACATGGTGCTTCCCCTGAGGCGGGTCGGTAGGATGCTCACCGTCGCCATGACGAACCCGACTGATTTCTCGGCGATCGATGATCTCAAGTTCATCTCGAAGCTCGAGATCGAGCCTGTGATCGTCGGTGAGTACACCCTCCGGAAGCACCTGGAGAACTACTACGGCGCTCCGGAAGAGCAGATCACCGAGCTCATCGAAGGGTGGGAAGACTTCGACGACGTGGAGGTCATCGAGGACTCGCACGACGAGGATTACTCCGCGCTCGCGGCGGAAGTCGACTCCGCCCCGGTGGTGAAATTCATCAACGGACTCCTGACCGACGCCGTGACCAAGGGCGTGTCCGACATCCACATCGAGCCGTACGAGAAAGAGATTCGGGTCCGCTACCGGATCGACGGCGCGCTGCAGGAGGTCATGAAGCCGCCGATGAAGATGAAAGCGGCGCTCACCTCGCGCATCAAGATTCTCTCGGACCTCAACATCGCCGAGCGGCGGGTTCCGCAGGACGGGCGCATCAAGTTGAAGATGCGCAACAAGGTCGTCGATTTCCGCGTCTCGACGCTTCCGGTGATCTTCGGCGAGAAGATCGTGCTCCGAATTCTCGACAAGGGAAACCTGACCTTCGATCTGACGAAGTTCGGGTTCGAGCCCAAGGCCGAGAAGGACTTCATGTGGGCCATCTCACGCCCATACGGCATGGTGCTCGTGACCGGTCCGACGGGATCGGGCAAGACGACGACGCTCTACTCGGCGCTCTCGCAGGTCAACACGATCGACACGAACATCATGACGGCGGAGGATCCGGTCGAGTACAACCTCCACGGCATCAACCAGGTCTTGGTCCGGACCGAGATCGGCATGGACTTCCCGGCGGCGCTCAAGGCGTTCCTGCGCCAGGACCCGAACATCATCATGGTCGGTGAGATCCGGGACCTGTCCACGGGGGGCATCGCGATCAAGGCGGCCCTGACGGGTCACTTGGTGCTGTCGACACTCCATACCAACGACTGTCCCGGCACCGTTACTCGGATGATCGACATGGGACTCGAGCCTTTCAACGTGGCTTCCGCTCTCAACCTCATCTCGGCCCAGAGGCTCGCGCGCCGGATCTGCTCGAACTGCAAGCAGGAGGCGACGTACGAAGAGGAGTACCTCAATTCCGCGAAGATCGAGCTGGACTGGGCTCATCGCACCACCTTCTACAAAGGAGAAGGGTGCGACCAGTGCGGTGGGTCGGGCTACAAGGGTCGCTGTGGGCTCTACGAAGTCATGATCATGTCGACCGCGCTACGGAAGGCGATCATGAACGAGATGGGTACCGACGAACTTCGGGAGCTCGCGCGCTCCGAGGGCATGCTCACGCTGCGCGAAGACGGCTTGAAGAAAGTCGAACGGGGCACGACCACGCTGGACGAGATCATCAAGGAGACGACGGTCGTCGATTAGCGTCGACCGCATCCACGAGGGAAGGACGACACATGAACCAGCCGGCTGCACCGGCGGGACAGCAACCCCAGCAGGACCAAGAGCTCAACCTTCGTCTTCTCCTTCAGGAGATGATCCAGCGCGGGGCGTCCGACCTCCACGTGACGGTCGGGAATCCCGCGAAGCTGCGCGTTGACGGCGACCTCACCGACTCCAGCATACGCAAGGTGCTGGCGCCCAAGGACACGCTCGCGCTTGCATACTCGATTCTGACGGACAATCAGAAGAAGCGCTTCGAAACCGACGACGAGCTCGACTTCTCGTTCGGCGTCCAGAATCTGTCCCGCTTCCGCGGCAACGTGTACAAGCAGCGCGGATGCGTGGCGATGGCGATCCGCCAGATCCCCTACGACATCATCTCGCTCGAAAAGCTCGGCTTGCCACCGATCGCGAACCAGCTCGCCGATCGGCCGCGTGGCCTCGTGCTCGTTACCGGTCCGACGGGGTCCGGTAAGTCGACCACGCTCGCGGCGATGATCGACAAGGTGAATCGGGAGCGGAAGGGACACATCATCACGATCGAGGACCCGATCGAGTTCATTCACCGCCATCAGGGGTGTATGATCAACCAGCGTGAAGTCGGGGCCGACACACAGAGCTTTCGAGCCGCGCTCAAGTACGCGCTTCGTCAGGATCCCGACGTCATTCTGGTCGGTGAGATGCGCGACCTGGAAACGATCGGCGCGGCGCTCACCATAGCCGAGACCGGTCACCTGGTGTTCGCGACTTTGCACACGAACTCCGCGGCGGAGTCCGTCAACCGCATCATCGACGCGTTCCCTGCGCACCAGCAGAGTCAGGTTCGGGCGCAGCTCTCGTTCGTGCTCGAAGGCGTGGTGACGCAAACGCTCATCCCCAGGGCGAGAGGGAAGGGTCGGGTCGTGGCGGCGGAGGTGATGATGTGCACCCCGGCCATCCGCGCCGTGATCCGAGACGAGAAGATCCACCAGATCTACTCGCTCATGCAGGCCGGGAAGAAGCATGGGATGCAGACGATGAATGACGCACTGCAGATGCTGTACATGAAAGGCGAAGTCACCCTTGAGGAAGCGCTGAAGCGGTCAAGCGATCCGAACGAGCTCTTGCGAGCCGTCGGTGAGCCCGTCCCTGGCGAGTAACTCCAACGCAGCCGAGGTAGCACAGCTCCATGCCAACGTTCTCCTACAGTGCCCGTCCCGCATCGGGTGGTGAGATGCAGACCGGGGAGCTCGACCTCCCCAGCAAGGACGACGTCCTCGCGCATCTTCATCGGCAGAAGCTCATTCCCGTGTCCGTCCGGGAAAAGCCGAAAGAGATCACGCTCTCGTTCGGGACCGGGATCAGCACGCGCGACATCGTCATCTTCACGCGCCAGTTCGCGACGATGATCAACTCGGGCCTGCCGCTCGTGCAGAGCCTCGACATCCTGGCGGAACAGACGGAGAACCAGGCGCTCCGAAAGACCATCTCCGACGTTCTTTACGACGTGGAGTCCGGTCACACGCTCGCCGACGCCATGGGCAAGCATCCGAAGGTGTTCACCGAGCTTTACGTGAACATGGTCGCGGCCGGTGAGGCGGGGGGTATTCTCGACACCATCCTCCTGCGCCTCGCGACCTTCCTGGAGAAGAACGACGCGCTGATTCGGAAGATCAAAGGCGCGATGATCTATCCGGGCGTCATCTTCTCGGTGGCGGGCGCGGCGATCGTCATCCTGCTCATCTTCGTCATTCCCACGTTCCAGACGATGTTCGAGTCGGCGGGCATTCCGCTGCCGATTCCGACGCAGATCGTCATCGGCATGTCGGCGTTTCTGCAGGCGTACTGGTGGGCCTGCGGCATCGCGCTCATCGCTACCGTGGTGGGGATTCGGCAGTTCTACCAGACGGATCCGGGTCAGCTCTTCATCGACCGGATCCTGCTCGCGATGCCGATTCTCGGCGATCTACAGCGCAAGTCCGCGGTCGCCCGCTTCACGCGCACGCTCGGCACGCTCGTGTCGTCCGGTGTCTCGATCCTCGAGGGGCTCGAGATCACCGCGAAGACCGCGGGGAACCGAGTCATTCACGATGCCGTCATGGGGTCCAGGGCTTCGATCGCGGGCGGTGAGACGATCGCGGGCCCCCTCAAGGAGTCCGGGGTCTTTCCGCCGATGGTCGTTCAGATGATCAACGTCGGTGAGCAGACCGGTGGTTTGGACGAGATGCTCACCAAGATCGCCGACTTCTACGACGACGAGGTCGACACCGCGGTCGAGGCACTGCTCGCCGCCATGGAGCCCATCATGATCGTCGTTCTCGGCGTCGTCGTCGGCGGCATGATCGTCGCCATGTACCTGCCGATCTTCGACATGATCAACGCGGTTCAATAGCGCTCGGTACTCCATGGTGCAGATCGGTGGTTCGGTGAGCCGGCGGCCTCGCAGGCCGGCTCACCGACCCGCTTCTCCGGGCCCTCGAGACATCGCGTTCCAAGTCGGGCCCGTCGAGAATTCGTCGACCCTAGTCGATCTTCCGTCGTAACGGCTTCACTCGTCGGCCCGCACGACACTCCGCCAGAAGTTGCTCGAATCGCCGTTCTCGCGTGGCGTCGCGTTTCGCGCTCATGATCCAATGGGTCGCTTTGTTGCGATAGCCGGGCGGACGCGCCTGCCAATCTCTCCACGCGGCGCCGTCCTCCTTCAGTCGCGAGGCGAAGCTCGGAGAGAGCCGGGCTGGGCCCTTCCGCTCGAACGAGTAGACGCCCGACTTTTCCTCGGTCCTCCGCTCGAAAGCGGCCGCACCGGCGGGCGCGATCCGACCTTCGGCCAGCAGCGCCTCGTACCGCTCGATATTCCGATGGCTCCAGGTGCTCCCTGGGCGCCGCGGCGTAAACCGGATCGTGTACGCCACGTCGTCGACGCGCTTGCGGATGCCGTCGATCCAACCGAAGCACAGCGCTTCGTCCACCGACTCCGGCCAGGTGATGCTGGCTCGGCCGCTACCCTTCTTCCAGAGTCCGAGCCAAAGCTCATCTCGCTCGGCGTGGTGACGGCCGAGCCACGCCCGAAACGCCTCGGACGATTCGAAGTGAATGATGTTCTCGGGCTTCATCGTCTGAATTCGTGAGCCTCCTTCGCGTTCGGATCGTGTGGGATTCCGCGAACTACCCGATGGCGACGGCCCCCAGCGTGGCGATCAGAGCGAGCACGCCCCACACCGTGGGCCTGGCCCAGAATGGGCGGAGCTCGCGCCGAATCTCGCGCAAGCGTTGCTCGTTGAGCGCGATCGTCATGCGTCCCTCGTCGTCCTTCCGCCCCTCCACGAGGCGTGCGGACAACAGCTCGTTGACCGCCTTTTGGTACTTGTCGGGGGCCGCGGAGAATCCCGGAATCGTTCCGGGGCGAACATATGCCGCTCCGGAGGAGCCGTGCGAGCTGGACAGCTCTTTCAAGATCGCCTTTCGGGGAGACATCGGTGTCTCGCGTGTGAATGGTGAAGAGCCAGAGGACCACTGAGTTGGACTGCCCTACGTCGAGAGAGGTTGCGAAGTTGCAGGCGTGACTCCGTGACTGGACGGCGCTCGCCGGGAGCGCGAGGATGATCCGGTCCGCGCGCCGATCCGCGCGATCCACCTCTCCCCACCGGAGCCCATGTGCCCGAAGACATTCTGACGCCGCTCCTTCTGGTCGGCGCGGGGCTCGTGGCGGGGACCATCAACTCGATCGCCGGGGGAGGCTCTCTCCTCACACTGCCGCTGCTCATCTTCATCGGGCTCCCGCCCACGGTCGCGAACGCGACCAACCGCATCGCCATCGTGGTGGGTGGCATCGGGGCCACCAGCAGCTTCCACAAGCGGGACCTCATTCCGTTCGCTTGGGTGAAGTTCGGACTTCCTCCAGCGCTCGTTGGCGTCGCGCTGGGCACGTGGGGGGCCATGAAGATCGGGGACGTTGCCTTCGAGCGAATCCTCGCGGGTATCCTCGTGGCTGCCGCGGCGTGGATGATTTGGCGTCCCGATCCTCCGTTGGCGGGTGACAACCCCCTCGAGCCCGATCCCTCCAAGCGCTGGCTGCTTCGAGGTGCGTTCTTCGTGCTCGGCCTCTACAGCGGCTTCATCCAAGCCGGCATCGGCTTTCTGTTCCTGGCGCTACTCGCGGCGAACGGGCTCGACCTGGTGCGGGCGAACGCGGTGAAGGTCCCGCTGATCCTGGCCTTCACGATTCTGGCCGTGGTCTTGTTCGCGTTCGCGGGCATGCTGGACTGGCAGGCAGGCCTCATGCTCGCCGCCGGTCAGTTTTTCGGGGCGAAGCTCGGTGTCCACCTGCAGGTGCTCAAAGGGCAGGCTTGGGTTCGCAACGTGCTCACCGTGGCGATCGTGGTCTTCGCCCTCCGACTCGTCTTGAGCGGCTGACCCGACGAAGACGCCGCGCCGTCCCCGAGGAAACGACGCGACGTAACTCGACGAGCGAGCCGCGGACCCGAAGCGCGGACCGAATCAGTACCGGTACTGATCCGACTTGTACGGCCCGTTCTTGTCCACGTTGATGTAGTCTGCCTGCTCTTGGCTGAGCTTCGTCAGCTTCGCGCCGAGCTTGTCGAGATGGAGTCGTGCCACCTTTTCGTCGAGGTGTCGCGGAAGCACGTAGACCTTCTTCTCATAGTCGTCTGTGTTCGTCGCGAGCTCGATCTGGGCGATGACCTGGTTGGTGAACGAAGCCGACATCACGAAGCTCGGGTGGCCGGTGGCGCAGCCCAGATTCATGAGGCGGCCCTCGGCGAGGATCAGCACGGAGTGGCCGTCCGGAAAGGTCCACTCGTGGTACTGCGGCTTGATCTCCTCCTTACGGATCCCCGGCGTCTTTTCGAGTCCGGCCATGTCGATCTCATTGTCGAAGTGGCCGATATTGGCGACGATCGCCTTGTCCTTCATGTGCGCCATGTGTTCCGCCGTGATGATGTCGCGGTTCCCGGTCGCGGTGATGAAGACGTCCGCCGTCTCGAGCACGTCCTGAAGCGTGAGCACCGAAAAGCCTTCCATTGTCGCCTGCAAGGCGCAAATGGGGTCGATCTCGGTCACGACCACTCGGGCGCCCTGAGCCTTCAGGGCCTGTGCGCAGCCCTTTCCGACGTCGCCGTAGCCGAGCACGACGGCCATCTTGCCCGAGAGCATGACGTCGGTGGCGCGGTTCAGGCCGTCGATGACCGAATGACGGCACCCGTAGAGGTTGTCGAACTTCGACTTCGTCACGGAGTCGTTCACGTTGATCGCCGGGAAGAGGAGGGAGCCGTCCTTCTCCATCTCGTAGAGGCGGTGGACGCCCGTCGTGGTCTCTTCACTCACGCCCCTCATGTCCTTCGTGATCCGGACCCACTTGCCCGGGTCCTCGCTCAGCGTCTTGCGGAGCAGGTCGAGGATGACTCGCCACTCCTCGGGCTCCTTGTCGGCGTCGTAGGCCGGCACCTCGTCGGCCGTTCCGAACTCCACACCCTTGTGCATGAGGAGGGTGGCGTCGCCTCCATCGTCGACCAGCAGGTCGGGGCCCGAGCCGTCGGGCCAGGTGAGCATCTGGTCGGTGCACCACCAGTACTCTTCGAGGGTTTCTCCTTTCCAGGCGAACACCGCCGCGCCCGTCGGCTCCTCGGGCGTCCCGTCCCGACCCACGACGACCGCGGCCGCCGCGTGGTCCTGGGTGGAGAAGATGTTGCAGGAGGCCCAGCGCACGTCCGCGCCGAGGTCCATCAGCGTTTCGATGAGGACCGCCGTCTGGACGGTCATGTGTAGTGAGCCCGCGACCTTCAGCCCCGCCAGCGGCTGACTCGGGCCGTACTCCTCACGTGCGGCCATGAGGCCCGGCATCTCCTGCTCGGCGAGGCGGATCTCGTTACGTCCCCACTTCGCTAGCACGAGATCGGCCACCTTGAAGGCGGGACGCTCGGTCATGTCCGCGGTTGCGGTGTCGGGCATTACAGCGGTGTCGCTCATGGAATCCTCTGTTGGCTCTCGTGGTTCTTCTAAGGGATGTTCTTGGATCGATCAAAGGGTGCCGGACGCAAGGAACAGCAACGGACCTGACGCGTCCGGATCGGGGGGCAGCGGCACGACCCGACTCGACTCGAAACCGGCGTCGGCGAGCCACGCCTCCATGCGCCCCGTCTCGAATCCCGGCCAAACGTGTCCCATCGCGTCCGTGAAGCCCGGGCCCCGTTCATGACGCCGCATGTCGAGCACGATGATCCGGCCGCTCGGGCCGAGGACACGGCGGACCTCGCTCAGCACGGCGGGCGGGTCTACGACGTAGTGAAGCACGAGCGCCAGGATCGCGAGATCGAGCTCGCCATCGTCGATCGGTAACCTCTCGAGGTCGCCCTTGCGTAATTCGACGTTGTCCCGGTCCGCGGTGCGGGCGCGCGCCGCCGAGAGCATCTCGGCAGACCGGTCGACCGCGACGACACGCCTCACGAACGGTGCCAGCCGTACGGCGAGCGCCGCCGTTCCGGCGCCCAGGTCTCCGACGATCCATCTCGGATCGAGAAGGCCCAGTAGGGGCGCGAGGCCGGTCGCGGACCCGAAGAGGTCCGCCCGCATTTCGTCCCATCCTTCGGCGGTCTCCGCGAAGAACTCGGTGGACCGGAGACGACGGTGTTCGAGGACCGCTCGAGCCCGCTCCGCGTCCGTCAGATAGACCCCGTTTCCGCCGATCTCGTCCCGAACGATACGCCAGAGTGACCGCGCCGCGTCATCGAGCGAAGGACTCAAGCGGTAGTGGCGCTTCCGTCCCTCGGCCCGAGATTCGACCCACCCCTCCGCCGCGAGCATCTTCAGGTGGCGACTGACCGTCGGTTGCGGCACCTGAAGTACGGAGCACAGCTCCGACACCGTGAACTCGCTTCGCTCGAGGAGAGCCAGGAGCCTGGTGCGGGTCTCGTCGCCGAGCACGCTGAGGCGCTCGAGAATCGGGGGGGATATCATCGTATTCATAAATCTGAATATGAAGATATGATCGGATCCCGCCGCGGCCAAGGGGGGTCCGACGGAGACGGCGCCGTTTGTTTCTGCCTTCCCATGGATTAGCTTCCTGCAGGCTCCCGGGCTCGGGGGCCGTCGTCTCATCGGTACCCCGGAGCCCCCTTGGCCCACCAGCACCCGCCCCACAGCGACGTCGTCTATCCGGCGGCCATCCCGTTCGTCATCACCCACTTGGTCTGTCTTACGGCCATTTGGACAGGCGTACCCGTGACCGCCATCGTCGTGGCGCTCGCGTTGTACCTGGTGCGCATGTGGGCGATCACCGCCGGATACCACCGATATTTCAGTCATCGCTCGTACAAGACGAGCCGTGTCATGCAGTTCGTGATCGCGTTCCTCGGCCAGACCTCGGCGCAGCGCGGCGTCATCTGGTGGGCCGCGGTGCATCGTCACCATCACCTGCATTCGGACACCGAGCACGACGTCCATTCGCCTCGGCATCACGGCTTCTGGTACTCCCACGTCGGTTGGATCTTCAACCCGTCGAACCTGGAGCCGGACTACGGGACCGTGAAGGATCTCACGAAGTACCCGGAGCTCGTCTGGCTCGACAAGAACACCTATCTACCGGCGATCCTGCTCGGATTCGCGGTCTGGGCGATCGGTGGTTGGGCGATGCTGGTGGTGGGCTTCTTCTGGAGCACCGTCCTCCTCTTCCACTGCACGTTCTTCATCAACTCGCTCGCCCACGTCTCGGGATCGCAGCGTTACCTCACCGGAGACGACTCCCGCAACAACTTCTGGCTCGCGCTCATTACGCTCGGTGAGGGATGGCACAACAACCATCACCATTACCAGAGCTCGACCCGGCAGGGCTTCCATTGGTGGGAGATCGATATCTCTTACTACGTGCTGCGGGCCATGTCCTGGTGCCGAATCGTGTGGGACCTGCGTGCTCCGCCCGAAGCGATCTTACTCGGCGAGCGCCCAGCCGGTCGGAAGGTGGTCGAAAAGGTAGCCGGCGAACTAGCAGCGGCGTTCAGCGTCGAGCGCATCGCCGCGGGGGTTCGCGAGGCGTGGGAGGAGAGCCACGCACTCGAGGACCTGGCAGAGCGTGCCCGACGAGCTCGGGACCAAGCCGAGGCACGTCTCGCCGAGTTGTCACTCCCTCACCTGCCGACGATTCCCGAGCTCCGGGAGAAGGCCGAGGAGATGTTCCAGGAGTCGCCGTCGCTCGATGCCATCGTGAACCGCGCCCATGAGCTTCTTGCGGAGGCGGTCGCGACCTACGTGTGCGACGCGGCGCTCCAGGGAGCCTAGCGACGGCGTAAAGTCGGACGCATCGCTTGCCGACCCGCTAGCGTCGGGGCATTCTTCCAGGCTTTGAGATCTTCGGGGCCGGCGCGCCGGTTGCCGACCTCCGATTCCCTCCAAAGGGCACACGCATGGAATCCCTCCTGAACCGATTCCTCCAGCCGATCGTCGATTTCGCGAATACGTACATCATCGAGATCGGACCTTCGGTTGCCGGCGAGCGGATCGCCGTCATGGTCATCCTGTTGCTCGGCACGGGACTCTACCTGACGGTTCGAACCGGCTTCGTGCAGCTCCGGCGACTCGGTCACGGATTCGCGGTCACCACCGGCAGGTACGACGATCCGGACGATCCCGGCGACGTGTCGCACTTCCAGGCGCTCACGACCGCCCTCTCGGCCACGGTCGGCATCGGCAACATCGCGGGGGTCGCGATTGCGATCCACTGGGGCGGTCCGGGCGCACTCTTTTGGATGTGGGTGACCGCGTTCCTTGGAATGGCGACGAAGTATTCCGAGGTCACGCTGGCTCAGAAGTACCGGACCACCGACGAAATCGGGACGGTCGCGGGAGGCCCGATGTACTACATCGAGCGGGGACTCGGTGAGAAGTGGAAGCCAGTGGCCGTCTTCTTCGCGGTGATGCTCGCGTTCACGGCCTTCTTCACCGGGAATGCGGTCCAGGCGAACACCGTCTCCGATCAGATGCAGTCCGCCTTCGGGATCCCGACTTGGATCATGGGGCTCGTCACGGCGGCCATCGTGGGCGCGGTGATCCTCGGTGGAATCGGCCGGATCGGTAAGGTCACGGCGATCCTCGCTCCATTCATGGCGGCGATCTACGTGCTCGGAGCCTTGGTCATCATCGCACTCAACCTCGGCGACCTGCCCCCCGCTTTCGGTCGGATCGTGACGGAGGCTTTCGATCCGCAG
The DNA here is from genome assembly GCA_029863525.1 of Gemmatimonadota bacterium. Taxonomy (GTDB): domain Bacteria; phylum Gemmatimonadota; class Gemmatimonadetes; order Longimicrobiales; family Gaopeijiaceae; genus UBA2589. The sequence continues at coordinate 13,431 of JAOTVL010000077.1, forward strand.
GCCGGTGTCGCAGGCGTGGGCGCGGGCGTCTTCGTCGTGACCCTCATGTGGGGCGTGCGACGCGGGCTCTTCTCGAACGAGGCAGGGCAGGGGTCGGCGCCGATCGCGCACGCCGCCGCGAAGACCGACGAGCCGGTCTCGGAGGGCGTGGTCGCACTGCTCGAGCCGTTCATCGATACGATCGTCATTTGCTCGCTGACTGGCCTGGTGATCGTCATGACGGGCATGGATTCCCAGCGCTTCGCGACCGAGCTCACAGTCGGTTCGGGCGACATGGCGTACATCGCAGTGACCGAAGGGAATCGATGGGAGGGCGTCGATCCGCCGGAGGAAATCCGCATCGTGGACGGACGACACGTCATGTCGGGCGTGGGTGTGCCCGTCACGGCCTGGCACGAGGTGGCGGTCGAGCCGCTCTTCATCGACGTGGCCCAAACGAGGACGTTCACCGGCACGATCTACCCGTCGCGCGGTGAAGCCGTCGGGCCCGACGGCACGTCGTACATGTCCTTGTACGGAGACGCGGTGGAGAACGGCGCGCCGCTGACCGCCGCAGCGTTCAGGCAGGGACTCGCCCCCCTCGGTGATTGGGGACACATGATCGTCGTCCTCGGGGTGCTGCTCTTCGGCATCTCGACCGCCATCTCGTGGAGCTACTACGGCGACCGCTGTGCGCACTACCTGTTCGGCCAGAAGGCAGTGCTTCCGTACAAGGCGATCTTCCTGGGCGCCCACTACCTGGGAGCGGTGATCCCACTGGCGGTGGTCTGGTCGCTCGGTGACGTGGCGCTCGCGATCGTCATCTGGCCCAACCTGATCGCGCTCCTCTTCCTCGCGCCGGTGGTCGCGGAAGAGACGCGAAGCTACTTCGAGCGGAAGCCCTATCTCGCGCTCGCGGAGAAGCAGCGCCGAGCGGTCAGCGGCGACTGATCACTGCTAGCGTCGGCCCCGTGCCGCCTGGATGAACGTCCGGGCGCGCACGGGGTCGACGCCTCGACCCGCCAGCCCGTCCGCCATGATCGCGCTGCCGACGATCACGCCGTCCGCGCCGTCGAGCAGCGTTCGCACAGTCTCCGGTGAGGCACCGGACCCGATCAGGACCGGGGCTTCGGCGACCGCTCCCCGGATCGTGCTGACTTCCGACGGATCCGTGGCGGAGCCCGTTCCGCTCCCGGAAACGATGAGTGCGTCCGCCCGACCGCGATGCCACGCGTCGGCGGCGGCGTCCGCGATGGTCGAGCCCGGCGGCGGACTCGCGTGCTTCACGTGGACGTCCGCGAGGATCTTCACGTCGACACCGAGGCCGGATCGCGTGCGAAGGGTGTGCGCGGCACGCCCCTCTATGAGGCCCTGATCGGTCCACATCGATCCGGTGTGGACGTTGATGCGGATGAAGCGTGCGCCCGTGGCAGTCGCGACGCCGAGCGCGGCGTGGGCGTCGTTGCGCAGCACGTTCACGCCGACGGGAATCGAGACCTCGGCCATGACCCTCGCAACCACGACGCTCATCGCGGCGATCGTCTCGGCTTGGACATGGCGAGCGAAGAATGGGACATCGGAGTAGTTCTCGACGATCAGTCCGTCGTACCCCTCGTCGGTGAGGATGCGCGCCTCGGTCACGGCGCGCTCGATGACGGCCTCCATGGCTCCACCCCAATCGGGTGAACCAGGCAGCGGCAGGAGGTGGACCATGCCGACGAGTGGCGCTCGATCCGGCCATAGGTCCCTCAACCCGCCCCGGCTCATGGGCGGTCCTTCTCGGGTCTTCTTCGTCGCGTGGCGTCTCCCGGACGATCCACGAGCCGGCCCGGTACTATGGCACCCATACCGAAGCGGTCCGCCACCGTATCCACGACGCGTGAAACGCTGCGGTCCCGATCGGTCTCGCCCGCGACGGGCTCGTCGAAGAGCCCCAACTGGTGGGACTCGCGCGCGGAGACGAGCCCGGTCAGTCCGACGCCCAAGAGGCGAGCCGGGACTCGTCGCTCGGTGCGCAGCTCGCGAAGCAGCGTACCCGCGACCTCTACGATGGCCGCGTTCGACTCCACCGGCTCGGGAACGGTCCGAGCGTGTTGCCGGGTCGAGAAGTCGTGGTCGCGGAGTTTCACGGTAACCGTCTTGGCCCGAAGGCCTTTTCGGCGGAGTGTCGAGGCGACGGAAGTCGCCAACCCCATGAGCTTGTCTTCGAGCTCCCGGTCGTCGTTGATGTCAGCGAAGAAGGTGCGCTCCGACGAAATCGACTTGCGCCGGTCCGTCGGATCGACCCGGCTCTCGTCGACGCCCCGCACGCGGCGGTACAGCCACGCCCCGCGACGTGACCCGAACCAGCGCTTGAGCCACTCCTCCTGAACGCGGAGGGCGTCCTCGACGGTCACGAGTCCGCGCCGCTCGAGCGACTTCACCAGCGAGGGACCGACGCCCGGTAGGGCCGACAGCTCGAGGGGGTTCAGGAAATCCTGTTCGCGACCCGCCGGCACGACGTGCACACCCGCAGGCTTCGCGAACGAGGCCGCGAGCTTGGCGATGACCCGACGTGTCCCCCCGCCGAGCGACACCGAAATCCGTGTTCGTTCCAACACCTCGAGGCGGATGCGCCACGCGGTCTCTTCGAGCGTCTCGCCGTGAAAGAGGCGTTCGGTTCCCGTGAGGTCGAGGTAGAACTCGTCGACGGATGCCGCCTGTACGACGGGCGCGAGATCCTCGAGCGCGGCCCGGACCTCCCGGCTGCGCCGACCGACGGCCCCTCGCGGTACACCGACGACCGTCGCATCGGGGCAGAGACGCAGGGCTTGCGACGTGGGCATCGCGGAGCGAACCCCGAACCGACGTGTCTCGTACGAAGCGGAAGTGACTACGCCTCGACCGGTCGCCGAGCCCCCAACGATCAGAAGCGGAGCGCGACCGGCTCCCTCAGGGTCCTCGAGCCGCGCCACCTGGACGAAGAAGGCGTCGCAATCGACGAGCAGAATCCTTCGTTCTAGCGCCTTATCGACCACTTCGGATGGGGTGCAGGGAGGTTTGCTGAGGACCGCCGGTTCCGGTACAATCATGGGCTCGGAGCCTCGAGGTAGCATGCTCCACGCCCTGTCGCTCCCAAGGTAGCGGAGAAGCCTCGCGTAGGGGACGATCCGACCGCCGGCGGGCCGGTCGAACAGGGACAGCACCGACTTGTACTCACGAAACGAGGAGTTCGGCACGATGCCCTATCCGTTCCAACTGCCCGATCTCGGTTACGCCTACGATGCGCTGGAGCCGCACATCGACGCTCGGACCATGGAGATCCACCACGGCAAGCATCACCAGGGATACACCAACAACCTCAACGCTGCGTTGGAGAGCCATTCGGACCTCCACGGGAAGTCCGCAATCGAGCTGGTGTCCAACCTCGGGGCCCTCCCCGAATCCATTCGGACCGCGGTTCGAAACAATGGCGGAGGGTACATCAACCACACCCTCTTCTGGGACGTGATGACGCCCGGGGGCGCCA
>JAOTVL010000078.1 GCA_029863525.1 Gemmatimonadota bacterium
CACCGATCGTTTTGGCAACGAGATCAACCGCGGCGGCTTTCGCGTCCACACGACGCTCGACGTCGACATGCAGCTGGCGGCGCGCGCGGCGATGGAGGCCGGCTGGGCAGAGATCGAAGCGGACCCGGGCTTCGAACACCCCCTGTATGCGGACTTCGATACGGTGAGCGAGTTCCGCGCCTCGTCGACTCCATACGTGCAGGGTGCGTTCATCGCCCTCGACCCCGTGACCGGCCACGTGAAGGCGCTCATCGGAGGTCGCGACTTCGAGCAGTCGAAGTTCGACCGTGCCCGGCTGGCTCGCCGTCAGGCCGGCTCTGCCTTCAAGCCCTTCGTCTATACGGCGGCGATCACCACGGGCATCCCGGCGTCGTACATCGTCGAAGACATTCCGGTTGTCTATCCGCAGCTGGATGGGACGGACTGGCGTCCCTCGAACTTCACGGAGGAGTTCAAGGGCCCCATGACGATCCGGGAGGGGCTCTACACCTCCACGAACATGATCGCGATCCGGCTCGGCTGGGAGGAAGTCGGGATGGAGACGATCGCCCAGACTGCCCGTCGGATGGGAATTCTCACCGAGATCGAGCGCTACCCGTCTTCGACGATCGGCGCGTCCGAAGTCATTCCGCTCCAGATGGCCGAGGCGTACTCGTCGTATCCGAACATGGGTACGAGGGTGCGGCCGTTCCCGATCCTCCGGGTGGAGGACGCGCGCGGCAACGTCGTGTGGGAGCCCCAGCCCGAACGCACGGCGGTCCTCGACAGCCTGCCGACGCGCATCATGGTGGACATGCTCCAGGACGTGATCCGGAGAGGCACAGGGTACACGGCGATCCGGGTTCGCGCAGGGCTGCCCTACGAGGTTCCCGCAGCCGGAAAGACAGGTACGACGAACGACGGCACGGACGTGTGGTTCAACGGATTCACGCCGAACCTACTCGCCACAGTCTGGTTCGGTATGGACAATCCGCAACCGATCTTCGAGCTCGGCCCTGGACGCCGGCAAGCGACGGGGGGTGGCCTCGCCGCTCCCGTATGGGGCTCCTTCATGCGGCGCGTCTACGAGGGTGCCGCCGCGGATGCGGAGAGCGGCACCGAGGAGACGCCGCCGCTCTTGTCGGTCCCCGACGACTGGGCGATTCCCGCGGGATTGAACGCGGTGCTGGTCGATCGCAAGACCGGCCTCCTCGCCTCGCGATGGTGTGCGGAGGAAGACCAGTACATCGAGTACTACATACCCGGCACGGAGCCGACCGAGCTGTGCGATCGGTCGAGCCGCCGCTTTCGGTTCCCCCGGATTCGCGGACGGACCGGCGGCGGTCGCTGACTTCTCGTCAGCTCGGGAGGCGGCGACGAGCTGCGATCACGGCGTCGTCGACACGGTTCTTGATGTCACCGGCGAGTTCGTCGAGGCGATCGGCGGCGGAGCCACGGATCCGAGTGGCTGTCTTTCGAATTCGCTTGCGGGTCTTGCGACCGGGTTGGGGTGTCGTGAGCATGGCGACGCCGGCCCCTATGATCGCTCCCAGCACGAGTCCCGAAACGAAGCTCACTGCCTCGCGTTCTGTGTCCGCATCCATCGCTGCTTCCTCCCTGTCGAGCCGAGGTTGTTATGTATATTGGCCTGATGGAATCTAGCGTGAGCAGGGAGGAGCGATGACCAGGAGCGGTGGCGGTCCCCGCGAAATCGCGGTGCCGGTATCCGTCTTCGACGCGCTCCGGACCGAGCTGGAGGAGGCCGCGGGCACACTCCAAACCGTGCGCGCGCTCCATCATGCCGGCTACGAAGCCGGGATCGCGGCGGCTCCGTTCGTCCACCAAGAGGCCGGCGGAGACTCGTTCGCACTGAGCCAGGACGGATTCTGGAAGCATCTGTCGGACTTCTTCGTCAAACGGGGATGGGGCTCTTTGCGGCATTCCTCGGCCCACCCGGGCATCGGGATCCTCGAATCGCGCGACTGGGCGGAGGCATCGACGGCAGATCCCTCCTCGCAGGCGAGTTGCAGTTTCAGCACCGGCTACTTGTCGGGTCTGCTCTCGCAGTTGGCCGGCGGGCCGATCGCAGTTCTCGAGGTTTCGTGCCGGTCCCGAGGAGACGACCGGTGCGATTTTGCCTTCGGCTCCGAAACCGCTGTCCATGACCTGTACGGTCACCTCCTCGAGGGCTCGGACCTCGACACCGCGCTGTCGGCGTTGTGAGCCGATGAAGGTCGGAGCCCCTCGCGAGACCGCCGGGAAGTGGGCGACTCGGTGACCCCCACCCGCGCGCTCGGCATCGACTACGGGAAAAAGCGCATCGGAATGGCCCTGAGTGATCCCACGAACACGGTCGCGTCGCCCCTCGACACGATCGTTCGTCGTGCGGGCAAACGTCCACCGCTCAAGCTGCTGGCCGAGATCGCCGCCTCGCACGATGTCGGCCAACTCGTCGTCGGACTTCCCATCGGGTTGGACGGTGAGGAGAACGAGTGGTGCGCGGAGGTTCGCGCGGTGGCTGTCCGGCTTGCCGAGCGAATCGCGGTCCCCGTCGCCTTCATCGACGAGCGCCTGACCTCGGTTCGCGCCGAACGAGCGGTCCGATCGAGCGGGCTTTCGAAAGCCGCTCGAAAGCAGAAGGGCCGTGTCGACGCCGCCGCCGCGCAGCTCATCCTCCAGGCCTGGCTCGACAACCCGGGCACGGCACGATGACGGGCTCTCGTCGAACGCGTTGGATCGTCGGTGTCGGCGTCGTCATCGCGGCCGTCGTGCTCGGCCCCATGGCACTCGGTGGCCCGGGAACGCCCGTGACCATAGAGATCCCGACGGGGGCCACCCTTCCCAGGGTCGCCGACCTGCTCGAGGAAGAGGGTGTCATCGGGAACGCACGACTCTTCCGCCTCTACGTTCGGGCACGTCGAGCCGACCGAAGCCTCAAGTCGGGTACGTATCGGATGGAGACCCGCTCCTCGATGCGCACAGTTCTGAGGCGCATCACCCGCGGAGAGGTAGAGACCGTCGCCCTCACGATCCCGGAGGGCTTCCAAATTGGACAGATGATCCCTCGGATCGCGGAGGTCACCGGCGCAACCCCCGATGAGATTCGCGATGTGCTGACGGACGACGCCCTCGTCGAGCGCCTCGGCGTGCCCGGTCCGACGCTCGAGGGTTACCTCTTTCCGGACACGTACCACTTCGCATTCGGCGTGACGGTCGAGTCGGTCGCCGGATCGATGGTCGAGCGGTATCGGGAAGTCTGGACCCCGGAGCGGCGGGCCATCCTCGAGGGGACCGGCAGGACCGAACGGGAGGTGGTGACGTTGGCATCGATCATCCAAGCGGAGGCCAGGATCGTGTCGGAGATGCCGCGCATCGCGGGGGTGTACCACAACCGACTCGAGGATGGGTGGCTACTTCAGGCGGATCCCACCGTGCTGTACGCGCTTGGCGGGTATCGGAGCCGGCTCCTCTACGCGGCCATCGACTCGGTGCAGGACCACCCATACAACACCTACGCCCACCGGGGGCTGCCGCCGGGTCCCATCGGCTCGCCCGGTGCGTCCGCGATCGACGCCGCCCTCACACCGGAAGAGCACGACTTCATGTTCTTCGTCGCGCGGCCAGACGGCTCACACGCGTTCACGCGTTCCCTGGGGGAGCACAACAGAGCCAAGGAGGAGTCGCAGGCGGCGCGCGACGGCGCGTGAGTGACTGCCCACGCTCCGGGCGTCACCATGCCCTCTGAGTCACCGCGATGACGCCGCTCTCGCGACGGCTTCGACTCATCGTCATCACCGATGTCGGGCTCGCGCATCCGCGCACGCTCATCGACGTGGTTTCTGCGGCCGTGGCCGCCGGCGCCCCGGCCATCCAGCTTCGCGACAAGACCGCTTCGGCCCGTGAGCTCTTCAAGCTGGGGTGTGAGCTCATGCCGCTGGTGCACGGCGCCGGCGCACTGCTCTTCGTGAACGACCGGGCCGACGTGGCCCTGGCTCTGGGGGCCGACGGAGTCCATGTCGGACCCGACGACGTGCCGGTCGCCGGCGTGAGAAGGGCAGCGATTGCCGCGAAGGGTCTCGACTACCTCCGGCGCTTTTTCATCGGGACCTCGACGGACGATCCCGCCGAAGCCCGCCGCCTGGTGTCCGAGGGCGCGGACTACATCGGCTGCGGAACGGTCTACGCGACCACCACGAAGACGGACGCGGGGACAGTCGTCGGGCTCGCCGGACTCCAGAGGGTCGTCCGCGCCGTGGACGTGCCCGTCGTGGGGATCGGGGGGGTGGATGCGGCCCGCTCCGCGGAAATCGCTTCGGGAACGGACGCGGCCGGTGTCGCGGTGGTCGCAGCGGTCATGGGAGCCCACGACGTCGCGGCCGCCGTTCGCCGCCTCCTGGAGCCTTGGGCGGTTGGCTCCTAGGGAACGCCGTACGCATTCGATGCCGCCGTCGTGACGCTCCGACGGAGCAATCGTTTCCTACAGCCCCCCCGCCTCCAGCAGCGCCTCGACTTCCTCGGCCGCGACATGGAAATCGCCGAGCGGTGGACCGTCGGGCCCGTGCCAGTCCGAGCCACCGCTCATGAGCAAGCCGCGGTCGCGGCAGATCGACTCGAGGCGCAGAACCTCCGAGCGCCGGCTTCTCGGCCGGTACACCTCGAGTCCTCGGAGTCCGGCCTCGAGCAGCTCCGGCAGTAGCGTATCGACGAGATCGTTCGGGGGATGCGCCCACATCGGGATGCCTCCCCCTTCGATAATGACCTCCACAGCCCCGACCGGATCCAGCAGGTGGGTCGGCACGAAGGCGGGTCCGTCGTCGCCTATGAGCCGATCGAACGCATCGTAAACCGAGTCCACGTGGCCCTCGGCCACCAGAGCTTGGGCGAGGTGCGGTCGCCCGATCACGACTCGATCGGGGCCCGCGGCCCTCTCTATGGCTTCGTACGGTACTTCTATCCCCAGCTCCACCAGTAGCCCGATCATCTCCTTCATCCGCTCGACACGGCGAAGACCCGCCCGTGTCGAATGGCCGGCGATCGACTTCGAGCCGGGGTCCACGAAGTAGCCGAGAATGTGAACGTCCCTGCCCTGGAACGTGGAAGACACCTCGATTCCCGGAACGACCTCGACGAACAGCTCTCTCGCGACTGCTTGTGCAGCCTCGACCGCGGCGGACGTGTCGTGATCGGTGATCGCGATCACGTCCAATCCGCCGGCGGCTGCTCCCCTCACGACGGCCTCCGGCGACCATGCACCGTCCGAGGCGGTCGTATGGAGGTGGAGGTCGAGTCTCACGACGAGTTGCCCAAGGCGCGGTTCACCGGGGCGTCGTAATTTCCGGAGGCGCCGCCTTTCCCTTCGTCGACGTCGAGTGCGCACGCCGGCGAGGGGGCTTCAGTCTTCGACATCCTCCACGAAGACCGTCGCCGACGCGGGGACCACCTCAGGCGCGGTGTCGCCAGCGTACTCCGTGAGAAGGGTCACCGTGTTGCGCTCGACTTTGAGCACCCCACCTGCCACGTGGAACGTGGCGCTCCCCCCACCGGGGCGATCCACGGCCAACTCGCCCACGCCCAGGAGCGCGAGCATCGGCGCGTGGCCGGGGAGAATCCCGACGTCGCCGTCCCAAGCGGGCGCGACCAACGCGGCCGCCTCGCCCTCGAAGACGATCTTCTGAGGCGAGACGACGCGCACGTTGAGGGATGCCATGAGCGCTACCCCTGCGCGGCGAGGCGCTCGGCCTCCGCCACGACTTCGTCGATGCCACCTTGCATGTAGAAGGCCTGCTCCGGCAGGTGGTCGAACTCGCCGTTCGCTACACGCTCGAACGACTCGACCGTGTCCTCGAGCTTCACGTACTTGCCGGAGATTCCTGTGAATTGCTCCGCCACGAAGAACGGCTGCGAAAGGAAGCGAGCGATCCGGCGGGCGCGACCGACGATGATCTTGTCTTCCTCCGTGAGTTCGTCCATGCCGAGAATCGCGATGATGTCCTGCAGATCCTTGTAGCGCTGGAGAATGGCCTGCACGTCCGTCGCAACCTGGTAGTGGCGCTCTCCCACGAATTGCGGATCCATGATCCGTGACGTCGAGTCGAGTGGATCGACGGCCGGATAGATGCCCTGCTCCGCGATCGCGCGTGAGAGCACGGTCGTCGCGTCCAAGTGCGTGAACGCGGTGGCCGGCGCCGGGTCCGTGAGGTCGTCCGCAGGAACGTAGATCGCCTGCACCGACGTGATCGAGCCCGACGCGGTCGAGGTGATGCGCTCCTGGAGCTCACCCATCTCGGTGCCGAGCGTCGGCTGGTACCCGACGGCGGACGGCATACGACCGAGGAGCGCCGACACCTCGGATCCCGCCTGCGTGAAGCGGAAGATGTTGTCCACGAACAAGAGAACGTCCTGTCCTTCCACGTCGCGGAAGTATTCGGCCATCGTCAGGCCGGAGAGACCGACCCGGAGCCTGGCTCCCGGAGGCTCGTTCATCTGGCCGTACACGAGCGACGTGGACTCCAGGACGCCCGACTCCTTCATCTCGAGCCAAAGGTCGTTACCCTCGCGCGTCCGCTCACCCACGCCACAAAACACCGACTTTCCGCCGTGCTCCATGGCGATGTTGTTGATGAGCTCCATGATGATGACGGTCTTGCCTACGCCAGCACCACCGAAGAGTCCGGTCTTCCCACCCTTCACGTACGGCGCGAGGAGATCGACGACCTTGATGCCCGTCTCGAAGATCTCGGTCTTCGGCTCGAGTTGGTCGAACCTCGGCGCCATCCGGTGGATCGGCCAACGCTCCAACTCGGCACCTTCTCCCCCGACGGGACCCATCTCGTCGACCGGCTCGCCGAGAACGTTGAGAATGCGGCCGAGCGAGGGCTCACCCACGGGCACGGAAATCGACGAGCCGGTATCGATGACCTCCATGCCACGCGTCACACCGTCGGTCGACGACATCGAGACCGCACGGACCTGGCCGCGACCGATGTGCTGCTGCACTTCGGCGACGAGCTCGATCTCCTGCCCGGCCTCGTTCTTCGTCTTGAGGCTCAGCGCATTGTAGATGTCGGGGAGATGGGCGGCCTCGAACTCGACGTCGAGCACCGGTCCGATGACCTGAACGACCCTTCCGATATTGTCTGCCATGTCTCTCTGTATCCCTACTCGAGGGCGGCGGAGCCGCCGACGATCTCGGCGATCTCCTGCGTGATCTGGGCCTGACGGGCCCGGTTGTAGGTCCGGGTGAGGTGCTCGAGCACATCACCGGCGTTGTCGGTCGCGCTCTTCATCGCCGACCGACGAGCACCCTGCTCGGCGGCGGCGTTCTCCACGAGCGCCGTGAACACAGCGTTGCGGATGTAGGCCGGGAGAATCCGCTCGAGGATCATGTCCCCGCTCGGACTCAGAATGAAGGTGTCGGCCGAAGGAGCGTCCGGGTCCCCTTCGATCGGGAGTAGCTCGCGGGTGTGCGGCGGCGTGCTCATCGCCGACCTGAATTGCGAGCTCACGAGGTAGACGGCATCGACCGCGCCCGACTCGAAGCGATCCCGAATGGGACCGATCAGCGACTCGGCGTCATCGACCGTGGGATGGTCGCCGACATCGGTCCGCGTCGTCGCCATCTCCTCGCCGCGGAAACGGAAATAAGCGACCGCCTTCTTTCCGGCGATGTGCAGCTCGGTCTCGATTCCCTTGCCGCGGAGCTCCTCCATGAGCGTCCGCGCCTGCTTGATCAGGTTCGAGTTGAAGCCTCCGCACAGGCCGCGATTGGCCGTGAGCAGCAGCACCGCGGCCCTTTTCGTCGTCTCCGGCCTGCGCAGGATCGGGTATTTCTCGGAGAGCGCAGGAGAGTAGAGCCCGGCGACGATCTCGTGCAGGGCTCCCGCGTATGGGCGGGCCGCATACACCCGGTCGGTCGCGCGCTTCAGCTTCGAAGTCGCGACCAGTTCCATGGTGCGCGTGATCTGCCGGGTGTTCTCCACCGACTTGATCCGGCGTTTGACATCTCGCGAGCCTGCCACGTCGTCTCGTCCTCTCTTGGTCTACGTCTCGATGATCTCGATGCCGCTCGGTGGTCCGGCCCTCAGGCGGTCGCGCCTGCCGGCTCGTGCTCGGCAGCAAACGTGGCGTTGTAGCTCTCGATGGCCGAAACGAGCTGCTGCGTCAGTTCGTCGGTCAGCTGGCCTCCGTCCCGGATTCCGTCGAGCACGCCTTGATGCTTCGCGTGCAGAGCCTCCAGATATCCGAGCTCCCACTCGCGCACGTGACCGATAGGGATGTCGTCGAGGTAGCCGTTGGTCACGGCGTAGATCACCGCGACCTGGTTTTCGACCGGCATCGGCTGATACTGCGGCTGCTTGAGCACCTCGACAGTTCGCGCACCGCGAGCGAGCTGGCGTTGCGTAGCCGCGTCGAGATCGGAGCCGAACTGGGCGAACGCCTCGAGCTCCCGGTACTGCGCAAGATCGAGACGGAGTCGGCCAGCGACCTTCTTCATAGCCTTGATCTGCGCGGCCCCGCCCACACGCGATACCGAAATTCCGACGTTCACCGCGGGCCGGACACCCGAGAAGAAGAGGTCCGGCTCGAGGAAGATTTGACCGTCCGTGATGGAGATCACGTTCGTCGGGATGTACGCCGACACGTCTCCACCCTGGGTCTCGATGATCGGCAGAGCCGTCAGGGATCCACCGCCCAACTCGTCGGAGAGCTTGGAGGCGCGCTCCAGCAGCCGAGAGTGAAGGTAGAACACGTCACCAGGATACGCCTCGCGGCCCGGTGGACGCCGCAGGACCAGCGAGAGCTGGCGATACGCTTGCGCCTGCTTCGAGAGATCGTCGTACACGACGAGCGTGTGCTTGCCCTGCCACATGAAGTGTTCGGCCAAGGCCGTGGCTGCGTAAGGAGCGATGTACTGCATGGGGGCCGGGTCCGAGGCGTTCGCCGCGACGACGATCGTGTACTCCATGGCACCGTGCTCACGGAGCGTCTCGACCACACCTCGCACCTTACCTGCACGCTGTCCAATGGCGCAGTAGATGCAGATAACATCCGTGTCTTTCTGGTTGATGATGGTGTCGATCGCGACCGCCGTCTTACCGGTTCCACGGTCACCGATGATCAGCTCGCGCTGACCGCGACCGATCGGGATCATGGAGTCGATCGCCTTGATGCCGGTCTGCAGCGGCTCGTTGACGGGCTGACGTTTGACGATACCGGGCGCCACGATGTCGATCTGCCGATTATCCTCGATCTCGATCGCACCCTGCCCATCTTGCGGTTCGCCGAGTGGATTGACGACCCGGCCCAGATACGCGGCGCCCACACCGACGGAAAGCACCTTGCCGGTGCGGTTGACCTGATCGCCCTCGTGAAGGCTTGTCCAGTCACCCATGATGACCGCGCCGATGTTGTCCTCTTCGAGGTTCAGCGCGAGCGCGGTGACCTTGTCACCGGACTCCGACGAGGTGATCTCCAGCATCTCCGAGGCCATCGCCTTGGTGAGGCCGTAGATACGGGCAATTCCGTCCTTCACTTCGAGAACTTCGCCGATCTCCTCCGCCTGGAGCTGGTCTTCGTACCGCTCGATCTCGTTGAGCAGGACGTCCTTGATCTCGCTGGCGCGGAGTTGGGAGTCGTTGGCCATCTCTATTGGGTCCTAGGGGTTATGGATCGGGTCATGCCGAATTGGCCCCGCCGGCTGAGGCGGGGAGCTGGGCCGCCAGGAGCCGACGACGCATGCCGTCGAGCTTCCGTCGAAGCGATCCGTCGTAGATCGTGTCACCGGTCCGTATGACGAGCCCCCCGATGATCTCGGGCCGGACTCGGATATGCGGAATCGCCTTCTTGCCGAGCGCCGCCGATAGCTTCTCGGCGATCAACTCCCGCGTGGCATCGTCCACAGGACGGGCTACGGATACCTGCACGTGCTCGCGGCCGCGACGTTCGTCGAGCAGCTGGTGGTAGGCGGTCGCGATCGACCGAAGCAGTCGCTGCCGCCGCTTGTCGATCGTCACGAGGACGAAGTTGACCACGAGCTTGGGCAGCGAGTCCCCGAAGGCCCTCACCACCACGTTCTTCTTGTCCTCGTCCGGGATTCGGGGGGTCTCGAGAAAGAGGCGGAACCTCGGATCCTCCTCGAGGAGACGGGCGACCGTCTCGATAGCCTCACCGTACTCTTCGAGTGACTCTTTGCGGTCCGCAAGCTCGAAGAGGGCTTCCGCGTAGCTCAGCGCGACAGTCCCGTCTCTCACGCCTTCGCTCCGCCGTTCGAGCCCATCTCGCTCAGGTAGCGCTCGACGAGTTGACGGTCCTTCGCCTGGTCCAGGTTCTCTTGCATGAGCTTCGACGCCGCTGCGAGGGCTAGCTCGACAGACTCCTTGCGGAGCATCTGGATCGCGGCGTCGCGCTCACGTTCGATCTCCACGCGGGCCCGCTCCACGATGGCCAGTGCCTCGGAGCGGGCTTTCGCCTCGATCTCCTTGCGCACGCCTTCACCTGCAGCCTTCCCCTCGGCGATGAGTTCGCTCGCCTGACGTCGAGCGTCGGCGAGCTGTTCCTTGTGCTCGGCGAGGAGCCGCGACGCCTCCGCGTTGCGGGCCGCCGCCTCGTCGAGCGCCGATTGAATGTTCTTCTCGCGCGCGTCTACCGCCCGGAGGATCGGGCCCCAGGCATATTTGCCTAGAATGAAGACGAGCACGCCGAACACGATGAGCGTCCAAACGCTCAACCCCGTGTTGATATCGTACAGGCCTCCACCCTCGCCACCGCCCTGGGCCCACAACGACGCGGGGCCGGCGGCGGATAGCGCGATCAAGGCCGCTGTAATCCGACTCGCTCTCATGATGTCTCCGTGGTTCTTCGTTTGCTCAGGTCAAGCCGGGTGTGATCCCGACCGCCTCGCGGGGCTTGGGGGCCGAAACCCCGCGGTCACCGAGCGCGCGGGCGTGGTGAGGCGCGTCGCCTCCAAGGCGGGACGACCGCAGGAATAGCGGCGCTGTTTCAAGGGGGTCCCAACGCCGGAGGCGGCGATGCATCGCCGCGACCTAGAAGAACTTGAAGAGGATCGTGATGACGAGGCCGAAGAGCGCGGCGCCCTCGATCAGCGCGGCGAGGATGATGCCGGCCGTCTGGATCGTGGCCGCTGCTTCGGGCTGCCGCGCGATCCCCTGCGCGACTCCGTTACCGATTTGCCCGATGCCGATGCCGGCGCCGATGACCGCGAGGCCGATGCCGATCCCCGCTCCGAGCAGGTCGAGACCGCCACTCGAGGTGGCCGCTTCCTGGGCGATGGCAAGCATTCCGTAGAGCATTTGATTTCCTTGGAGATTGTCGTCTGACGACGGGTTGAAAGATCGTTAGTGAGCGTGGCGAATCAGCCCGATGAAGACCGCGGTCAGCATCGCGAAGATGTACGCCTGGAGGAACGCCACGAAGACCTCCAGGAGCATGATTCCCGAGACCATCCCCAGCGACGCGACGGTCACGCCCCCGGTAATGAGCGCGCTTCCGCCCGCGAACATGAAGATCAATCCGAGCAGCGAAAGAACGAGCGTATGGCCGGCCATCATGTTCGCGAACAGGCGGATCATCAGTGCGAACGGCTTCGTGAGCTTCCCGAGGAACTCGACCGGCGTCAGGATCACCAGCATGATGGCGGTCCCGACCGGATTCAGACCCTTGGGAGCATAGAAGATCGTGCCCATGTAGCCCGAGAAGCCGAGCGCTCGCATGCCCGAGATCTCGGTGACCACGAACGTGACAAGCGCGAGGGCACCGGTCACCATGAAGTTCCCGGTAGCCGTCGCGCCGAAGGGGACGAGACCCAGCAGGTTCATGAACAGAATGAAGAAGAAGAGCGTGAGGATGTAGCCCGTGTACGCGTCCGCGCCGTGACCGATGTTTCTGCGCACGACCTCGTCGCGGAAGTAGATCACCATCGCTTCGACCGCGTTCGCGACGCCCGATGGCGCCCGATCCTCGTACTTCTTCCTCATCGCCCTACCGATCGGAACGAAGATCGCCAGGCAGAGGATCGCCGCGAAGAACATGAAGACCACATGCTTCGTCGGAGAGAGATCGATGGTCAGCGGACCGATGTTAACCGGGTCGAAGTGCGGTAAGTGCCAGACGAACCCGCGGCCCAACACCTCGAACTCGATCTCGGCCCCATCCAAGAGGTGGTGCGTCAGCATTCCCTGGAGATCGGGCGAGCCGTCCGCACCCCCGTTCTCCTGGGCCACGGCTGCGCCCCCCTGCATCAACGCCAACAAGCTCATCTATGCCTCAATGCCACGCGCATGTGTCAGGTCGCCGCCTCGGGGCCTGAAGAAGACCGGCTCGAGTAGCAGGAGTCCGAAAAAGAACCCGGCCAGAGCCAGGAGCATCGGGACCGCTCCCTGCATGCCCGACCGAATGACCGCGAAGGAGACACCCGCGATCACGAGCATCCTCAGAGCGGTGCCGCCCACCCACGCGGCGAGGAAGCCGTTCACGCCCTCTCGAAAACGAAACAGGATCGCGAAGGCGATGATCTGTACCGGCAGCGCGATCGCCGCCGCGAGCAGGACGCCGTTACGTCCTGCCGCGTCGAGGAGCGGCCAGAGGAAGGTCGCGGCCACCGCGACCGCGGCGGTGCCTGACAGCGCGTATTTCAGGGAGGGGCTCATCGTCTTTTGGCCCTCATCGCGGGGACTGGTCCCGCTCACGAGGTTCGATCACGATGTGGTAGTAGAGGCTGTAGAATCCTGCGGCGCCGCCAACGAACGCACCTACAATCGTCAGAATCGGGGCGGTTCCGATTTTCGAATCGACCCACGCACCGACACCGAGGAACATCAAAACCGCGAGGGCCCACGTGAGGCCATGCCCCATGAACTGGCCGGACGCTCGCAACATCTCGCGGCGCGGATCCGGTCCCTCCGGGTCATCGACCAAGATCGTGCTCCCCCGGGCATCCGGGCACCGGCTCGCAAACGTCGCCGTGTCCCGCATAGCCTGCATAAACTAGCCCTTGTGAAAAAAAGCGCAAGCCGGAAGTATGCCCGATTTTCGGGGTTTCCGCGCCCCCCTGATCTTGCGGCTCATGGCTTGACGATCCCCGTCTCCGACCTCCATCATTCGGCGCTTCCGCGAGCCGCGATACGAGGGCCCGCTCGGGTCGACCTCCGCGCAATCCGGATGGGCGTTTCGAGCGGACCCGGATCGGACGGTACGGGTAAGCAGCGAACGTCGGGTCCCGCCGGGATTCCTACACACAGACCGATTCCTCGCCGGCCCTCGTCCCCTCGAGCGTCCGGAGCGGTGAAGGCCAGCGGGCCGAGCCGCCAACGGAGAGCGAATGACGACAACCGACGAAGCCACTGCGCTCCATCCGGACATACGTCTACTTGAGCGCGCGTCCGAAGTGTCGGACGCGATGCGGCGACAGGTGGAGAAGCGGATCGTGGGGCAGCGCGAGGTCATCGACGAGATGCTCACCGCGCTCCTGGCGAACGGACACGCGCTTCTTGTCGGCGTCCCGGGGCTCGCGAAGACGCTCCTCGTACAGACGCTCGCGGACGCGTTGGACTTGGAGTTCAGCCGAATCCAGTTCACCCCGGACCTGATGCCAACGGACATCACGGGTACCGAGGTGATCGAAGAGGATCGGACCACCGGTCGGCGGGTGTTCCGATTCGTGAAAGGTCCGATCTTCGCCAACATCGTCCTCGCCGACGAAATCAACCGGACGCCTCCCAAGACGCAGGCGGCGCTCCTCGAAGCGATGCAGGAGCGGGCCGTCACGGCGGCGGGCGAGACCTACCGCCTTCCCCCTCCCTTCTTCGTGCTGGCGACGCAGAACCCGATCGAGCAGGAGGGCACGTACCCGCTGCCCGAGGCACAGCTCGACCGCTTCATGCTCGAGTTGCCGATCTACTATCCGTCTCGAGACGAGGAGGAAGAGGTCGCGATGCGGACCACCGGCGAGGAGGTGACGACGGTGGAGGCGGTCGTGTCCGCGAACGAGCTCATCGATCTGCAGAAGCTGGTCCGCCGCATTCCGGCGCCACCCTCCCTCGTCACATTCGCGGTGCGGCTCGCGCGAGCGACTCGACCCGGACCAGAGGCCTCCAAAGTCGCGGCCAGCTACGTGTCGTGGGGTGCCGGCCCGAGGGCCTCGCAATACCTCGTGTTGGGGGCCAAGGCTCGCGCCGCGTCCCGTGGTGCACCCATCCCCTCGTATGAGGACGTTCGTGCGGTCGCTCCCGCGGTACTGGCGCACCGCTTGGTGCTGAACTTCGAGGCCGAGGCCGACGGGCGCAGCACCCGGGACGTGATCGCCGAGCTCCTCCAGGAGAGTCAGGGTTGGACATAGGTCGAAGTTCCCCGGTGGGCGACGACCACCCTCCCAGTAGAAGCGGCGGCGGCGAGGCGTGGCCGGCGGCGGGCACCGGGCCAGCAGGGGTTTCCCGGTGATGTCCATCGCGGCGGTCGTCGTCGCGCTCCTCCTGCTGGTATCCGCCATCCTGACGGCCGTGCACGATGCGGCGTTCCAGATCGGACGGTCGCACGTGCGCACGCTCGAAGAGGAAGGATTCGACGGCGCCGGAGCACTCCGCGCCGTGCGTGACCTCAAAGTCGAGGTCCGCGCGGCGGTGCGCGTCGTGACCCAACTCCTCAACCTCTCCGCCCTGTCGATCATCGGCCTCACGAGCGTGTCGACGTGGGGTATCGCAGGGCCCGTGCCCAGCGCCATCGTGGGCGTCTTCGTCGTGCTCGTGGTCGCCGATCTGATCCCCCATCTCCTGGCTGCCACCAAACCCGTTCGACTCGCTCTGTCCGGCGCCCCGCTCCTCTTGACCGTCGAGCGGTTCGCCCGCCCTCTCACACATCCCGTGGCCCGCCTGGAAGATCGCATCGGGGGCGACTCCGACTCTCTGAGCGATGCCCACCGCGAGCTTCGTGAGATCCAGGAAATTGGCGAGGAAGAGGGCGTGCTGGAGGCCTCCGAGAACCTACTCGTCGAGCGCGCCTTCCGGCTTGATGAGCTCACCGCGTGGGACGTCATGGTCCCACGCGTGGATATTTTCGCGTGGCAGGAAGACCGCACGCTTCGCGAGATCGTCGACGAGCTCGCAGCGGTTCCGTACAGCCGCGTCCCAGTCTACAGAGGGTCCGTAGACGATGTGACCGGAATCGTCTACGTCCGCGAAGCATACACGCAGGTGGCGAAGGGTGGCCTCGACGTGACCCTCGCAGAACTGGCCCGAGAGCCGTTCTTCGTGCCGGGCTCGCTGGCACTCAGCCACCTCCTCAAGGGCTTCCAGGCCCGCCGAATCCACATGGGTATCGTTGCCGACGAGTTCGGAGGGACCGACGGGCTCGTGACGCTCGAGGACGTGCTCGAGGAGCTGGTGGGGGAGATCGTCGACGAGACCGACATCGAGGCGGAGGCGATCGTGCGCGTGGACGAGCGTGTCATCGTCTGCGACGCCGCGGTCGACCTGCGCGACCTGGACGAAGCGCTCGGCGTCTCGCTGAACCAGGGAGAGCATCGGTCGCTCAACGGATTCATCCTGGACGAGTTGGGTCACGTGCCCGATACCGGCGAGCGGTTCGAGACCCAGGGCGTTCAGATCGAAATCGTCGAGGCGACCGACACCCAGGTGCGCAGAGCTAAGCTGACGCGCCTTCAATCGCCCGAGGAGGTGGTTGAATAGTGGCGACGATCGTCTCGTTCGACGGGAAGAGACCGACGATTCACCCGTCCGCCTTCGTCGCGCCGACCGCCGTCCTGATCGGTGACGTGACCATCGGGGAGGAGGCGAGCATTTGGTTCGGAGCGGTTCTGCGAGGGGACGACCCGGACCACGGCATTGTCGTGGGTCCTCGGACAAGCGTGCAGGACAACTGCGTCGTGCACGTCGGCCATTGGGGTCCGACCGTAATCGGGCGCGACGTGACGGTGGGGCACGGCGCGAAGTTCGAAAGCTGTACGATCGGAGACAGGACCGTGATCGGGATGAACGCCGTGATCCTTCAGGGCGCCGTGATCGGAGCGGAATGCCTGCTCGCCGCGAACACCGTCGTGCTCGAAGGCGCAGACGTTCCAAGACGCAGCTTGGTCGCGGGCGTGCCCGGAGTGGTGAAGAAGAGTCTGGAAGGTTCGGCCGCCCGATGGATCGAAGGTGGCGGTGAACACTACGTCCGGCGGTCCCGCGTGTACTTGGCCCAAGGGATCGGGCGCGCCGGCGCGTGAGCGGCGGCCACGATCGCGATGGTGCCTCCGATCAAGAGCGGACGAAGTCAGCGGATCGGGAACGGACGGATGCGGGCGGGGGGGAGCCGGGCAAGGCCGTGGAGCCGCGCCCGCCCTTCTACTGCGACGTGTGTGGCAACGTCATGATCGACCTGCACTGTAAACTGATCTGCGAGCGGTGCGGCTATAAGCGGGACTGCTCCGACCCCTGAGCTAGACCGGCATACCGAGGACGGACCGCACGTACCAGCCGATGATTGCCTCGCCCCACACGTAGGCAACGGCCCCGCCGCCGGCGAGAAAGACGCCGAACGGGATGAGCCGGTTGAACGCCTCCTCGTCAGGGCTGGAAGCAAGCGCCGACCACGTGGCACGCATCACGGTCAGCACGATTGCCAGCACCGAGCCGAGAAAGACGGTCAGCCCGACGCCCCACGGCCCGAGGAATGCCCCGACCATCATCATCATCTTGATGTCGCCGCCACCCATCGCGTGGTCCACACCCGCGGATTCGAGGCGACCCGGGGACAGCTTGTTGATGAGCCACGTCCCGAGGACCCCGACCAGCCAAAGAACTGCGAATCCGGAAACGGCCCCGACCAACGCGGGCAGCCA
>JAOTVL010000197.1 GCA_029863525.1 Gemmatimonadota bacterium
GAGATCCCCGTCGAAGTAGATGACCTCGCCCTGGTTGGAGCTCGGGCAGCCGGCCGTCTGCAGGAAGTCGCCACTGAACACGGCAGCAGCTGCGCCATCGAGCGAGGGGGTGGTCGTGATGACCATGCGACCGTTCCCGTCTGTATCGGGCACCGGTCCCCAATAGGCCACGACCATGTCTTTCACATAGCTGTCGAAGTAGGTGAGCAGCTCGGTGGCGTCGGCGGAACTGATCGGATCCGTATTGAACTCCGCCGTTTCCTGGTAGATCGCCAGATTGTCGTCGAAGCCGATCAACTGCACAGGGCTCGTGGTCGAGGTGCTGCACGTGAGGCCCAGGTACAGGTCCCGGGTCGCGGGCGGGGCCGGGAGGTGGCCCCGGGCCGGCGGCCCTCCGACCTGGGCGAGGTTCGGGAGACGCAGGCTCGGGTCGAGACCGAGGTCGCGCTCACGCATCCGGAGTTCGTTGTGGAAGCGCCGGGTCACGTCCATGCGTCGGAGGTGCTCGAGCGCTTGCCTGCCGTCGATCTTGGGGCCTTCTTCGCGACGCTGAACCGGCGGAGGCGCGGCAACGGGCGCCGGCTGCTCCGAGGTAGCCGCGGGTGTGAGCACCGGGGCAAGGTCGAGCGTGACCATCGGGGTATTGAGGCTGTCCGCGATCAGGGTGGGCCGCGCGATCGCCACTCGATAGAGGTCGCCCGGCGCACCTGCGGGCAGCAGGAGACACTCGTTGCCGGGGAACGACATGTAGGACCCGGGGCTCAGCGTCACGTCGGTCCGCGTGACGCATGCGGTCGGATCCACAGTGAGCGTACGCGAGCCGGTCACGCCACCGATCGTGGCGCGGATCACCGTGCTTCCCACCGACATGCCCGTGGCGACGCCGGAGGCGCTGATCGTGGCGACGCCCGTGACGGTCGACTCCCAGGTTACGGCCTGACCCATGATCTGCGTGCCTGATGCGTCGAACGCGGATGCCTGGAGCTGCAGAGTCAGCCCGACCTCGACAGACGCGGGATCCGGGGCGACGACGACGTTGGCCACGTCGACGACCACGACCGTCGACTGACCGGCGCAGGCGGTGAGCAGCAGGAGCGCGAAGAGGCGGTGGAGGCGCAGTTTCGCCATGAAATCGGTCCCGAGGGTGGCGTCAGAAGTCGGCGCGGGCGTGGAGCGTGATTGATCAATGGTAGTCGATCCTTCCTACTGGACGCCAACACTTAGGTGGGGTGACCTTGTTCCGGTGAATCAAGCTCCTTTCCTCCGCACAGAATCGGAGTCGGTATGAGCAACGCCTTCGCGGTGCTTCTCATGGTCGCCGCCCTCCAAGACGCGCCTGCCCAGCTCGTAGTGACGCCCGACCAAGCGGAGTTCGAGGTCGCCGCGTCGACGCAGCTGTCGGTGCGCGCGATCGACGCCACGGGCCGCCAGGTCGATGGGCTGCAGGTGAGGTGGTTCTCCGCGACGCCCGAATACGCTGCGGTCAATGCCACGGGCCGGGTGCTGGGTCTGGCTCCGGGCGTTGCCACGATCCAGGCGATCGTCGGAGGACAGTCCGCGTCGATCAACTTGGTCATTCGGGCGCTGCCGCCCGCCGAGCTCACCGTGACGGTTGGGACGACCACCCCGTATGCGGGCCAGGGACTCCCGCTTCAGGTTCGAGCGGTGGACAGGTTTGGTGACCGCGTCGATGATCCGGACCTCACGTATCGGAGCAGCGACCCGAGCGTCGCGGCGGTCGATGGAGCGGGGCTCGTATTCGCGCGACGCGAGGGAAGCGCCACGATCGAAGCGCGCAGCGGGCAGGCGACCGCGTCCGTCCTCGTGACGGTCCGGCCCGACCCTGGTTTGACGTATGCGGTCGAACCGAACGAGGTGCGTGCGCGCACCGGCGACGTCGTTCGCTTCCGGGGCGTGGCCGCGACGCGTGACGGCACCGAGGTCGCCGTCTTCCCCGAATGGTCGATCAGCGGAGCTGGCGCTCAGATCGAAGGCGACGGTGGGGAAGGGGTCTTCGTGGCCGAGGAACCCGGGGCGTACCGTGTGACGGCTCGGCTCGGAGAGCGGGTCGTGGCGAGTGGCGTGGTACGGGTCGAGCAGCGCTTCATCGATGCCGAGATCGTGCAAATCGGTCGCGGGGCCATCTCCGAGCATCACTCCGGAGACATGTGGGTCTTCGAGGGGGTGGACGGACGGGACTATGCCTACGTGGGCACGTACGAGTGGGACTGGATGCTGGCCTTCGACGTGACGGACCCTGCTCGACCCGTGGCCACGGATTCGGTTCAGCTCGATGCCCGCCGCATCAACGACGTGAAGATCCATCCGAACAACCGTCTCGGGATTCTTACGCGCGAGGGTGCATCGAGCCGACGAAACGGCTTGGTGTTCCTCGACCTGAGCGATCCCGCGCATCCGGCCGTGCTGTCCGAGTACACCGAGACCGTGACGGGCGGCGTCCACAACGTTTGGATCGATGGCGTGAACGAACTCGTGTACGCCGTACACAACGGCACGAACGCCATTCACATAATCGACATTGCCGACCCCGTGAGCCCGGTCGAGGTGGGGAGGTGGTCCATCGAGAACCCGGCCCGCGTCTTACACGACGTCATGGTCACGGACGGCTACCTCTACGCCTCGTACTGGGACGATGGCGCGATCGTGCTCGACGTGGGCGCCGGGACGCACGGCGGCTCACCGACGTCGCCGACCTTCGTCAGCCAATACAAGTACCCGGTCGGCAACTCGCACGTCGCGTGGCGGCACGGCAGGTACCTCTTCGTGGGGGACGAGATCTTCCCGGCCAACTGGAATCCGGACGACCCCATCCAGGCCAGCGGCTACATCCACGTGCTCGACATGAGCGATATCGAGAATCCGGTGGAGGTCGCCAAGTACGAGGTTCCCGAGGCAGGCGTGCACAACGTGTGGGCAGATGGAGACCGGCTGTACGTCGGCTACTACCAGGCAGGGCTGCGCGTGCTCGACATATCCGGCGAGCTGCGTGGGGACCTGTACGCTCAGGGCCGCGAAGTCGCGGTGATTCGGACCACCGACGCGAACTCCGCCGTGCCGAACTGGCCCATGACCTGGGGCGCGCAGCTGCACAAAGGAAGGATCTACTCGTCGGACTTCAACTCGGGTCTGTGGGTTACCGAGTTGAGGGAGCGTCGGCCACCACTTTCTTAGGGGGGTGGCCTTGCCGCCCGCTGAGCTACGAGTCCGGGAGGACGGCGGGGACCAGCTCGCCCGCGTGTCCACGCAGGCTCACGGTGGCTAAGTGCGTGAGCGGGGTCGGCTCGGGATTGATCTCGATGATCGTGCCGCCGTTGTGGTGCGTGATCTCGGGAACGGAGGCCGCCGGATAGACGACGGCGCTCGTGCCTACGACGAGGCAGACGTCGGCGATGCGTGCGGCCTCGAAAGAGGCCCCGAGCACCTCTGCATCCAACGCTTCGCCGAACCAGACTACATCGGGACGCAACAGGCCCTCGCACTCCTCGCACCTGGGTAAGGTCTCGGCGCTGGATGCGTCCACGTCCACACGTCCGGGTGTGCGTCGGCCGCAGCCCGAGCAAAGGTCACGATGCAGGGCGCCATGCACCTCGAGAGGGTACGCGACCGTTGGGTCGCTGTCCGCACCGGCGACGGTGTCGGCCGCTCGGTGATGCAGCCCATCCACGTTCTGTGTGACGAGCGTCGTGCCCGCGTGCACGATTGCCAAACCGGCAAGGGCCATATGCGCATTGTTGGGGGAACACTCCAAGAGGAACGCCCTGCGCGAGGCATACCACTCCCACACGAGACACGGATCCCGCGCGAAGGCTGCGGGCGTCGCCAGCTCCTCGGGTCGTCGGGACTTCCATAGCCCGCCTGCGCCTCGAAAGGTCG
>JAOTVL010000005.1 GCA_029863525.1 Gemmatimonadota bacterium
TTCGTTGAGTTGGTCTCAGTGGTCGTCGTGGTTCAGCTCGTACTCACGCTGCGTGTGCATTCGCTCCTCGCCCTGACGCTTGTCGCGCTTGCGCGCGGCGCGCATCGCCATCTCGTGCGTCCCGGACGAATGTACCGTCGGAAGAGAGAACGCGCGCTCCAGGTTTTGGCTCTCGCATTCGGGGCACACCGCCTTGGCGTCGCCGCGAATGAGCGCCTCGAAGTCGTTCCCACAGTCTTGGCAGGAGTACTCGTAGATAGGTATGATGCTCTCCGCGTCAGGATTCGTACGTCGACCCGAAGCCGAAGAATACGATGAACTTCGGGCGGCAAACAACGGTAGTACACCTGCCCCGTTGGGGGATCCGACCACTGCGTCAGTTCAAGTCGACACAGGAACACCGATGACGTTTCAACGACGCGCGCTGGGCTCGAGCCTGGCCCTCTTCGCTCTCTTGGCGCTGGCCGGTCCGGCAGCGGCGTGGGCTCAAGACGCCCCGCCGACCCCCGACCGGGAGCAGCTCGTGCGTTTCGCGCAGGTCCACCTCGCCATCAACGTCGCCCGTGACGAATTCCACGGGGCTATCGCCCGGGTGCACGATGCGGAAGGACGCAACCGCGCCCGGGAAGAGGTCGACACCAAGATCGCGGCGATTCTCGAAGAGCACGAGATGACCCGCGAGGAGTACGACGACTTCATCCTCCTGATCAGCCTCGACGGCGACCTGAGGGCGAGCTTCGAGGAGGTCATGGCGGAGCTCCAGGACCCCAGCTGACGTCGGCCCGCTCGATCGCTTGGCACGCTAGCGGGCTCGCGTCGACTCAGCAGGACACGCAGTTGTGGTTGTTCTTGGCGCCCAGGCTCTCGAGCAGCTCGATGGTCGCCGGAAACGGGCTGATACGCTGAAACGGTCCGTTCGCCATGTCGACCGTGGTTCGTCCCTCCCTGCTCACCGCGGTCACGTCGGCCCCCTGCTCCACCAAGTAGAGGATCAACTCGTTGTCGCCCCGCGACGCGGCATGGTGCACGGCGTTGTAGCCGTTGTGGTCGCGCGCGTTCACGTCGGCCCCGAGCTCCTCGACCAGATACCGGACCGCGGGCAGCCACCCATCCGGCACGACACGATGGATGTTCGCCGCGTACCCCTCTCCGTAGCCGACCCCCGTGGCGGCGTGAATCGGATAGGCGCCGGGTCCACCGACCTCGACGGGCGGTAGGCCGGAGGGGTCGGGTCCCACGGTCGCCGGGCCGCGACCGAACCGGCCGCCCGCCGTCTTCATGGTCGGGATGTTCGGATCGGCTCCGTATGCGACCAGCATCTTCATGGCGTCGAGGTCGAGCGCGTAGGCGGCACGCCAGAAGGGCGTCGCGCCCATGCGATCCACACGCAGGTAATCGTCACCGAAGGTGGTGAACCAGAGCTGCTTGGTGAGACGGACATTCGGATCCACACCGGCCTCCAGGAACGCCTTCATGAGCTCCAGGTAGGTCACCTCCTGCTGCATGTAATCGGCGGGCTGCGGGTGCCGCGACTTCGGAATCCACTGCGTGTTGAGCGTCGTGTACAGCGGTGTAGCGTTCGCGTCCGAGGCGATCCCCGGGTCGGCCCCCGCCTCGAACAGCCTCATCGCCAGGTCGAAATGGCCGTTGATCGTGGCAATGAGGAGCGGCGTGGAGTGGTCTCCGCCGCTCTGCTGGTCGATGTCCACGCCGGCCTGGACGAGCGCCATCGCGGTCTCGATATGGCCTTCCCGTGCGGCCAGGTGCAGCGGCGACAGACCACCGTAGCCACCCACCAGCTGGGCGTGCGAATAGCGCGACGAGGGCACGCGATCGCGTTGCTGGTCGTTGATCTCCTCACGCGACGGAGCCCGGTCCGGGGTGCCGGCGCCGGCTGGCGGACCGCCGGGGCGCGCTCCGGGATCGGGCCGATCCCCCCGCTGCTGCGAGGGCGCGCCTGCGGAGCCTGGAGGTCCCCCTCGTCCGGCCGGGGCTCTCCCCTCGGCTGCGGCCATGATCTGCTGGTGGATCTGCTCCTGACGTGCCCGGTCCTCGCGGTCTTGGGTTTCGCGTTGGTCCATGTCCATCACGCGCGCGGTGAGCGAGGCGTCGGCCCCCGCCACCAGGAGGGTGCGCACGACGTCGGTGCGACCCGCGGCCGCGGCGTACATGAGCGGCGTTTGGAGCCATCGAGGCTCCTTGGCGTCGACCTCGGCGCCGTGTTCGAGCAGCGCCTGAACCGCTCGGAGGCTCCCGGAGGCCGCCGCGTAGTGGAGCGGCTGCACGCCGGCCGGTGACGTCCGGGCGCGCGCATCGGCCTCGCCCTCGAGAAGCACCTCCACGACGTTGGCCGCCCCCTTCTTCGCCGCGATGTGCAGCGGCGTGTAGGCGCCGACCCGGGTCACCGAGCCCGCGTTGGCCCCGGCCACCAGGAGCAGCTCGGCCATCTCGGGGTTGCCGTGCTCGGCGGCCCAATGGAGCCCGGTCATTCCGTCTCCCTGCGACGCGTTCACGTCTTCCCCGTCTCGCAGCAGCGACCGGACCGTCGCGACGTCGTTCTTCATGGCCGCGTCGGCGACCGGCGCTTCGGGCGCGCCTCCGCCCCACAGCACGAGGGTCGCCGCGAGGGCACCCCAGGCATGGGCTCGCAGCGAGGGGGACAGGCGGATCTTCGAGGCTCCAGTTGTCATGGTCGTCTCCCGCGCCTACCGGTCGGGCGCCGTGGTGCTCGGCATGGTGAGGGGCAGCTCACCGGTGCTGTCCCCGAAGCTGTCGATGTCGTCGTGGCCGAGGGTGTGCAACATCGACAACATCGCGTTGGCCATCGGCGTGCCGTCGGGCGCCTTCAGGTGGAGGTTGCCCTCGAGCTTTCCGTTGGCGTGACCCAATACGACGAGCGGTGCCCGCCGGTGGTTGTGGATGTTCCCGTCGGCCATGGGCGATCCGAAGACGATCATCGTCTTCTCGAGCAAGTCGGTGCCGCCCTCGTCGATGTCTTTCAGCTTCTGGAGGAAATACGGAAGCATGCTGACGTGGTATTTGTTGATGACCGCGAAGTCGAGGATTGCCGCCTCGCGCCCACCATGGTGCGACGCCGGGTGGAACGGCGTCTCCGTGCCGCTTTCCGGGTAGACGCGCGACGAAGCGTCGCGTCCTGTCTTGAACGAGAACACGCGTGTCATGTCCGAAGCGAACGCGAGCGCCTGCAGGTCGAACATGAGATGCATGTGCTCGGTGAACGAGTCGGGGACGCCCGCGGGGGCGCCCGGCAGCTCGCGCTCCTCACCCGACGAATTCTGGGCCTCGACCGACTGGATGCGCCGCTCGATCTCCCGCACGTTGTCGAGGTACCGATCCACGCGGTCGAGGTCCTGCGGCCCGAGTCGCCCACGCATGCGGGCCATGTCTTCGGTGATCCAATCGAGAATGCTCCCGCTCGTACGGCGGCGGCGGGCCCGCTCGGCGGGGGAGCCCCCTGCACCGAAGAGGAGGTCGAACGCGACGCGCGGATCGCGGATCATCGGCAGGGGCTCGGTCGGCGACGCCCAGCTGATCGAATCGGTGTAGACGCAGGAATAGCCGTAGGCGCATCCGCCCGCCTGATCCACGTTCTCGATACAGAGCTGCATGGAGGGGATCGGTGTGTTCTGCCCGAACCGGTTCGCGTAGATCTGATCGAGCGACGTTCCGACGTAGACGTCCGAGCTCTCGGTCTGCTTCGGATGCGACTGCGTGAGGTAGACCGAGCTCGACCGGAAGTGGTCGCCCCCGATCTCGTGCGGCTGGAACGCCTCGGCCATGCGGACATCGGTGTTGCTGACGATCGTCAGATAGTCGCGCCACGGATCGAGAGGAAGCAGCGCGCTCGGTGTGAGATCGAAGGCGCTGCCGACGTCGGCCGGCGCCCACAGATTCTGGCTCGCGCCCCACTCGTTGCTGCCCGCCGCCCCGTGCACGAGCTCGATGGCCACCAATCGCGTGGGGTCGGATTCGTCCAAGCCACGGCCCGCGCGAAGTCGACCGGCCGGGACCATGGCATCCAGAAACGGCAACGCCACGCTGGCACCCATTCCACGGAGGAAGGTCCGGCGGTGCATCTTCTGTCCGGTGATGAACTCCATGTCGTTCGTCTCCCCTAGGGGCTCAGTTCAGGTTGTCTGCCGCGACCGTGGCCGCGCTCTGCATGCGGAAGGCGTCGCTGCGAACGATGCCGATGAAGAACGACGACAGTCGGTAGTCGTCCCGTTCGGCGTCCCGTACGATCCGGCGGATCGTGGGCTGGTCGTAATACTCCACCCGTCGGCCGAGCGCGTACGCCATGAGGTTCGACGCGAACGTGCGCACCAGCGGAATCGGACGTTTCAGGAGTGCCTGCTGGAGTTCCACGGGACTCGTGATGGGCGTGCCGTCGTAGAAGTCGCCCCGCGTGTCGAGCGAGTTGCCGTTCTCACGGATGCGCCATTTGCCCGTGACGCCGTAACTGTCGAGCGCCAAGCCGATGGGGTCCATGAAGCGATGGCACGCGTTGCAGGTGGGGTTCGCGCGGTGGATCTCCATGCGCTCGCGCGTCGTGAGTACGCGACCCCCGTCCGACGCCTCGGTCTCCTCGAGATCCGGGACGCCCGGAGGAGGAGGAGGCGGTGGCGTGCCCATCAGCACTTCCATGACCCACTTGCCGCGAAGGACGGGTGACGTCCGCCCCGCGTGCGAGGTCAGCGTGAGAACGCTCGCGTGCCCCAAGACGCCGCGCCGACGGTCGTTGGGATACTCGACCCGGCGGAAGTCATCGCCGGTCACCCCCTCGAAACCGTAGTGACTCGCCAGGCGCTCGTTCACGAACGTGTAGTCCGCAGTGTACAGCTCGAACAGCGACCGGTCTTCCTTCACGAGATTCGTGAAGAAGAGCTCGGTCTCCTGTAGCATGTCGTCCGCGAGCTGCTGATGGAAGTCGGGCTCGAGACGGACGTCCGGGTGAACCTTGTCGAGGTCCTGCAGCCGTAGCCACTGGGCGGCGAACCGGGATCCGAGCGCCCGCGCCTTCGGATCGGCGAGCATCCGCCGGACCTGGGCTTCGAGCTCGTCGTCGTCGGACAGCTCCCCGCGCTCCGCCAGGTCGAGGAGCTCGGCGTCGGGTGGGGCACCCCAGAGGAAGTACGAGAGCCGCGCCGCGAGATCCTCGTCGGCGACGGGATACAGGCCTCGTCGATCCTCGTCGCTCGGCGCTTCCTCGAAGCGGAAGACGAAGTGCGGGCTGGCGAGCATCGCTTCCAGCGCGGTGCGGATTCCGATCTCGAAGCCGCCCTCGTCGCGGCCGTACTCGTAGAAGCCGAGGAGCGCCTCGCGGTCCTCCTCTCTGAGTGGACGGCGGAACGCCTGCGTGCCGAGACGCTCGATGATCGACTCGGCGCACGAGCGCTCTTCGCCGGGGCCCAGAGGACGGCACGTGAAGATCGCTCGCCGGATCGGCGTGTCGGAAACGCCAGTCACACTTTCCGGACCCACGATGACGAGGTCACGCATGTGCGGCAGCGACATGATGCCGTAGGTGCCAGCAATAGCCGTGCTGGCCAACGACCAATCGTGTGGCGAGATGAGATCCTGCACGGGGCCGTCCGCTTTCTCCAGGAACGCGGCGGTCACGCGGTGGGGTCCGGCGGTGATGTGCAGGGCGTCGGTACGCATCTCCACGCCGCCGGGGTTCGACACGTGCATCCACCGATCGATGTCGAGCAAGGCGACCCGCTCGCCGTCGATGGAGATCTCGACCCGTTCGGGATCGTCGGCGGTGGTGTTCAGGTTCGAGGCGCCGTTGCCGACGGCGGTTCCCGTGGTCTCGTGGTGAAACGAGAAGCGGAAGACGTACGCCCCGTCCGCCGGAAAGTTGTGCGTCACGGAAATGCCGCCGCGCGTCCCGTACGGAGCGCCCGGTACGCGCTCGGTCTGAGATGCCCAACGGGGCACCCGGTACTGCGCCTCTCGCGACGTCGCGTTCGGGTCGCCCACCGCGAGGCGGCTGATTTCGGCGGCGGCGTTCAGGTACGCGTCGAGCAGTGTGGGCGACAGCATCTGCGCGTCGGCGATGTTGTCGAAATTCGCGCTCTTCGTGTCCGGCGGGAGGTAGTCCGCACCGTCGATTTGGAGGCCCAGGAGGGCGTGCACGGAGGCCGCGTACTCCGCCTGGTTCAGACGCTGGAACGTCCGTCCGCCCGGGTTCGGATCGGCTTCGGCGGCACGATCGAGCCGGTTCTCCAGCGCTTCGACCAACGCCGTGAGCGTGTCACCGGCCGGCCTCGAGACGCCCGGAGGCGGCATCATCCCGGCGCGCAGCTTCACCACCATCTTCTCGGCGGTCGCGCCGTCGAGCTCGGGACGCGTCGCGTCGAATTCCTCGAGAGACAGGTTTCCGCGAAGGCGTCGATCGGAATGACAGCGGACGCAGTACTCCTCGATGACGTCGTTGTCGTCGACGGCGACGGGACCGGCACCGATGAGCGCCGCGGTCCCTTCATGCCCACCCACGTCGCTCGGCACGACACTCCCGACCGCACGTGCCCATCCGGGTCCCTGGGTGGTCGCGAGTTCGGTGCCCCCGAGGGTGATCACCAGTCCACCCGCCACCGCAAGCGAGACCATCGTTTTCATTCCGGTCATACCGTCTTTTCCCTCATCCGGCAGAAGTCGTCGACAACGGCATCCCCAGCGAGAACTCGCCTGTGCTGTCGCCGAAGCTGTCCAAGTCGTCGAGTCCGAGCTCGTGTAAGAGCGTCAGCATCACGTTCGCCATCGGCGTGCCGTCCGGCGCCTTGAAGTGAAGGTTGCCGTCCAGCGCACCGTTGCCCTTCCCCAACAAGACAAATGGGCACCGCCGATGGTTGTGGAGATTCCCGTCGGCCATCGGAGACCCGAATACGATCATGGTCTTTTCGAGCAGATCCGTTCCACCCTCGTCGAGCGCCTTCAGACGCTCGAGGAAGTACGGAAGCATGCCCACGTGGTACTGGTTGATCTTGTGGAAGTCGAGGATTGCTTCCTCACGTCCACCGTGGTGCGACGCCGGGTGGAACGGCCGATCCGTGCCACTCTCCGGGTACACCCGACCCGAAGCGTCCCGGCCCGTCTTGAAGGAGAAGACCCGCGTCATGTCCGAGGCGAAGGCGAGCGCCTGGAGGTCGAACATCAGGCGCATGTGCTCCTCGAAGGAGTCCGGCACTCCGGCCGGCGCGCCCGGAAGCTCTCGCTCCTCGCCCGTGGCGTTGCGC
Organism: Gemmatimonadota bacterium; assembly: GCA_029863525.1. Lineage (GTDB taxonomy): Bacteria > Gemmatimonadota > Gemmatimonadetes > Longimicrobiales > Gaopeijiaceae > UBA2589. The sequence continues at coordinate 7,260 of JAOTVL010000005.1, forward strand.
GCTTCGACCCCCTGGATGCGCCGCTCGATCTCGCGGACGGTGTCCAGGTAACGTTCCAGCCGCTGGGCGTCGTTTGCGCCGAGCTCCCGCTTGAGGTACGCGACCTCCCCGGTGATCCAATCGAGGATGGAGCTGTTCGTGCGGCGACGCATGGCTCGGTCTTCGACCGTTCCACCGGCGCCGAAGAGCATGTTGAACACCACGCGCGGGTCCCGGATCATCGGCAACGGCTCGCTCGGCGAGGCCCAACTGATGGTGTCCGTGTACACGCAAGAGTAGCCGTAGGCGCAGCCACCGGATTGGTCGACGGGCTCGATGCAGAGTTGCATCGACGGGATCGGCGTGTCCTGACCGAATCGGCCCGCGTAAACCTGGTCCATCGACGTGCCGGCGAAGACGTCGGAGCCTCGGGTCTGCTTCGGGTGCGACTGCGTCAGGAATACCGCGCTCGAACGAAAGTGATCGCCGCCGATCTCGTGGGCCTCGAACGCCTCGGCCATCCGAACGTCGGTGTTGCTCACGATCGTGAGGTAGTCGCGCCACGGATCGAGCGGGCTCAGCGCGCTGGTGGTGAGGTCGAAATCGCGCCCGACTTGCGGCGGATTCCAGAGATGCTGCGTGGCGCCCCACTCGTTGCATCCGGCCGCCCCGTGTACGAGCTCGATCGCCACGAAGCGGGTGGCATCGGCGGCGGCGCGGCCGGAGGCCGTGAGTCGCCCGGCCGGAACCATCGCGTCGAGGAAGGGCAGCGCGACCGTCGCACCCATCCCCCGAAGGAACGTGCGTCGTTCGATGTGGTTGCCGGTGATGAAGTTCATGGCCGGGAGACCTCGACTCGTTGCATGCGGAAGGCGTCGCTCGTCGCGACCCCACGAATGAAGGCGGAAATGCCGTACCCCTCGCTCGCTGCATTCCGGACGATCGCGCGGATGGTGGGCTGGTCGTAGTACTCGACCCTTCGACCGAGTGCGTAGGCCATGAGATTTTGCGTGAACGTCCGCATGAGCGGTTCAGGACGCTTCAATAGGGCGTCGACCAGCGCCGAAGGCGAATCGATCGACGTGCCGTCGTACAACTCGCCGCGCGTATCGAGAGGATTGCCGTGCTCTCGGATCCGCCACCGTCCCGTGACGTCGAAGGCATCGAGCGCGAGTCCGATCGGGTCGATGAAGCGGTGACAGGAGTTGCACGTCGGATTCGCACGGTGGGCCTCCATCCGCTCGCGCGTCGTGAGCGTGCGGCCCTCCGACGCGGCGTCGGTCTCCTCCAGGTCCGGCACGCCCGGAGGGGGTGGCGGGGGAGGCGTGCCCATGAGCACCTCCATGACCCATTTTCCACGGAGGACGGGCGACGTGCGATCCGCGTGGGACGTCAACGTGAGCACGCTGCCGTGCCCGAGCACGCCGCGCCGACGGGCGTCCGGGTATTCGACACGGCGAAACGCACGCCCTGTCACCCCCGGAATCCCGTAGTGGGCGGCCAGTCGCTCGTTCACGAAGGTGTAATCGGCCTGATAGAGGTCGAAGACGCTCCCGTCGCGCCGGACAAGGTCGGTGAAGAACAGCTCGGTCTCGCGGCGCATGGCGTCGGCGAGCTGCTGGTCGAAGTCGGGGAACCAGTAGGAATCCGGATGCACCTTGTCGAGGTCCTGAAGCCGGAGCCACTGCGACGCGAAGCGCGTGCCGAGCGCCTCCGCGCGCGGATCCGCGAGCATGCGATCGACCTGGGTGCTCAGCTCGCCGGGGTCGCCGAGCCGGCCCTCGTCGGCGAGTCGTCGGAGCTCGGCGTCGGGCGGCAGCGCCCAGAGGAAGAACGAGAGGCGACTCGCGAGCGCGTGGTCGCTGATGCGGTACACGCCGCCCGGGCCGGCCTCCTGCGCGGGCCGCTCGAAGCGGAAGACGAAGTGCGGGCTGGCCAGGATCGCTTGGAGTGCCGTCCGGACGCCGATCTCGAAGCCGCCCTCCTCTGCGCCCTCGTCGTAGAAGGCCAAGAGCGCGTCCGCGTCCCGGTCCGTAAGAGGTCGGCGGTATGCCTCGGCACCGAGGCGGGTCAGGATCGCGCTCGCGCACGGGCGTTCTTCGCTCGGTCCCACTGGGCGGCAGGTGAAGATCCGATCCCGGACCGGGTGCTGCGACACGCCCGTGACCCGATACGGACCGCCGATCACGAGATCCCGCAGATGCGGAAGCAACGTGAGCCCGTAGCCTCCCATTCCCGTGTGACGATCCGCAATCGACCAGTCGTGCGGCGAGAGGAGGTCGTCGACGGGACCCTCCGCGGTTTCGAGGAACGCCGCCGTTACACGGTGCGGGCCAGCCCGTATGGCGATCGGCGCCGTCTTCATCGAGATCTCCCACGGGTCGGCGTAGCTGAGCCACGAGTCGACCTCGAGGAGCGCGGCGCGCTCGCCGTCGATCGAGATCTCGACCTGCTCTCCACGCGCGAGCTGCCCCGCGAAGCCGTCACCGGTGGTGGTGTGATGGAAGTAGATCGAGAAGACGTAGTCGCCGTCCGCCGGGAAGTTGTGCACGACGGACGTGCCCCCGCGTGTTCCGAACGGGGCACCGTCCACGCGCTCCGTCTGTGACGCGTATCCGGACACCGTGTAGGTCGCCTCGCTCGGCGTCGCGGTGGGGTCCCCGACCGCAAGACGCGCGAGCTCGGCCGCGGCGTTCAGGTACGCGTCGAGGAGCGTGGGCGACAGCATCTGCACGTCGGCGATGTTGTCGAAGTTCTCGCTCTTCGTGTCGGGCGGTAGATACGCGCCCGGATCGATCTGCAAACCGAGCAGCTCGTGAATCGACGCGGCGTACTCGGCGCGATTCAGACGTTGAAAGGTGCGCCCACCCGGATTCGGCCGGTCGGCGGCGGCACGATCGAGCCGCGCCTCGAGCGCCTCCACGAGCTGGACCAGCGTGTCCGCCGCGGGTCGGGACACGCCCGGAGGCGGCATCATCCCGGCGCGCAGCTTGACGACCATCCGCTCGGCGATCTCCGCGTTGTCCTCTGGGCGGAGCGCGTCGAAACGCTCGAGCGACAGATTCCCGCGGAGACGTCGCTCCGAGTGGCATCGGACGCAGTACTCCTCGATGACGACGTTCTCGTCGAAGCCCCCCGACCGCGCGTCGGCCGCCGGCTGCGAGGCGGCCAATTGCGAGACGGCCGGGTGCATGACGCGCACGCCGGAATCGGACGCGCCGGTGGCGGGTCGGGACTCTGGAGCCCCGACCGACAAGACCACGAAGCCGCTGGCCACAAGAAGCCACGCGGACACCGTCTTGGCGCCGGTCATCGATTCATGTGCCTCGTCGCGCGGCCCGGCGGAAACGGGCGCGGGAAAGAGCGAGCCCCCGGTCGGACGTCCCATACGGGCGACCCTTCGACCCAGGAGCACTTTGCGGAAAATACCGTCCGACCGACGTCGGGACCAGCGATGCGCTCCCTCGTTTGCGGGCCAACGATGCCCTCGGTACCGTTTCGCATGATTACGACTCTCCGCCGCCTCGCCATCGGGCTCGCCCTCGTCGCCGCCGGCTGCGAAGCCACCGACGGCACCTCCACCACCGCGTTCACCGGCGCCACGGTGTGGGATGGAACCGGTTCGCCCCCGATCGCCGACGCCACGATCCTGGTCCGTGAGGGTCGCGTCGTCTCGGTCGAATCGAATGGCGCCGTTCCCTCCGGAGCCACCGAGATCGGGCTCGACGGTCGGTACGTGGTACCCGGACTCGTGAACGCACACGGCCACGTGAGCGGGGCGTGGGCCGACGGGGACGTCGTGGGCGAGCTCGAGCGGGTCCGTGGCGACCTGGAGCTCTTCGCGCGCTACGGGGTGACCACCGTGAACAGCCTCGGCGACGGGGAGCCCGTCGTGGCCGCCCGCGACTCCGCCTCGGACACGGACCCCCGCGCACGACTGCGCGCGGCCGGTCCCGTCATCACCGCCGAGGAGCCAGCCGCCGCTCGCGAGGCGGCGCTCGACAACGCGGAGATGGGTGTCGACTGGCTGAAGCTCAGGGTGGACGACAACCTGGGCACGTCGGCGAAGATGCCGTGGAACGCCGTCCAGGCGGTCCTGACGGTCGGTGACGAGACGGGGATCCCCGTCGCCACGCACCTCTTCTACCTCGAGGACGCGAAACGCCTCCTCGAGATGGGCACCGCCATGGTCGCCCATTCCGTTCGAGATCGCCCCGTGGACGCGGCGTTCACCGATCGACTGCGGGCCTCGGGCGTGTGCTACGTGCCGACGTTGACGCGCGAGGTGAGCACCTTCGTGTATGCCGATCGGCCCGAGTTCTTCGACGATCCGTTCTTCATCCGTTTCGCGAACTCCGAGGAAGTCGCGCGACTGTCCCAAGCCGATTTCATGCGACGCATGGCCGACAGCCCGACCGCCGCAGGCTATCGGGAGGGGCTCGCCCACGCGAAGGAGAACGTAAAGACGCTCCACGATGCCGGGGTCATGGTCGCGATGGGCACGGACGCCGGTCCCGCGGGCCGCTTCCCCGGCTACTTCGAGCACATGGAGCTGTGGATGATGGTCGACGCCGGGCTCTCGCCCGCGGACGCCCTGCGGAGCGCGACGGCGGTGGCCGCCGAGTGTGCGCGGGTCGACGACGTCGGCACGCTCGAGCCGGGGCATTGGGCCGACTTCTTGGTGCTTGGCGAAGATCCGTTGGTCGATATCCGTGCGACGCGGAGCCTGGAGCGGGTCTACATCGCGGGCGCCCGGGTAGCACCGGATGGGCCCGGCGGCTGAGGGGCTTCGACCGGAGGAGCTGGCGCGTCAGCTCCTCTCGCTAGGGGTCGAGCCCGGCGGGGTCCTCCTGGTTCACACGTCGTTTCGGGCGCTCCGACCCGTCGACGGCGGACCCGGAGGGGTGATCGTCGGGCTGCGCGAGGCCCTGGGCCCGGAAGGTACCCTGGTCATGCCCTCGTGGTCGGCCGAGCGCGGTCCGCCCTTCGACCCCTCACGCTCCGAGAGCGCGCCCGACCTCGGCGTCGTCGCAAGCGTCTTCTGGAAGCTGCCGAACGTCCGCCGAAGCGATCATCCACACGCCTTCGCGGCGATCGGGCCGCGAGCGACGGACGTGCTTCGCGACCCGCTCCCCCTCCCGCCCCACCGACCCGAGAGTCCGGTGGGCAGGGTGCACGAGCTGGACGGGCAGGTGCTCCTGCTCGGGGTCGATCACGACGCCGACACCACGATCCACCTCGCGGAGGTGGTCGGGGGTGCCCCGTACCGCGTCCCGAAGCAGTGCACCATCCTGCGCGACGGCCGACCGTTCGTGATCGAGTACGGGGAAAACGACCACTGCTGCCGGCGATTCAAGGCAGTGGACGACTGGCTCGAAGGCGCGGGCGCTCAGACCCGGGGCCCGGTGGGCCGGGCGATCGCCCGCCTCGCGCGTTCCCGGGACATCGTCGACGTCGTGGTCGATCGGCTCGCGTCGGACCCGCTCGTCTTCTTGCACGAGCCGGACGAGGGATGTGCCGACTGCGACGAGGCTCGCGCTACCGTACCCGCCGCCTGACGACGCCGTGCCTGACCGCCGGACTCGCCGCTGCCTTCGACCACTAGTTGTCGCATCGCCCTGGGAGGTTCAGATGCGCCGGAGTCGCGTGATCCGGTTTGGGCAGGCCTTACGTATCTCCCGTTAGAAGCCACTCCCACGCGAATCGGCCTGTCGCCCGGCACTGTGGGACTTCAATTGGCCGCCGGAGGCTCGCATGACCGTAGACATGCCCCAAGCCCGTCTGATCGCCGCCCTGGGCCTGAGCGTCTTGCTCGGCGCCTGTTCCGATTCGAGCCCGGCGGCCCCCGGCGAGGACGTCGCCCGGCTCGACCTGGATCAGGTGGCCGTCGAGCTCGAGCTTCGCGACAGCCTTCAGATCAACGCCGCCGCTTTCAGCCCATCCGGCACCCTGCTTGGCAACCCAACGATCACCTGGACCAGCAGCGACAGGACCGTCGCCACCGTGTCGGACAACGGTCTGGTCACGGGAACGGGGGCCGGAGTCGCGACGATCACGGCAACGGCCGACGCGGCTTCAGCCCAGGTCCGCGTCACGGTCGTGGGCTACAACATCGCCGCCAACGTCGCGGTCATCGACTCGACGGCTCTCGATCTGCTCAGCGACAGTACCGAGCGATCCACGGGTACCTACCGGTTCCAGATCCTGCAGCGGCCCGCACCGACGTTCGAGATCGGCACAGTCATGGTCGGCACCCAAGATCTGGGCTTCCTTCGCCGGGTCACGTCCGTCTCTACGGCGGGCGACGTGATCACGCTCCAGACCACGCAGGCCGCCCTCAGCGACGTCATCGAGGAAGGCTCGCTGGACACCACCATCGACCTCATCTTCAGCGCGGGTGCACCCAGCCTCATCGGTCCTGTGACACCCGGCGAGGTCCGGTGGGGAGCGGCCACGTTCACGCCGCTCGTACCCGGTGCTACGCTCACTGCGGCTGGCATCGCCCTGAGCAACCTCGACATATGCAAGTTGCTCGAGACTCAGGGCGGGCCCGGCTGTCCCTCGGCGATCAAAAAGCTCGAGATCAAGACCGGCACGTTGGACTTCGGTCCGTCGTTCGACCTTAGCGCAAGCTGGAGCGGCTTGTCATTGTCGAGCTTCGAAGGCGTCGTCGACGGCACCGTCAAAGCCGACTTCGACCTTGTCCTGCAGGCGGAAGGGAGCATCTCACCCATCAAGCCCCAGATCGACATCGCGGAGATCACCCGCCCGTTCTACGCGATGATCGGACCCGTGCCCATCATCGGCTACGTCGAGCTCGGCCTCAAGGGCGGTCTCGAGGCGAAGGCCACGGCCAAGGGCTCCATCGAGGCCGGCTTCACCAACACCCATTCCGTCAGGGTCGGCGCCAACTGGTCCGACAGCGGAGGCTGGTCCCCCGTCTTCGAAAGCGACCGCACCTTCGACGCCAAGTTGCCGTCCCTCGCCGAGGGCACGCTTTCCGCTCAAATCGACGTCGAGACCACCCTGTTTCTCAAGCCCGAGCTCAAGATCATCTTCTACGGCCTCGTCGGGCCCTTCGCCAACATCGAGCCATTCGGCAAGTTCACCCTCACGTTCGGCACCGCTGCTTGCGGCATGAAGAGCGAGGCAGGGATCAACAGCGAGATCGGGTTTACCATCCCATTCCTCGACTCCAAGGTCGGCAACTTCTCCCACAAGAACGCACCCTGGTTCAACTGGCCTGGTAGGAACTGGGACTGCCCCCTTGGCTCCCTGGACATCGCCGCCGTCACCACCGGCGCGAGTCCCGACACCGACGGCTACTCCATAGTCGTCGACTCCAAGAGCAAGGGCACCGTAGGCTCCAACGCCGAGACCTCGCTTCCGTTCATCGAGGTCGGCATACGCTCGGTCACCCTCGAAGGCATCGCGTCGAACTGCACCGTCGTCGGAGACAACCCCAGAGAGGTCACCGTCAATACTGCAACGGCCACTGCAGTGACCTTCGAGGTCGAGTGTGCCGACCCCGGGGGGAATCTTACGGTGAGCCTCCGCACCACCGGCACGAACCTCGATCCCGACGGCTACCGCGTCCTCGTCGACCGCACGCACAGCCTGCCGGTCGCCATCAACGGCACAGCACTCTTCGAGGGGATGGCCTCGGGCGACCATGAAGTCGTCCTCGACGGCCTGGCCCCTAACTGCGTCGTCGTCGGATCCAACCCCCAGACCGTGGCGGTGCCGCCCGGCACCGACGTCACCGCCTCCTTCGAAGTGACCTGTGCCGCGACTCAGCTCGTGGTCCGCACGGAAACCACGGGGCCACCTGCCAGCATCGACTGGTCCGCCAGCGTCCACGGCGGCGACACCCAGCCCATCGGACCCAACGATCAGGTCACGTTCGATCTCGCGGCCGGAAGCTATCAGGTCGAGATCCTCGGCCTGCCGTCCAACTGCGCCGTGGATGGGTCCAACCCTCGTACGGTCCTGCTCGACGCCACGGAGATCACCGAGACGTTCGTGGTAAACTGCGCGGGCGGGGGGATCTCCATCACCGTCACCACGGAGGGCGACCCAGCACCGGCCACTTCCTACACTGCCCAGGTCGACACCCTCACCAAGAGCATCGCCACCGACGGCACGGTCGATTTTCTGGACGTGGCCGAGGGCGCGCACGACGTGCTCCTCACCGACGTCCCGGCGCACTGCCTCGTCCAGGGCGAGAACCCGAGAAGCGTTGACGCGCCCGGCTCCACCAACTTCGAGGTAGTCTGCGAGCAGCCTACGCTGTGCCTGAGTCCTCCCGATGGGCATCAGATCCAGAGCGAGGTGACCACCGACTGGGACGCGAGCGAGCCGATGCCCACGATGACGCCGACAATCGTGAAAGAAAACTACGGCGATATCGAAGCAATGTCCGAGCTGAGTAACATGACGGGGGATCAGTCGGCGACTGTTTTCGCTCAGGTATTCTGGGACGACTGGTGGAACTTCATCCCGGTCGACGAAACGCGGCTAGGTGAGTCCGCGATCATGAAGCTCCGTGTCAGCGGGCTGCTGCAGCGAGAGGCCGACCCGGATGGCCGAAGCCACGCTTACTTCAACGCGATGGGTTTCGGCGGGCTGATCTTGGAGATCGAGGGTGGCGACACCGCGACGGGCGTCGTCGTGGACGAGCCTGTGGAGATGCCGATCACGCTCGGTACCTGGAACGGTGCTTCGGGTTGGGTCAGAGCCACCGCCGCCAGCAACTGGCCGGGGACCGCGCCTTCGGCCAGAGTCGCGCAGCAGATCCAGGTGGTGGATGTCATCGACACCCTCGGGCGCAGCATCCCCATCCGCCAAATGTGCACTGCCAGCGGTACCGACTACAGGTAAGGAGCGCGCGCTCGAGCCCATCCGTGCCAACCGGACGCTCGAGCGCGGCTGTGTCTGCAGCGGACGTCGGAGCCGCGCCTCAACGCGGCATCGAGTAGCGTTCCAGATAGTTGAGGTCGAAGTCGTCGAAGGTCACGACATAGACCGTGCCGTCTCCGAAGCCGACGATCCTTCGGTCACCAGGGAGCGCATAGCTGTCGACTCGCGCGCCGCTCCGGTCGAACACGTCGTAGGTGGTGTCTTCACCCGCGGGCATGTGGCGACGGATCCACGCGCGGGATCCGCCATCGACCACGATGCGCCCGCTGTCGAACGGCGGCTTGACGTCCGGCCATTGGTACTGGGAGATCTCACGCTGGCGCGTCATGCCGCCTCCGCCGCGACTGAACGACGTGCGCATGGCGCCTCCGTCCGTCATCTCGATGGAGATTCCGATACCGCCACCGGTCCGGCCCTGCGAGTCGACCCACTCCTCTTTCTCGGGCGTGCCGATCGACACGGGATCATACGCAACGGCGGGGCCGGCGGTCATCGTGCCGTCCGCACCGAACCACTCCACGTGGTAGTCGCCGGAGCGGGCCACGACCACCGAACCATCCGGCGCCACGCCCCACGCGTCTTCCATCGAAAGCGGCACCTGCTGGATGCTCACGGATTGGTTGTTCGGCCCACCCGACACCGTGCGCACCCGGTCGGCGAGCTTGAACTGGGCGATCGTGTCGATCGCCAAGGAGCCGCGCTCGACCCGGAGGACCGCGCCGGAGTCCGGGAGGCTTCCCATTCCGGCGCCCATCGATCGAGAATAGACGTTGCCGTCTGCGTCGACCCCCTGCGGAATCGCCACCACCAACCCCGAACGGGGATCGCCCGACGACAGAGGAGAGGTCGGCCCGAAGCCCAGATCCGGGCCCATGGTGATCATCCGCCCATTGCCCAGGTCGACGAGGAGCGTCGAGTCTCCGGGAAGCGCCCAAACCGCGTCGGGCTGGCGATACTCCTCCGGCCCCTGCCCCTCCGTGCCGATCTGCGAGCGCGTGCCGGCTTCGAGATCGACGTGGTACAGGGCCCCGCCGAGCGGGTCGGCCACGAGGACCGTGCCGTCGCCGAGCTCACGCACCGTCTGGATCGCCCCGAAGTCCTCGGGGAACGTCGCGGTGGGGGTCCCGAGCGTTCCATCCGCGGAGACCTGGCCTCCATCCGAATCTCGGGCGAACGCCTCGGCGTCGTCCGAGGGCGCGCACGCCGTCAGCGGCAGAAGAGCGACCAGGAGAGGCGCCGGCAATCGTCGACGAACGTGCGGAGCGGCCATCGGATTTCTCCTCGGGGGAGGTGGTTCGAGGATGGAGCGTGGAAGGTCGTGCATGTCAGGTATAGTCATAGATGCGCACGCGCTTGGGCAGCGTTGCCTCGCCTCGCGTGCCGGTTCTGGGCGGTTGCGCGTCTCGGCCTAGATGTTCAGCTCGTGCGCCTCTCCCGCCCCCCTCGGAACGCGGATGAGGTCGACGAGGACCTGCACCTGGGGCGGTGGCTCCGGGGTGAACCGCGACACGACGACGGTGATCGTGAAGTTCAGCAACATCCCGACGGTGCCGATGCCCTCGGGGCTGATGCCGATCCACCAATGCTCGGCGCTGTTCAGCTCCGGATGCATGAAGTTGAAGTACACGATGTACGCCGCCGTGAACGTGATTCCCGCGATCATGCCGAGGATCGCCCCTTCCCTGGTCGTACGCTTGGAGAAGATCCCCAGGATGATGACCGGGAAGAACGAGGACGCCGCCAGGCCGAACGCGAACGCGACCACCTGCGCGACGAAGCCGGGCGGATTCATGCCGAAGTAGCCAGCGACGAGCACCGCCAGCCCGGCAGCGATTCGCGCCGCGAGCAGCTCCTGCTTTTCGGTGATCTGCGGCATCAGGCTCCGCTTCAAGAGATCGTGACTCACCGCGGACGAGATCACGAGCAAGAGGCCCGCGGCCGTCGACAGCGCGGCGGCGAGACCACCCGCGGCGACGAGACCGATGACCCATCCCGGAAGATCGGCGATCTCCGGGTTGGCGAGCACCATGATGTCTCGATCGACCGTGAGCTCGTTGGTCTCGGCCGAGGCGGGCCCCACGTACTGGATGAGCCCGTCGCCGTTCGCGTCTTCGAAGCTCACCAGCCCGGTCGCCTCCCAGTTGGTGAACCACTCGGGCACCTCCGAATACGGCACTTCGTCGACGCTGGCGATGAGGTTCGTTCGCGCGAACACCGCGACCGCGGGTGCGGTCGTGTACAGAAGGGAGATGAAAAGGAGCGCCCATCCCACCGAGATCCGCGCGTCACGCACCCGCGGGACGGTGTAGAATCGGATGATCACGTGCGGTAGCCCCGCGGTCCCGACCATGAGCGCCGCGGTAATGAAGAAGACGTCGAGCGTGGACTTGGAGCCGCTTGTGTACGGCGCGAATCCCAGCTCGGCGTGGAGTCCGTTGAGGCGCTCGAGGAGCGCCACACCGGTGGCCTGGTCCACGCCCCCGAGTCCGAGCTGGGGAATCGGGTTGCCGGTGATCATGATCGAAAGGAAGATCGCCGGCACCATATACGCGAAGATCAGCACGCAGTACTGCGCAACCTGCGTATAGGTGATCCCCTTCATTCCGCCGAGCACGGCATAGAAGAAGACGATCGCCATGCCGATCGCGACGCCGAGGTTGATGTCGACCTCGAGGAAACGACCGAAGACGATGCCCACCCCGCGCATCTGGCCGGCGACGTAGGTGAACGACACGAAGATCGCGCACACCACCGCGACGATCCGGGCGACCTGGGAGTAGTAGCGGTCCCCGACGAAGTCCGGCACGGTGAACGCGCCGTACTTGCGCAGATACGGCGCCAGCAGGAGGGCCAGCAGAACGTAGCCGCCCGTCCACCCGAGGAGGTAAACGGAGCCGTCGTATCCCATGAACGAGATCAGCCCCGCCATCGAAATGAACGAGGCCGCGCTCATCCAGTCGGCCGCGGTCGCCATCCCGTTCGCGAGCGGGGAGACCCCGGTGCCCGCGACGTAGAAGTCCTGGGTCGTCGAAGCCCGCGACCAGACCGCGATCCCGATGTAGAGCGCGAAGGACGCGGCCACCAGGAGAAATGTCCACGCCTGGACGGTCATGCGTCGCTTCCTTCGTCGACCTGGAACTCGAGATCCAGCCGATTCATCAGCCAGACGTACACGAAGATCAGGACGACGAAGACGTAGATGGCGCCTTGCTGCGCGAACCAGAACCCGAGCGGATAGTTCGTGCCCGGAAGCGTGAGCGCGTTCAACGCCTCTGCGAATACGATTCCGCACAGGTACGAGACGGTGAACCAGATCGCGATCATGATGCCCACGTAGCGGATGTTTCGGCGCCAGTACTCCTCGTGGCGCGCGACGGTCTCGGGGTCGGTCACGGAGGGGCGTCCCGCCGCCTCTCCGAAGTGCGGACGTTCACTCATCAGTGCTCCCAGTCCTTCTCGCCCGCGTGAACCGCGACGGCGAGACGGTTGTCCCGGGTCGGAAGTGGACAGGTGGCGTAGCCCGTCCAGACGCAGGGAGGGTTGTACGCCAGGTTGAAGTCGAGCACGACGCGCCCGTCGGCGTCCGGCCGATCGAACCAGACATATCGCCCCCCGCCGTACGTCTCGTCACCGCTCGTCGCGTCGGCGAAGACCATCATGAAACGATCGCTGTCGGGAGCCCCGGTGACGTCGAGCGTGTGACGTTCACCGTCGATCCAGAATTCCAGATACGCGGGAGAGGAAGACTCCGACGACGTGCCGAGCACGTTCGGGACCATGACCGTCTTCTCGTGTGGAACCCACCGAGCCGTGACGCGCCAGTCGGTGCTGGTCGGATACCGTTCGATCCCGTCGAAGACATCGTACACCGGGCTCTCGTTGTCTCGGACCCGAAGCGCCTTCTCGTCTCCCCGACTCACCAAGATCCAGTTGATGGGCCCGTGTCGGAGTACGATCGACTTCCCGTCGCCCGCCGAGCCGAGCGCCTCTTCTTCGATCCTGGGGTCGGTCGACACGTCCGGCGGAATCGCACCCGATCCGGCCGGGAGACTCAGCGTGGAGTCGATGCCCATCGTGACGGCGACACCCGGCTCGGCCACGAACCGGACGTCGTCTCCGGACCGAACGATCCGGCCGACGACGGGCGCGGCCTTGTCGGCCGGGAGCACGAGATCGGCGTCGGCGGAAGAGCCGAGTGTCGTTTCACCCTCCGGGAGCCAATGGAGCGCGATCAGCGACAACCACGAGTCGGGCGCCTCGAGCTCGGCGACCCGCGCCTCGTGGAAGGATGCGATCGCGTGGCGGTGCACCTCCGGGTCGACGGGCACCGGGTCGGGTGGCGACGAGCAGGCGACGAGCACCAGCCCTGCGAGGATTGCACCCGATCGCCGGGGCCGAGCCGAGAAGGACCTCAGCCGGGACACACGCCCGGCAAGTTCCCGCGGCGCTGGCCCCGTCGTCGTCAACGTCCGCTCCCCCACGGCCTGGGCTCCAGGCCCTGGAGTGGCCGCTCGACCTCCGTGGGCCTCGTCGCTTCCCGGGTCGCCAGGTTGTAGCGGTCCCCCGGCGCGAGGAAGTAGAACTGCCCGCCGGACGCGGTCGTGGTCCGGTTGTCGTAGATGAGCGCGTACGACCGGCCGATGACCTGGAAGCGGTCTCCCTGCACCACGATCGCGGTATCCTCGTCCAGCCCGATCCCGAGGAGCTCGGGGTGGGCCTCGATCACCTCGATCATGTCGAATTGACGGTTCCGCTGCAGGACGTGTTGGTCGATCCCGACGTTGCGCAGGTAGCCGAAGCCCCGCTGATGGTCGCCCATCATGACGGTGTTGCTGCCTGTGTCTCCGCGCACCAGGAACGAGCCCTGGATGGACGCGCCGGCGGACGACCCGCCGATGACGCCACCGCGATCGAGCACTTCCTGGAAGGCCTGCTCCGTCTTCGTGCCGCCGTAGGCGTCGACGAGGCGCCACTGACGCCCACCGAAGAAGAAGACGCCGCCAGCCGTCTTCAGAGGCTCGATGAAGGCCTCGGTATCGGCGACCGCGGGGTCGACCGTATGCAGCAGCGTCAGGTTGCGCGCACCCGCGGCGCGCCAGGCGTTGAGGCCACCGTAGAACTCGTCGTACTCCTCCGCCCCGCCCGCCGTGGGCACGAGGACGATGTGCGCGTCGGGTCCGCCGGCCAATGCGATGAAACGCTCGTAGATCTCGGGAGAGCGCATCGCTCCACCCACGACGACGAGCGAGCCGTTCTCCGGTCCGACCTGCGGGGGTGCGGGCGAGACGTCCTGCGCGCCGAGGCCGGTGGTGCCGAGCAGCGCGAGCCCCGCGCCGAGAGTAGCCGCCCGTGCGAGCGCCGCGGCCCGCTCCCTTGTCGTCATGACGTCGTCGGGTCGAAAGATCATAGAGCCTCCATCAAGTCGAAGATCCGTAGACTTGTCGTTCCACTTCTCCGTGGATCCGTTCGAGCGTAGCGGTCGAGGGGCCGGGCGTCACGGCGGACACACCGACGGCGGCGACCGAGTTCACGAGAAGCGACCAGATCCCGCCGTGCATTCCCATGGGGTGGGGAATCACCACGAGCGTGACGTACAACGTGGCCAGCCCTGCGAAGAGACCGGCGAGCACGCCGAGTCGCGTCAACGTGCGCGGGCCCGGGAAGCACACGCCCAGGATCGCGGGCATGAGCTGCAGCGCGCCGGCCCCGGAGAGCGTGACCAGGACCACCAGGAAGTCGAACGTCTGAACCGACAGTACATAGCCCACCACGAGGAGCGCGGCCACGAAGCCCCGCCCGACCCACACGTAATGGCTCTGCGTTGCGTCCGGGGCGAAGTAGCGCTGGTACACGTCGCGGGTCAGCACGGTCATGTTCGCGTGCAGGATCGAGTCCAGCGTCGACATCGCCGCCGCCGTGGCGCCGGCCAGGATCAGGCCGGTCAGGATCGGCGGCGCGTGCGCGAAGAGCAGCTCGGGGAAGATCTGGTCCGGGATCTCGAGTCCGGGCATGGCGACCGCCCCGCCCAACCCGACCAGCGCCGCGGGAATATAGAGCGTCATGAGGTAGATCGGCGTCGTCGCCCCGAGAAGCTTGATGGTCTTCGCGTCGACCGCCGTGTAGTACCGGATCATCATGTGTGGCTGGAAGATGATTCCGAACGACAGCGTGATCGTCATGCCGATCCACATGCCCGGCGTGAAGAATCCGCGCGGCCCGGGCAAGCTGAGCAGGTCCGGTCGTTGCGCCTGCACCTGCCGCCAGAGCTCCAACGGCCCCCCGAAGAGCTCGTACGCGAGGTACATCGCCCCGACCCAGACCGCGACATACATCCAGATGCCCTGGATGACGTCCGTCCAGTAGACGGCTCGCAGCCCGCCGGCCATCAGATAGGCCGCCGCGACGACCAGGAGGATCAGCGTACCGAGCTCGAAGGAGATTCGACCACCCGACGCCACATTGATGATGTAACCGAGGCCCTGCGCTTGGACCTGGATGTAGAGGATGGTGAAGACGACCGATACGATCGCGACCACGACCCGAACCGCCTCCGACTCGTAGAAGTCGGCGAGCATGTCGGCCGGCGTGATGTATCCGAACGCTTTGCCGAGCGCCCAGATCCGAGGCCCGAGGACGTAGGTGATGGCGCCAACCAACAGCGTCCACGTTCCGGCCGCCCAGAACCCGATCCCGTGCGTGTAGAAGAAGCCGCCCGAGCCGAGGAAGGCGAAGGCCGAGTGGAAGGTCGCCACCACCGTCAGGTACAGCACGATGAAGCCGGCCTTGCGCCCGTAGAGGAGGAAGTCCTCCATGTCGACCGTCATGCGCCGATTCGCCACCACACCCAAAACGATCGTGGCGAGCAGGTAGACGAAGATCAGCGAGGTCGCGACGACCCAGGGCTCCACCCTCACACCCCCCTGCGGAGCGCCCAGACGAGCACTCCGACCAGCGCGCAGTAGATCGCGAGCAAGACGACGAAGAAGAGGGGGAAGCCGCCGATCCACGACTCCGGCCGATCCCACAGCGCGTGCGTGATCGGAGGCATCGCGAGGAAGAAGAGCGCGACGAACGACACGGTCGCGATCCACCCGTCACGGGTGCGAGGAATGAAGTGAGACTTCGGGGCAGTGGGCGGCATGGCGGGCGAACATGAACCGCCATCCCGCGCCGCGCCACCTGGGGAGATTCGAGTGTCCCCGAGAGATGACACTCAGCCACGCCTTCCAACCGCACCCAAGAGACATTCAACTCACTGCTGTAAAACGACTTAACTCCTTCGGACGGCCGCGGCACACGTCCTGCACTTCATGTGTGCAGAAATCTCTAGGAGGAACCATGGGACGGATTGCGAAGACGGTCTTGGTGTCGGCCCTGCTGCTCGCCAGCGTGCAGCCGGTCGACGGGCAGCGGCGCCACAGGGACGCGCACCGCAGCGGACCGGGTGGGGTCTTCGGCGTCAGCTTCGTCGCCGCCGACGCCGTGGGTGATTTCGGTACGGTGGTAGACCAAGGCTTCGGTGCTCAGTTCACCGCCGGCTTCCCGATGGCGGCCGACGGCCACCTCCGTCTGCGTGCCGATCTCGGGTTCGTCGTATACGGGCTCGAGCGTCTCCACTACTGCGGGATCTCGTGCCGCGTGACGTCCGAGCTCACGACGACGAACAACATCGTCCACGTGGGGATCGGGCCCGAGGTGGTTTTCTCGAGTGGTCCCGTGCAGCCCTACCTCTTTGGCACGGCTGGCGGCTCCTTCTTCGTGACCTCGTCTTCCCTGGACGATCACGACGGGTATGGCCCGTACCTCCAGACGACGAATTACTCGGACGGGGTCTACTCGCTCAAGTACGGCGGCGGCCTCCGGATGCGGGTCGGCGGCCATCACAGGCCGGTCTTCATCGACCTCGGGGTGGAGCGTCACGACAACGGCATCGTCGACTACCTCACGCGCGGCGACATCGTGGACAACCCCGATGGAACGGTCACGCTCTTCCCGAACCGAAGCGACGCGGACCTCGTGACCTTCCGACTCGGCGTGGCCTTCCGGATCCACTAGAGCTGACGACGAACGAGACGCCGTGGCGCGGGGGCTGCTTCCGCTCCGGACCGGTCACCACCCCATGGGAGTGGCACCCGCCCACGGTCGTCTAACGATCGAGCACGCGGCGCACCGCTGCGCGATCGACCTTCCCGTTCGGGTTGCGCGGTATCTCTCCGTCGAGCTGCCACGTGCGCGGTAGCTTCGCGGGGGAGAGCGTCTCGCGGAGGTGGCGCTCCAGCTCCTCCAGGTCGAACTCACCGACCACGGGCTCGACCCACGCACCGACGCGCTCCCCCCATTCCTCGTCGGGAATCCCCACGACACACGCGTCAATCACGGTAGGGTGCGCCCGAAGCGCCTCTTCGACTTCGACCGCGTCGACGGTGACGCCGCCAGTCACGATTCGGTCGATCCGCCGACCGGTGACCCAGAGTCGTCCCTCCGCGTCGATGCGCCCGAGGTCTCCCGTTCGATACCAACCGTCTTCGTCCGCGAGTGGGCCCGCGTCGGGGCCCACGTACCCGAGCGCCCGAGTGGCTCCGCGCGCGGCGATCTCGCCCGCGGCGTCCACGCGGAGGTCGACTCCCGGGAGCGGGGGGCCGACGGTTCCAGGGACCGATCGGGTGAGCTCCGGCGGCGCGGTCGCGATCTGCGAAGACATCTCCGTGGCGCCGTACGTGAGCGCGATCGGCCAGCCACGGTCGATGGCCCGCTGCACCAGCGCAGCCGGAGCGTGGGCGCCACCGACCAGCACGCAGCGAAGGGAGCTCGGCGGCGCCTGCTCCCCATAGGCGTCGAGCAGGCGCATAAGCTGCGTGGGGACGAGCGACAGGTGCGTCGGCGCGCCTCGATGGCGGGTCGCGTCCGAGCCGGGGGCTCGATCGAGGAGGTCGGCGATCGCCTCGATACCGGGTTCGTCGGGCACCACCAGCGCGCCACCCAGCAGGATCGAGCGGACGACCAGGGCGAGACCACCGACGTGCGCAGGCGAGAGAGAGGCGACCCAGACGTCGCTCGATCCGAGCCCCAGCCGATCACGCGCGGCGCGAGCACTCGCCTCCAGGTTGGCGAAGGAGAGGGCGACCCCACGTGGGCGACCCGATGTCCCCGACGTCCACAGGACGACGAAGGTCTCGGATGGGAGCGTGCCAAGCTCGACCGCACCCTTCGCCGCCACCCTTTCGGACTCGGTCAGCCGAGCGTGGAGCGGCACGGGGATCGCCCCGACGCGCCAGAGCGCCAGGAGCTCGACGACCGAGGCGACCGATGGCTCCGCGACGAAGGGGACGACCTCGCCCGAAGAGCGGCCCTCGGCGAACAGCGCGTCACGGCGTGCGTCGACCCGATCGTTCAACTCCGCGTAGCTCGATACGAGCCCACGACGCACGAGCGCGGGCGCCCGACCTTTGGCTCCCGAACGCGCGAGCACGTCGACCGCGCTCACCCGAGTGCCAGTCCCAGTCCGAGCAGGGCCCCGTAGACCACGACGGCCCGCGCGGTGGATCCGAGCGCGGGCAGAAGCTCACGGGGATCATGGAACGTGCGGACGGCCCGCAGGGGCGTTCGCACGAGCGGCAAGAAGAGGAGCGCGGCGAGCGCCGCCTCGGGCCACCCGAAGCGTAGCACGCCGACGACGGGAACGGCGGCGGCCGCGACGACGAGGGCGTGGTATTCGACCCGAGTCCCCGTGACGCCCAGACGGACCGCCAAGGTACGCTTGCCCGCGACCCGATCGGTCTCGATGTCGCGGAGATTGTTGACCACCAGAATCGCGGTGTTCAGCGCCCCGACACCGGCGCCGGCCAGCACCGCGTCGGGAGGCCAGGCGAGCGCCTGCACGTAGTACGTGCCGCCCACCGCGATGAGCCCGAAGAACAGGAACACGAAGAGGTCGCCCAAGCCGTGATAGGCGAGCGGGAACGGTCCACCCGTGTAGAGCACGGCGCACGCGACGGAGGCGAGCCCGATCCACACGATCGGCCAGCCCGCCACCCACACCAGGTACACGCCGACGAGCATGGCCGCGCCGAGCACGGCCCACATGGCCCGCTTGACGGACGCCGGGGGGAGAATCCCCGCTTGCGTGACGCGCACCGGACCGACCCGCGCTTCGGTATCCCCGCCCCGCACGAAATCGTAGTAGTCGTTGGCGAAGTTCGTCCCGATCTGGATGAGAACCGCGCCGAGGAGGGCGGCCACCGCCGGTAACCAGGCGAGCGTCTGATGGAAGGCCGCCAGGCCGGCACCGGTCAGGACGGGCGCCACGGCGGCGCTCAGCGTCTTCGGCCGCGACGCCAGCAACCACGCCCCTCCGCGGGACAACTCTGTCACGGCGCCTCCTCCCCTCGTTACGGCCGCGTGGTTCTGGTCACCGCCAATAACCGACGACCCTCGTGGAGATGATCGAGTCGAGCTGAGGATAGTCTCGGCGCAGATAATCGTTGCCGAGCAGACGGATCGAATCCTGACTCGGCATCCGTTCCTGATAGGCACCGTAGAAGCCGTCGATCACCTCGAGGCCCTCGACGATCTCGCCGATCGGCGGATACCCTTCGACGCCTCCACTCATGAGTCGATCGAGTCGCTCGTTGTCGACCAGATTCACGAAGAGCTGGTACGAACGAGTCTCCGGCCCTCCTCGTGCGAAGGCGACCACGCCCCGGCGGTTGCTCGCCACGGTCGGTTCGTCGGGCAGCCCATGATCTCTCCACACCGAGTCCAGGACGGGGTCGCCGGAGTATCCCCATTGGGCGACGAAGCCGTCGACGACTCTGTAGATCCGTGCACCGGCGTAGAAGTTCTCTTCCATGAGGTGGTAGGCGCGATCCACGCCCGCCGGTGACCACTGGCGACGCATCTTCACGGTGAACGTGCCCTCGCTCGTCTCGATGTCGACCAGGAAGGAGTCAGGTGCTTCGAGGTTCAGCACCTCCGGAGAGGGATCGTACAGCGCCGCATTTTGACCGCACGCCGCCACCGCGAGCGCAGCGGCGATCGCCCAAGCGAGGGAGGAGCCGCGGGCATGCACACCGCTCCATCCCGAAACCGGCGGCGACTCCCTCACCAGGGTAGCCAGGGGTATTGCCGGAAGTTCGGGGGGCGTTTCTCCAAGTAGGCCTTCTTCCCCTCCTGGCCCTGCTCCGTCATGTAGAACAGGAGGGTCGCGTTTCCGGCGAGCTCTTGGAGCCCCGCTTGCCCGTCGACGTCCGCGTTGAAGGCGCTCTTGAGCAGCCGAATCGCGAGTGGGCTCTTCTTCAAGATCTCCTGCGCCCACTCCCATCCTTCCTGCTCGAGCTGTTCGAGCGGGACCACCTTGTTGACCATCCCCATCTCGTACGCTTCGGCGGCCGAGTACTGCTTGCAGAGATACCAGATCTCTCTCGCGCGCTTCTGCCCCACCTGACGCGCCAGGTACGACGATCCGAAGCCTCCGTCGAACGACCCCACGATGGGGCCGGTCTGACCGAAGACGGCGTTGTCGGCCGCGAGCGTGAGATCGCAGACCACGTGGAGCACGTGGCCACCCCCGATGGCGTAGCCCGCGACGAGCGCGATGACCGGCTTGGGCATCGACCTCATGTAGCGTTGTAGCTCCAACACGTTCAGTCGCGGTACGCCACTCTTTCCGACGTATCCGGCCTCGCCCCGGACCCTCTGGTCCCCACCCGCGCAGAAGGCCCACTTCCCGTCCTTCGAGGGACCGTTGCCCGTCAGGAGCACGACTCCGATATCGGGATCTTCGCCGGCGTCCCGAAACGCCTCCTGCATCTCGAGGAGTGTGTCGGGCCGGAACGCGTTGCGGACCTCTGGTCTGTTGAACGCGATCCGGGCCACCCCGTCGGACTTGTGATAGGTGATGTCCTCGTAGCGTTTGACTTCCTTCCAATCGGGCTTGCTCATGTCGGTTCGGTCAGGGTGTGGGCGGTCGAGAATCGACGCTGGATCAGGGCTCTCTCGAGTGGAGTCGCGGGCGATTACCCCAGCACTTGGCGCACGCTCCGCGCGACGGCGGTGGCCAGATCGGTACGACGACGCTGCTCGGTGACCCGGTCTGTCCGGACTCGGAGCACGGCGCTCCGCTCCGCGCTCAGGGCCTCGGCGAGCGAGCTGGCCAGAACGTCGACATCCACTTCCTCGTACGACAGGCCGTGCGCCTCCGCGGCGTGCCGAGGGTCGATCGCGTGCGGGGTCGCGAAGAAGCGCGTGAAGTGAGGCTCATGGTCCGAGATCGGCAGCATCTGGAAGATCCCACCTCCGTCGTTGTCGACGACCACGAAGACGACGCGAGCGTCGGCCTCACGACTCCACAACAGGCCGTTCTGGTCATGAAAGAACGCGACGTCCCCGATGACGCAGACCGTCGTCGCCCCCAGGGCCGACGCCACCCCGAAGGAGGACGAGACGACCCCATCGATTCCGCTCGCGCCCCGGTTCGCGAATACCGGGACCGGCATCTCTCGAATGCCGCCGAAGGCGTCGACGTCGCGGATCGGCATCGAGCTGGAGACGAAGAGTCCACCGTCGACCGTGGCTGCCTCGACCACCTGCCGCGCCAAGACGGCCTCCTCCGGAGCGACCCCGTCGGCCGTGGCCCGCTCGATCACCGCTCGGGCGGCGAGCTCGGCTCGTTCCCAGCGACCCCTCCACTCCGCGTCGACCGACCCTTGTGGGCTCCACCGCTCGGCGAGGCGATCGAGGGTGTCGGGCTCGTCGGCCGTCAGATAGCGCGTCGCGGTGGCGCCATGGTCCTTCCACCGTCCGCCCGCGCTCAGAACGATTTGCTCCACCCCGTCGTGGTGCAGGAGCCACCGCTGCAGCGCAGCCGATGTCGGGGACGAGCCGACCCGCAGCACGACGGTCGGTGCGAGGCCCGCCCGGACCTCCTCGTCACGCAAAAAGAGGTCGTAGGTGGACACGATGGACGCCCCCGGCGTGCTTCCGCAGCGCGCACCCGAGAGTGGGTCGGCGAGCACCGGAATGCCGGTAGCCGCCGCGAGGCGCAGAATCGACGGGCCGACGTCCCACCCTCGCTCGCTCGGCCCCGCGACGATCACACCCCGGGTCGCGTCCATCGACGCGATCAGCTCGTCGAGCTCGGCATCGGAGAGCACGCTTCGTCCCACGATGACCCTGGTGAAGGGGGCCCCATCGGGTCGTCCGGTCGCGGCGAGTGGATGTTCGGCGAGGAAGGACGCATCCGGCTCGGCCGGCTCCAGCGGCTTGTCGAAAGGGGCGTTGATGTGGACCGGGCCGGCGTCCGGGCCGATCGCGGAACGATACGCCCTGCTCGCCACCCCTCGTAGATGGCGGAGCGCCGGACCCTCGGCGGTGGGGGGCGCGAGCTCGTGGAAGGCGCGCGCGTACGGGCCGAAGATCCCGACCTGATCGATCGCCTGGTTCGCGTCGGCTCCTCGCAGCCGCGGCGGGCGGTCGGCGGTGAGGAGAAGAAGCGGCACCCCACTCTGCGATGCCTCGACCACCGCGGGCAGGAGGTTCGCGACCGCCGTGCCCGAGGTCGTGACCACTGCTGCGGGGCGGCCGGAGGCCTTCCCGACGCCGAGCGCGAAAAAGGCGGCCGAACGTTCATCCAGATGCACCCGCGCACGCAGTCGGGCATCGTCCGCGACGGCGAGCACGAGCGGCGTGGATCGGGAGCCCGGCGCGATGACCACGTCTCGAAGGCCGGCACGGGCAAGCTCGTCGACGAGCGCCCGGGCCCAAAGTGTGTTGGCGACCGAGCCGCTCATGGCGCGGCGGAGCGGGATACCGTCGCGTCCAGCACGGCACCGGCCCCACGGAGCGCGTCGAGCATCGGTTCGAACTTGATCCCGGTCTCCTCCCACTCCAGTGCGGGCACCGACCCATCGACGATGCCCGCGCCGGCGAACAGCCGCCATCCCGAGCCGGTCGACACCCCGGTACGGAGCGCTGGCGCGAAGGCACCGTTGCCCTCCCCGTCGAACCATCCCACGGGCCCCGCATACCAGCCACGCTCGAACGGCTCCTCCATGGCCAGGAACTCGAGGGCCGCGTCGCGCGGCAGGCCGCACACGGCCGGCGTCGGGTGTAGGAGGCGCAACAGGTCGAGGACGCCGACGTCGGCCGGAACGCTGGCGCGGATCTCCGTCTCCAAGTGTTGGATCCGTGCGAGCGTGAGGACGTGAGGCTGCGGGTCGGTCCGGATCTGGTGGGCCACGGTCTCGAGGCGGGCCACCATGTCGTCCAGCGTGATGCGCTGCTCGGCGCGGTCCTTGTCGCTCGCCAGGAGCTGCGCGGCTAGCTCGGCCTGCTCACGGGCTGTGTCACCCCGGCGGATCGATCCAGCGACCGCGGTCGCGTGGAAGACCCCGTCGCGCAGCGTGGCGACCGTCTCCGGGGCGGCTCCGACCAAGGCCGCGCCGGGCGACGGCTCGAAGAGGAAGACGTGACTTCCGCGGTTCACCTCGCGAAGCCGCCGAACCACGTTCACGGGGTCGATACGGCCCTCGATCTCCACATCGAGCGTCCTCGCCAGGACGGCCTTCGAGATCGAGCCGTCTCGAATCGCGCCGAGCGACGCGTCGACGGCGGCCTCCCAGCTTTCGCGGTTGGTCGGCGTCGCTCGGCCGCTCGCGGACATGGCCGGCGCGGCGAAGTCGGCGCGCGCCGCCAGCTCGGCCCTCAACGACTCGGCGAGGCGGCGCAACCGGCCGAAGACGTCCGGAGAGGTTCTCGGATCCACGAGCAGCCGGGCCCGAAGCCAAGCGTCACCGGTCCCATCACCTTCCAGCTCGAAGTGGGGCAGATGGAACAGCCACGACGGAAACTCGCTCCAAACGCCCTGGCCCACGTGGTCGTCACGAAACGACAAGCCTCCATAAAAGCGCGCCCGTGCCGCGCGCGTTTTCCCGGCCGGAACGAGCGGATTCGCGGCGACCGCGCGAGCGGCTCGTTGGATGCGGTCGAACCGATCGGGACCCGCACCGTCCCCAGCCCGCAACTCGGCCGCGACGCCGCGATGGGCGACCCACCGATCCCCACGCGCCCAGAAGCCCCGCTCCTCGCCTTCCGCATGACGCAGGAAAGTGTCGGGACGCAAGTCGGGCGCGGGAATCGTGACCGTCGCGAGACGGAGTCCTTCGTCCGAGGACGCCAAGCGAGCTCCTGAGACGCTGCCACGCGGCCCCCCACCATGGACGGCCGGCTCGCCAATATAGACGTCCGAACGGCGAGTTGAAGCGGTCCGTCAGCCTCCGGTGGGCACGCTCGCGTCCGACGGCGCTTCGGTGACCCGGAATCCGAGCTCCTCGTCGGCGACGTTCTGTTCGTAGTCGATGAAGATCTCGACGGGCACGCCGGTATCCGGGTCGTAGGTGACGTCGACCTCGAACGCGTCTCGCCCGAACGCGTCGGCGACGACGTCGAAGAGCCCCTCGACCGTCGGATACCATTCCCGTTGGTCGACGGGGACGGGGTCACCGGAGTCCACGAACCGGTGACCTGACGCCTGGCTCCCCGTCACGAGCATTCGCACCGGTCCCTCCAGCGCACAGAAGCAGAGGCGCTCGACGGCGTACTCGTACGCCGCGGGGCGCACCTGAGCCCAGCGGGCCCGATTTCGGTTCAGCTCGGCGAGGTCGTCGATGCCGGGTCCGGAGATCCCACATCCGGCGAGGCCGAGGGAGCCGGCCAGCGCCGCGGTGGTGAAGATACGTCTCATTGCAGATCCTCGAATTGAGCCACGCGTCCGGTTGACGATCGAGGCACCTCAAATGTGACACCCTTCCCCGGTTCGCTGGTCCGAACAGCCCTCGAGCAAGGGGCAGTGCGCCGCGATTCTCCATGCTATCTTGCCTGCTGACCACGCTACGTACCCGTGAACCGTCCCTGGGAAGGGTGATGAGCAACGACGACGCATCGCGGCAGATCACCACCTCGGCCCTACCACGCTCCGGGCCCGCTCCGTGCATGGAGCGACGCCGGGGGAGTCCGTGGCGCGTCGGCGTCCTCGGCTGGACCCGGAGCCTGACGCTCGTGCTTCCGCTCCTCTGGGCGTTCGCGGCCTGCGGGGGTTCGACCCGGGACGGGGCCGCGGGGTCGGACGCCGCGGTGCCCGAGGAGGCGTTCGTGCCGCCGCGCGACACGGACATACTCGTCGCGGAGCTTCTCTGGGAAACCGCGGGCCCACCCAGCATCGGGGCGCCGACGAACCTCACACGCCGCCCGGACTACGACAATCAGCCGTCCTTCGTTCCCGACGGCTCGGGGCTGTGGTACACGGTGAACGACCCTCAGGCCGGCCAGGCCGACATTTGGCGCTACGACTTCGCCTCGGCCACCGTCGCGCCCGTTACCCAGAGCAATCCCGAAAGCGAGTACTCCGCCACGCCGCTCCCTTCCGGCGATGGCGTCTCGGTCATCCGGGTCGAAGCAGACTCCACGCAGCGACTATGGCGCTTCGACCTCGACGGCTCGAACGGGTCGGTCCTTCTCGCGAACGTGGCCCCGGTCGGCTACCACGCGTGGGTCGACGAGAATACCGTGGTGATGTTCGTCCTCGGTGCTCCACCCACGCTTCAGGTCGGCGACCTCCGGACCGGGCGCGCGCGCGTCGTGACCGAGGACATCGGCCGCTCGATCCAGCGGATCCCGGACAGCTTCGACGTGAGCTTCGTCCAACGCCACGAGGACGGCACCTCGACGATCATGCGCCTTCCCGGTAGCGGCGGCGACCCCACGCCCATCATCGAAGCGGTCGGAGGGGGCGACTTCCACGCCTGGGCACCCGACGGAACGCTCCTCATGGCCCAGGGCCCCATCGTGTACGCCGCGGTGCCGGCCGAGACGCGCACCTGGACGCCTGTCGCCGACTTCAGCGACCTGCGCATCGTCATCACCCGCCTCGCCGTGAGCCCCGATGCGTCCCAGATTGCTCTGGTCGCCGAGGTCGCGCCGCTGGACGCCTTTCCCGGGAACTGACCGGAGAACCGTGTAGCGGGCACCCACGGTCGGTGCCGATCCACGGCCACCCAATCGCAGAAGCCGAAGTACCGGAGAGCCGACGATGACCAGCCGTTCCACGCGGGGCCGCCAGGCCCACGTTTCCGCCCTCGCTGCCCTCGTGCTTCTGCTGGTGCTTCCAGTATCCGGGGTCGCGCAGGCAGACGCCTCCTCCGTCACCCGTCTCGTGCCGAGCTCGGACCGCGTGACGGTGGCGATGGGCGAGCGAGTTCCCTTCTCCGTCCGTGCGGTCGACGCTTCCGGCCGCGCAATCGACGCTTCGCTCCGGGTTATCGCGCCACGCAACGCGGTCTCGATCGGGGATGACTTCCTCGAAGGACTCGCGCCGGGAGAGTATGAGGTGATCGCCACGCTGGTCGTGGGCCCCGGCGTACAACCCCTCTCCGTGACGGTCCCGGTGGTCGTCACTTGGCCCGCGGTGACGAATCTGAGCATCGACGCGGCCGAGGGGTCGCTCTTCGTCGGAACGACGCTCACGCACCGGGTCACCGCGCGCCACGCGGACGGCTCACGCCGCCCCGACCCATCCGTCCGTTGGAGCTCGTCGAATCCGGGCGTCGCTTCTGTCGACCCGTTCGGCAACGTCACGGGGCACGCGGCGGGGAGCACGACGGTGACGGTATCGTTCGAGGGAGTCGAGGCGTCTGCCGACTACTCCGTGCAGCCCTTTCCCGACGTCGAATTGACCCTGGAAGGGGGTCCCGCGGAAGCACGAACGGGCGACGTGATTCGATTCGAGGCCGTGGCGCGTGACGGGTCCGGGCGAATTCGGGCCGATATCCCCTTGGTCTGGTCTCATTCGTATACGGCCACGGACGGAATGCTCGGTGTGCCCGCCACCGGGCAGATCGCCCAGGACGGCGCTTACGTTGCGGACGTTCCAGGAATCCACACCGTGATGGCATCGGCCGGAGGGCGTACGGCCCGGCACACGTTCATGGCCACGCCGCGCGACGTGGTCCAGGAGCTCGAGATCGTCGGACACGGAGCCGAGGACTGGTACCGAACCACCGATCTCTGGGCATTCGAGGGAGTCGACGGGCGCGACTATGTGCTGACCGGCTCCAAGGTCTCCGGCGGGTACGCCTTCTTCTACGACGTCACGAACCCGGGCGCGATCACCAAGATCGATTCGATCCAGGTGGACGCGCGCACCGTCAACGACGTGAAAGTCTCGCCGGACGGACGCTACGGGGTGCTGTCCCGCGAGGGCGCGACGAACCGTAGAAACGGCCTCGTCATCGTCGACCTTTCCACGCCGAGCGCGCCCCGCGTCGCCTCGAACTACGAGGACGGCATCACGGGCGGCGTGCACAACATGTTCGCCGACGACGACTACCTCTACGCGCTCTCCGACGGCGACAAGTACGTCATCATCGACATGACCGACATCTACGCGCCACGTTACGTGTCGGAGTACAACCACCCCGACAGCCGCGTGCACGACGTGTGGGTCGCGAATGGGCTGGCCTTCTCGTCGGAGTGGGGCACCGGGGTCGTTGTCGTAGACGTGGGCAACGGTCGATGGGGTGGCTCGCCGGACAACCCCGTCTTCGTGACCAACTACCCGACCCCGTCGGGGGCGACGCACGCCGCCTTCCCGTACTACTCGGAGTCCACGGGCAAGACCTACCTCTTCCTCGGCGACGAGATCATGAACCGCCGTGGACTCGCGTGGGCCGGATACCCGCGATCCATGGGCTCGTACGCCGACCAATACGACCCCGACACCGGCACCGGCGGCATCCCGCTCGTGACCCGTGGGTACATTCAGGTCGTCGACTTCACCGACCCGGAGAATCCGGAGATGGTCGCCCGCTACGAGGTGCCCGAGTTCGGGACTCACAACCTGTGGGTCGAAGACGACAAGCTCTATCAGGCGTACTACGAGGGCGGGCTTCGCGTGGTCGACGTGAGCGGAGAGCTCATGGGCAACCTGTACACACAGGGTCGGGAGATTGCCGTATTCAAGTCCGCCACGCCGGCCGGTTACACGCCCAACGCCACCATGGTCTGGGGCGCACAGCCGCACAAAGGCCACGTCTTCTTCAGCGACACAAACTCGGGGCTCTGGGCGGTCAAACTGCTGCCCAAAGGCCGACCGATCTCGTAGGGGACGGTCCATGCCAGCACCCCGCATCCGAGCGCCGCTTCGCTTCCCGGAGGGCAACACCCCGTGACCTGGTGGTTCTACTTCTTCTGGCTCCTCAGCGGCGGCTTCACGCTGCTCTTCGGCGTCGCGGCGCTGACGTACATCCGCCGCACTCTTCAGCTCATGAAGGCCGACGAGGACGGCTCGCCACAGGAGCGGATTCTCGACGGCATCGAGGAGTTGAACGTCCGTTTACACGGCATCAACGAACGACTCGTCGACTTGGACGAACGCATCGACGGACTCGAGCGCCGACTCCCGCTGGGTACCGTCATGGCCCGCTTGGTGGGTGCGCCGGCGGAGATCGAGGACACATCCGCACCGTTCGACAAGGAGCCTCCGAGTGACCATCGCAGGTAGCCGCGCTCCCAAGGCGCTGGCGCTCCTGGTCGTGTGCGGGTCGTACGCCCTGGCGACGACGGCGTCGCCCTCGGCCGCGCAGACGGCCGAAACGCTGCCCCTTACGTGGGAGAACATCTTCACCCGCTCGACTGGAGCCCGGCAGGCCGCCCTGTCGCCAGACGGCCGCTCCGTTGCCGTGGCGGCGTCGACGCCAGACGGCTCCGACGTCTTCCTGGTCGGCGTCGAGGGGGGGGAAACGATAAGGGTCGTCGAGGGCGCGTCTTCCCCCGTGTGGATGCCAGACGGTGACGCCCTTCTCGTCTCCGCCCTCGGTGACCTCTGGCTCGTGCCCGTTCTAGGCGGAAGACCGGCCCCGACGAGCTCAACCGCCGCCGGAGCCATCGATCTCCGCTCACCGCCCCCCTCCGTCGTTCGCGTCACACACGACGAGTCCGACGAGCGTGCCGCGCGGCCCTCGCCCGACGGGCGAACCATCGCCTTCTACTCAGGACGCTCGGGCCACCAAGACATCTGGCTCGTGTCCACCGACGGCTCGCAGGCTCCACGACGTCTGACGAACGCGAGCATGGCCGACGACGACTTCCGCTTCGCGCCGGCTTGGTCGCCCGATTCCGAGCGCATCGCCTACTTCTCGAACAAGTCGGACTACTGGGAGGACGATATCTGGGTCGTCGACGTGGCGATGGGCTCAGAGCGCCAGGTCAGCCGGGGACTCATGGCTTCGTCGACCCCGGTCTGGTCGCCCGACGGGTCTCGCATCGCCTTGCTCGCGACGTCGAAAGACGAGTACTGGTACGAAGACCTCGCGTACCTGTACGTCCTCGATCCGGACGCGGGCACCGAACGGATCGTCGACATGCAGGTCCATGCCACGGACTGGCTCCACAACCTCGGCGTGTTCTGGAGCCCCGACGGGTCGGAGCTCTTCTTCCCACTACTGGAGCGCGCGCGCATGGAGTTGTGGCGCGTGCCCGCGGAGGGAGGGGTGGCAACGCGGATGACGAACATGGGTGGGCACTTTCGCGCCTACCATGCGAACGCCGCCGCCTCCGGTTTCGTCTTCCTCCGCTCGACGCCCACACGAGGGACCGATGTAGACTATCTCGACGCGCTCGGCGGACCGACTCGACAGCTCACCCACTTCGCCACCACGTGGGAGGGCGTCGCGGAGCCCGAGGAGATCAGCTATCGCAGTTGGGACGGGCTCTACATCCAAGGCTTCCTCTATCGGCCGCCGGACTTCGACCCGGCGGGCTCGTACCCGACCCTGGTCCAGGTTCACGGCGGGGGAACGAACTCCTACCTCCATTCGCTGAATACCACCGAGCAGTACCTCGCCCAACAGGGCTACGTCGTGCTCGCGGTGAACTACCGGGGCGGTTCGGGCTTCGGGCGCCCCTTCCAGGACCTCGGCGTGGAGGATTGGGCGAACGGACAGGCGGGGGACGCGGCGGCCGCCGCCGACTTCATCCGCGCCCAGCCGTGGTCGAACGGTCGCGTCGGAATCTACGGATATAGCTACGGCGGGATCACGAGCATGGCAGCCATTGCCCGTTTCCCCGGTGCCTTCGACGCGGCGGTCCCGATGGCCGGGATCTACGATTTCGCCGACGCCTACACGAACGCCGATCGACTCGGAAAGATCTTCATCAGGACCGGCCACGGAGGCTCACCCGACGAGCGGCCCGAGGTCTACGCGGTGAGCAACACGCTCGCGCGCGTCGCGAACGTGCAAACGCCGGTGCTCACCATGCACGGTGAAGCGGACGTGCGAGCACCCTATCGGCAGTTCGAGCTCGCCGTTGGCATTCTCGACCGAGAGGGGAAGGTGTATGAGGCGCATTCGTACCCGAACGAGCCGCACGGCTTCAGGGACCCGATGAACCGGGTGGATATGTATCAGCGGCTCGAGGCTTGGTTCGATCGCTGGGTGAAGCGCGCCGGAATAAGCCAATGACACCGGCGGCTCGGGCGCCTAGCCGGCACCCGAGCCTCGTCGGCATCAGGCGACGATCGCGGTAAAGTGCTCGATGCAGGCCGACCAACCTTCCTCGTGGCCCTTGCGGGCTTCCTCCACCGGGAAGCCTTCGTGCACCAAAACGAGCTCGGTGCCCCCGTCGACTTCGTT
Source organism: Gemmatimonadota bacterium (assembly GCA_029863525.1). Taxonomy (GTDB): domain Bacteria; phylum Gemmatimonadota; class Gemmatimonadetes; order Longimicrobiales; family Gaopeijiaceae; genus UBA2589. Next base: position 37,841 of record JAOTVL010000005.1, read on the forward strand.
GAACTCCACGGTGACGAGTGTCTCGCCGACGGCGTTCTCTTCGTCTTCCCAATCCCAGGTGTAGACCAACCGCCGGGGCTCGTCGACCTCCCGGTACGTCCCGAACGCGTTGTGCGGCTTACCGTCGACGAGCATGTGGATCGCAAACGCCCCCCCGACCTTGAGGTCGGTCTCGATGTTCTGCACCCCGCCCGGCGCCGGGCAGGACCAGAGCTTCATGTGCTCGGGTCGCGTCCACGCGTCCCACACCTTCTGCCGCTCCGCCCGGATCGTCCGCGCGATGCGCACTGCGCCCACCGTCTCAACGCTCATGTGCCTCTTCCTCGTTGTGGTGCAGCCGGTCCTCTCCGCCACCCCGTTCCTCCGGCGGGCGGTCTGGCGCCTCCAAGTAGGCCGCCAGTGAATCCAGCTGCTGTGTCCAGAATGCCCGGTGTTCCTCGATCCAGTCCCTGGCCATGTCCATCGACTCCGGGTCGTAGCTGCACCGGTGTACACGACCGTCCTTCTCCCGTCGAATGAGACCCGCCTCGTCCATCACCTTGAGGTGCTTCGACACCGCCATCAGCGAGACGTCGAAAGGCCCGGCGAGATCCGACACCGACGCACTCCCGTCTCGAGCGAGTCGCGTGAGGATGGCGCGCCGAATCGGGTGCGCCAACGCCGCGAACGTCTTGTCGAGGTCGTTGGAGAAATCGATCATGGGACAATATTAAACGACTTGGTTTAATATTGTCAACCGTCGATCCACGCGCTCCACTCGGCTTCGGCCAGGCCCACGCTGAGGTGCTTGCCACTGCGAACGAGGGGCTGCTTCAGAATGAGCGGTTCCTCGGACGCGATCTCGAGCCATCGGTCGTCGCCGTAGTACGCCGTCTGGAGACCGAGTGCCTTGAAACGTTTCGCGTCGCGGTCGATGAGCGACTCTTCGCCGAACTTCTGGAAGAAGCGGCGGAGCTCACCCACGGACGGCGCGCGCTGCTTGAAGTCGACGAAGTGGACCTTGATCCGGCGCTCCTTGAAGAAGCGCTCGGCTTTGCGCACGTCGGCGTTGTTCTTCACGCCGAAGATCTGGACTTCCATGGCTCGCTGGATGCGCGGGGCTGATGGTGTTCTTCCCTAACCTACGTCGGGGCGACGCCGGACGGAGTCCGGGACAACCACTTTGCTTCCCGCGCGCCCGCTCGTACCGTTCGGCATGGACGCCCAGCTCGCACTCTTTCCCGAAGAGCCGACCGAACCGAGTCCCGCCGCGGTGGGGCCGGCCATCGTGCCGGACTCCCTCCGGGCGACCGCGGAACGGCTTCCCGAGGCCCTGCGCATGGGCACGTCGTCGTGGAGCTTCCCGGGCTGGCAAGGGCTCGTGTACGACCGCCGGGCCTCGCAAGCGACGTTGGCGCGACACGGACTGGAAGCGTACGCCAGCCATCCCCTGCTTCGCACCGTGGGACTCGATCGGACCTACTACCGACCGATCGAGGCGGCCGACTTCCGTACCTACGCCGAGGCGGTACCGCCCGATTTCCGCTTCCTGGTCAAAGCCGACCGCCTCCTCACCTCCCCTGCCGATCCAGAGACGTACGGGGTTCGCGCGCCAAATCCTCGCTTCCTGGACGCGGCGTACGCGGTGGACCGGGTGGTGGGTCCCATGGTCGAAGGGCTCGGGGCGAAGGCCGGCCCGCTCGTTTTCCAGTTCTCCCCGATCCCCCCGAACCTGGTCGGCGGCACCCGCTCCTTTCTGCGGCGGCTCCACCATTTCCTGGCCGCTCTTCCCAAGGGACCTCTGTATGCGATCGAGCTTCGCACGCCGGCGTTCCTCACGAACGACTACGCGCGCCTGCTCGAGGCGACGGGAGCGGCGCACTGCTACAACGTGCACCCATCGATGACGCCATTGGACCGCCAGCTCGGCCGGATTTCGCCGTTCTATCAGCCGGCGCTGATCGTTCGCTGGATGCTACACGAAGGCCTCAAGTACGAGGTCGCGAAGGAACGGTACGAGCCGTTCGACCGGATCGTCGACGAGGACAGGGTGTCGCGTGATAGGATCGCGGTCGCGGTGCTCGACGCATTGATCGCCGAGCGGCCCGCGTTCGTCATCGCGAACAACAAAGCGGAGGGGTCGGCACCGCTTTCCATCTTCCGCCTGGCGGAGAGAATCTCGAGGTGGGCGGTGAGCCCCGATGTGAGCGTCGCCGAGGCCCCGGCGGAGGGCGACGTGCGTGCCTCGTAACGTGTCCGAAGGCCTGCGAAATCCCAGGGTCTGGCTCTACGTCGCCGGCGGATGGTTGGTCTTCGCGGGTCTCGCCCATCTCGGATTCCACGTGTGGGGCCTCGTGCTGGAAAACGATTCGTCGGGGGGACTCCGCGAATTCGCCATGAATGCGATGAAGCAGGCGCAGTCGCCCGACCCCCTCCGCCCCAGCATGTGGCGCGTATACCGGCTCCATTCGGTGTACGTGGGATTGCTGTGGCTCTTCGCGGGAGGGGTCGACATGGTCACGGCAGTGGCGTCGAACTCCTCGCGCTTGTGGGCGACGGTCGGGCTGGGTCAGACTGCGTTCTGGACCCTCGCCTTCGTCCCGGCCGCATTGATCGACCCCGTCATTCAGCCCCTCATTGTCGCAGCGATCGCTGTTCCCCTGCACGGAATCGTGTACCTCACGGCGGAGCAAGCAGAAGTCACACCGTAGGTGGGCGTGCGCCACCCGGTGGCGTAGGTCGCGCCGATCGAACCCCTTTGGCCGGCCCTACCCTTCGGCGGGCCTACCCTTCGGCCGGCCCTACCCGCTCGGCGGACCGCGCAACGCTCTCACCAGCTCCTGCGCCTCCCGCCCCAGGTTTACCGCGCCACCCGCATAGTTGCGGAGCAGAACCACCCCGATCGCAGCCTCGGGGTCCAGCGCCATGTGGGCGTTGTATCCCGCCACGGAGCCGCCGTGCGAGGCGATCCGTCGACCGTCTTGATCGACAGAGATGGTGAAGCCGAGCCCATACCCGCGCCGCGGGTCCTCCGGAGTCTGGACCGCGAGCATCTCCTGCCGGCTGCGGTCCGACAGGAGGCGGAGGCCGGGAACACCCGCGGCCGCACCGAGGAGCCGGCCGAGATCGGCGACGGTCGAGTACACGCCGCCGTTCGGCACCTTGTAGCCTCGCCCCGCGTGCTCTCGGTACGGCTGCTCCGCGTCGATGACGCCGTTGCGCACCGCGTAACCGCTCGCGAGACGAGGCTCCAGCTCGCCGCCGACCACGACGAACGCCGAGCCCGTCATCCCGAGCGGCTCGAACACCTCCTCTCGAACGAGCGCGCGGTAGGGGCGACCTGCCGCCCGCGCGAGCGCCAGTCCCAGGATTCCGAAGCCGATGTTGGAGTACTGGTAGCGCGCGCCGGGGATCGAATCGTACGCCGTGCGCGGGATCGACTCGAGCACGCGTTCCTCCCACAGATCGATCGGGCCCACGACGGACTCCGCCCAATCAGGCTCGCGAACGAGGCCAGCCGTATGGCTCGCCAAGTGGCGGAGCGTCACGATCGGTGCGCCCGGGCGGGGATCCGCGATGCCATCGATCTCGGGCAGGTAGCGGCGTACCGGGTCGTCGAGGGAAACGACACCCTGATCGACCAACCGCATCATGAGCATCGCCGTCACCGACTTGGAGATCGAGCCGGTGCGCGACACCGAAGCCGTCGCCATCGGCACGCCATTCTCCCGACTCGCCAAGCCGAACGCCTTCGCCCAGATCAGATCGCCGTCGACCATGACCCCCGCGACGAGGCCACCCACGTCGTCTTCGGCCACACCCGACGCGAGTCGGTCGGCGAAGGCGTCGAGCGCCTCGTCCCAACCCTGCTGCGCCATCCCCGAAACGGGTACCCAAACGCCCAGAAGGAGCAGGGCGAGCGTCACCATGTGGGCCGTACCGCGTGCCGATGAACCGCGCCACGGGCTCGTCGTCACGCGACACCCGCCTGCTGTTCCCGCCACGAACGAACACTCTCGAGGACGCGCTCCACGTCGCTGTCGTCGTTGTAGACGCCGAAGGAGAAGCGGAGCACGCCGCTACGAAGCGCGAACACGACCCCTCGGTCGACCAGATGCCGATGGAGCTCGTTGACCTCGGGGTCGTCGGCCGTGTAGTGGCGACCGGCTCCCAGCCGCCCAGCGGAGACGATGTGGGCCAGATGTGGGCCCGGGGCTCCGCCGACGACCGGAAGGCCCTCAGCTACGAGCCCCTCTGCGAGTCGGGCACCGAGGCGGCGCACGTGGGCTTCGATCGCGGGCACGCCGATTTCCTCGATCAACCCGAGCGCGGCCCGTGTCGCCGCCATTCCCAGGTAGTTGTAGTTGCCCAGGTCGAACCGCCGCGCGCCCGGCAGATACTCGAGGGGACCGGCAGAGTACGCGGTCTCGTGCGCGTCGAGCGCGATGCCGTAGCGGGCCACCTGGATCGGAACGAGGTCCTCCGCGACTGCCCGGCGCACATAGAGGAATCCGAATCCGTACAACGACAGGAGGCACTTCTGCGCCGCCACGGCCATCGCGTCGAAGCCGAGCGCGTGCACGTCCGTCTCCATAGCGCCGATGGACTGGGCTCCGTCGGCGAGCGTGAGGGCACCGGCCTTTCGGGCCGCCGCGACCAGCGGCTGGACGTCGGTGACGAAGCCGGGCGCAAACGACAGCGTCGGGAACGTGACGACCCGCGTTCGGTCGTCGATGGCGGAGATCATGGCCCCGATGGGCATGACGCCGCCCTCCGGAGGGACCGCTCGGACCTCGACGCCGTGCCTCCTCTCGAGGTTGTACCAGAGGTAGATGTTGTTCGGGTGCTCCAGCTCCGGGCACAGGACGACGTTGTCACCCCGCTCCCAGGTCAGACTCGCGGCGAAGAGGTTCAGACCCTCTGACACATTCTTCGTGATCGCGACTTCGTCGGCGTCGGCGCCGATCATTCCGGCGAACTTCGCGCGCGTCTCGTCGACCTGCTCGCGCAGAAGGTCCTTGTCGGCGGTACCATCCACCGCGGCGTCCATGTGCGCGGAGACGGCGTCCCGGACCGTGCTCGGAACGAGGCCCTTGGCGGCGATGTTGAGGTACGTCTGGCGGTCCGCTCCGGGGAAGAGCGCGCGGATGTCTCGGTTCACGTGGGGTTTCGTTTCCATTCCGAATGAGCGACGAGCGACGTTCCGACCAAGTCGCCCATGACGTTGATCGTGGTGTTGCCCATGTCGACGAGACGATAGATGCCGCCGACGATCGCCGCGACCTCGATGGGTAGGTTGAACGCCTGGACGTAGATCAGCGCGATGACGAATCCGCCACCCGGGATCCCGCCGGAGCCCTCGGACAGCAGCAGCCCGATGAGGAGAATCGATACGAAAGACGCGGCGGAGAACTCGACCCCGGCGGCCTGCGCCGTGAAGAGGAACACCGCACCCAACATGACCGAGGTCCCGTCTTTGTTGAGCTGCGCGCCGAGCGGGAGCGTGAATGAGTAGATCCTCCTCGGCAGACCGATCTTCTCGGCAATGTCCAACCCCACGCTCAGAGACGCGAGGCTCGACGTGGTGGCCACGGTGGTCGCCCACAATGGCCCGGTGTCTCGGAGGAAACGACCCGGCGACCGATCCGTGAAGAACCGGAGGAGCGTCATGTATCCCACGAAGACGATGGCCTGACCCACGTACACGCCGATCAGGAAGCGCGTCATCGGGCCGAGCAGCTGGGCCCCATAGCGGCCGACCGTAACCGCCATCAGGGCGCCTATGCCCACCGGCGCGGTCCACAAAATCAGGTCGACGAGCCGGCGGAGGAGCGCGGCCAGGTCCGAATAGAGCGCGGACAGTCGGGACCTCGCGTCCTCGGCCAGCAGCAGCGTACCGATACCCAGCAAGACGGCAAGGACCACGATCTGCACGACGTTGCCCTCCGCGAATGCGCGGACCGCGTTCGTCGGGAAGAGTCCGAGCAGGACGTCCGCGATCGCGGGAACTTCACCGACCGCACCGTCCACCTGTTCGGTGAGCTGCATCCCGACGCCGGGCCTGAGCAGCGCCATCGCCGCCAGCCCGATGCTCAAGCCGATGACATCGGTCGTGACGTAATAGCTCATGATCTTGCCCGCGAGTCGACCGAACGTGCGGACGTCGGTCAAGGCGGTGAGCCCCGCGAGGAGGTTGAAGAACACCAGCGGGATCGCCGCCAGCACGAGCAGCCGGATGAACAGGTCGCCGACCGGCTGCAGCACGGCGATCCGTTCGCCAACGACCACGCCCAGCACCGAGCCGACGAGCATGCCGATCAGGATCCGGGTCCCGAGTCCCATGCCCGGACGCTCGGGTAAGCTCTGCGCGGTGGTCATGACGCGGAACTTGCACTCGCCGACGCTCGCAGCAAGTGTGGAGAATGAGAACGAGACTCGTGTTCCTGGTGGCCGCGCTCGTCGTCGCGGGGTGCGGCGGCGACTCGGACGACGAGGCGACGGCGGCCGACACGTTGACGCGTGCGCAAAAGGACAGCATCATCGCAGACATGCCGATCCCAGGTGCCGGGGCGGTGGGCGCGGCCATGCGATCCCGCGATGCGGCCAACGCGCGTACAGAGGCACATGACACCATCCGCTGACGAATGCGTCCAACCAACAAAGACCTCGTGGGCTTCGTGCTGGCAGCAAGCACGCTCGGGCTCTTGGTCTTGCACGGTGGAGACCGCCACCCGGCCTTGACCGTCACGGCTCTCGGTGGGAGCCAGAACAGTGATCGGGTGGTCGCGTTCATCGACGTGAATCTCTTGGGATCGGTCGACGCGTCGCTGGTCCAGCACCAGGTCGTGCTGGTCCGATCGGGGGTGGTGAGCGCCGTCGGAGCGGTGGGCGACGTCTCGCCTCCTCGCGGCGCCCTCGTCATCGGCGGAAACGGCTCGGATTTCCTCGTGGGCGCAGACGTCGACCCTGAGGGGAGGGTGCAGGGCCTCGATGCATCCCACGCGATCGAGCGCGGGGCCAGGGCCGACTTCCTCTTGCTCCCCGCCGATCCCAGGGCCGACGCAGGCGCTGTGCGACGCGCGGAGGGCACGATGGTCGCGGGCGCCTGGTACCCGACCGGCGTCGGGCCGCAGACCGACAGGGCCCGCGCCGGGGGCGGACCCTAGTCCTCCGAGATCTCGTTCTTCCCTGACGAAAGCAGCCGCTCTGTGAAGTCCTGGCGCTCTTCCATCAGTCGAAGGCGTGCGTCCACCGAATCGAGCAGGTCACGAACCTGTCCGAGTTCCGCCTCGACGCCCTCATCCCGGTCGCGCGCGTACAGCGCGAGAAGCTCCGAAACGCGGAGGGCCAGAGGCCGCAGGATCAGCACGCCTCCCACGGTCAAGGCGAGCACGATCGAAACGATCATGGGTGCTATGTATTCCCAATCCATCCGCCTTCTCCGCTTCGCGAGTGGCCCGCATGCGCGCTCCCTACGAGGCTCGGCCGGGGCGCGTTTCGGTCCACCTCAAGCTATACTAAGAGAAAGAACGTACGCCCCGAACTCGGACCGAAATATGCGCGCCTTTTCAGCCATCATGGTTCTCGCCTTCGGAAGCTTCGCCTGGGTCGGTTGCGACGACGCGAACGCCTCGGCTGGCAACGACACCAGCGCCTCGCCCGCGAGCGATGCGGCGGTCGCCGTGGATCTTCCCACCGTCCTGGTCTACAAGACGCCGACGTGTCTATGCTGCAACGGTTGGGTGGAACACCTCGAAGCCGCGGGCTTCACCGTCGACGCCCGCAACGTGTCGGACCTGATGACCGTCAAACGCGACGCCGGCGTGCCCCCACAAATGTCGTCGTGCCACACCGCGATCGTCGATGGCTACGTCGTCGAGGGACACGTTCCCGCTGAGCTGATGAAGGACCTCCTCGCGAATCGACCGGACGTTGCAGGCATCGCCGCACCGGGCATGCCGACCGGGTCTCCTGGAATGGAGGGACCGAACGCGAAGCCATACCAGGTTCTCTCCTTCACTCACGACGGTGAAGCCGCCGTGTACGCGGAAGTCGACCCCCGCTGACCAACCGCAGGAGACGGTTCGATGCCCCCGATTCCCGTCGTCGTGGTGGTGGAGGACGAGACGGCCCTGGGGCATGTGATCCGAGACGTCCTGACCGACGAGGGTTACGAGGTGCTTCCGGTGCGCGACCAGTACGCGGCGGTGGCAACGCTCAGATCCCAGAAAGTCGACCTGGTCATCGCGGACCTCCCGTCTCCGTCGGACGGCCAAGCGGATCCCGTCGCTGAGATCGAGAATGATTTCCCCGATGTTCCACTCATTCTGTTGCGGGAGCAAACCCCGCAGGACGTTCCCTTCTTCGGGCCGTGGCGGCAGCGCGGATCCAAGGTCACGCTCCGACGACCATTCCGACTCGACGACCTGCTGACCGTCACGCGTCACATCTTGGATTGAGGGTCAGCCGGCCGAGGGGTCGGTCAAGATGCTTGATCTTCGAGGGACCCGGGATGTAGGCTGGAGCAGGCACCTCACCCCGCCTCAGACCTGAGATCAATCCGTGGCGCGTATCCTGATCGTCGATGACCAAGAGTCCGATCGACTCCTGATCCAAGCGATTCTCGCTCGGGTCGGGCACGACACCGTCGTCGCCACGGGCGGCGAGGAGGCGCTCCGCGAGTTCTTGAAGTCGGGAATCGACATCGTCGTCACCGATCTTCAGATGCCCGACGTGCACGGATTCGAGCTCATCTCGATCCTGCGCGAGTTCGATCCACCGCCGGCGGTGATCGCGGTCTCGGCGACCGGTCCCTTCCAGCTCCAAATGGCCGAAGCTCTCGGCGCGCAGTGGACGCTCATGAAGCCGCTCGATCCTCGCCTGCTCCTCGACGCGGTGCAGCGCGCGGAGGAGTCCGGAAGCGCCGACCAGGAGCATCTCTCCTCCTCCTGAGGCTCGCTCCCCTCTGACGCGCGCCGTCATCCGCGGTTCCATCACGCCGCACTTCGTGGCGGTCCGGGCGTCACACTCGTCCGGGGCGTCAAACTTCCTTGAGCAGGCCCGACCGTAGCGCGAAACGGACCAACTCACTGCGATGACTCAGGCCGAGCTTATCCATGATCCTCGACCGATAGGTGTCGACGGTCTTCGGGCTGATGAAGAGCTTCTCGCCGATCTCCCGTGAGCTGAAGCCCTCGGCCGTCAGCGCGAGGACCTCCTGCTCTCTCGAGCTCAGGTCCTTGAGCCCCGCCGAGTCGTCCCCTTCCGTGTCCTTGTACCTCCGCAGCAAGAGCGTCGCAGCCGTCGGCGGCAAGAAGACCTGACCGCGAGCCACCACACGAATCGCTTCGATGAGGTCGGTGTCCGCGCTCGTCTTCGTCAGGTAGCCGCTCGCGCCCGCCTCCACGACCGGCACCAGATACTCTTCCTCCGCGTGCACGGTCAACACCAATACGTGGGTTTCAAGCCCGAGTGCAGAAATGCGCCGCGTCGCTTCCAATCCGTTCGACCCGGGCATCGCCAGATCCATGATCACCACGTGCGGCTTGAGCTCCCGCACTCGATCGACGGCTTCATCTCCGGACGAAGCCTCGCCTACGACCTCGAACCGGTCTTGGGCGTCGATGAGTGCGCGGATTCCCGCTCGAAACATCTGGTGGTCGTCGACGAGCAGAATCTGGATTGCGTTATTCACGGGCGACTTCCGATTGAATAGGCAGGGTAACGCGGACGAGCGTGCCCTTTCCCAGTTCGGAATCTACACATAAGCGTCCGCCGATCATCTGCGCGCGCTCCTGCATCCCTATGAGACCGAGTCCTGTCCGGCCGTCCGCTTCGACGGAGGCGACGAAGCCGCAGCCCCGGTCGCGTACCTCGGCGACCACCTGGCCCTCGGATCGAAAGAGGCGCACGCTCGCCGACTCCGCACCCGAGTGCCGGAAGGCGTTCGACAACCCCTCTTGGACGATCCGATACAGGGCCAGCTTCTGGGTCGCATCGAGCACATCGTTGACGCGACCGAGCTGCGCGCTGGCCTTGAAGCCCGCCTCCGAAAGCGTGCGCACGTGGGCACGGACAGCCGATTCGATCCCGAGCTCTTCGATCTCGGGTGGACGCAAGCCACGCGACATGCGTTTGACGCTTTCGGCGGCCTCCACGATCTCGGCCCGAACCTCTTCGAAGAGCGCCTTTCGGCGCGCGTGATCGCGTTCACGCGAGAGGGCACCGACGCGGAGGATCAGGGTGGCGAGACGCTGCGCCGTATCATCGTGCAGCTCGCGCGCGATTCGCTTTCGCTCCTCCTCAGTCGCCCGGAGCGCACCTTCCGAGAAGTTCTGCAGCCTGCGATATCCGGTCACGTCGCGAATCGAGCAGACGACCCGTAGCCCTCCGTCAGCCTGTACCCACGGGCTGAGGCTGATCTCGACCGGGACCTCCGAGCCGTCGCTCCGCAACGCCTTGAGGTCCAATCCAACGCCCATCGGGCGGTCGTGCGGGTTCCGAATGAAGCCTTCGCGATACGCCACGTGCACCTCCCGCAGAGCTTCGGGAAGGAGGGCCTCCACAGGACGGCCGATGAGCTCGTCAGCGGACCAGCCGAACATCTGCTCGACCTTCGGATTGACCGCGCGAATGACCCCGTCGTGGTCGACGACGGCCACGCCGTCAGGCGCCGCGTCGAACACGGCCCGGTATTCGTCTGTGGTGAGCATCGGCGTCGGTGCCCCTTGGATTCCACGAATGAGTTGACAGGAATTCTCCCACACCCGTCCAGGCGCTTCCCCACCCGACGTGCGCGCCCGCTCCCGACATCGGCGGCGAGGGCGCGTGGCCAGAATGTAGAGGATCCACCGCCCCCCGCGAGAGGTAGGGCTGGGCGGTCGCACCGAATCGACTCGCCTCTCGCGATCGAACCATGAGGAGGACCGATGTACCGACAGATCCTTGTTCCACTGGACGGGTCGGCCTTCGCGGAGGCCGCGCTACCCCTCGCGCTCGAGATCACTCGGCGCACCGGTGCCGACCTCAGCCTCGCGACCGTGCTCGAACCCGTGACCTCCTTTGCATACGAGGGATGGGAAGGGGCTGCGGTGGAGTGGAGTCGCCAATACCTCGAAGACGTGCTGGACCGGATGGAGGGCCAGTGTGGCGGTGAGTTGGACCACACCGTTCTGAACGGCCATACGGTCGAAATGCTCCAGAAGGAGGCTGAGGCCCGCTCGGCGGACCTCGTCGTCATGGCGTCCCACGGTCGAGGAGCGTTCTCGCGATTGTGGCTCGGTTCCGTGGCTGACGGGTTCGTACGACAGACTCACCTCCCCGTCATCCTCGTGCGTCCGGATGAGGACGCAACGCCCGTCGAGGACTTCACGCACTCCTTCGAGACTCTGCTGATCCCGCTCGACGGCTCTGAGTTGTCGCAATCGGCGATGGCACACGCGACCGAGTTCGGCGAGCTCTTCGATTCCGCCTACCACCTCACCCGGGTGGTGACCTATCCGATCGATCTCGCCTCTCCCTACCTTCCGCATACGGCGCAGCTGAACCAAAAGGTGCTCGACGACGCGAAGGAGGGAGCCGCCAAGTACCTGGAGGAGCGGGCCGAAGAGATGAGGCGACGCGGTCTTCGCGTGACGACATCCGTAGCGGTGGACGCACAAGCCGGTCAGGGAATCCTGGCGGAAACCGAGGCGGTCGGCGCCGACATGGTCGCCATGGCGACCCACGGTCGAAAAGGACTCAGTCGGGTCGTGCTCGGTAGCGCTGCCGATAAGGTTCTGCGAGGTCTCCATAAGCCCCTTCTACTCCACCGTCCGAACGGCGTAGACGACTCGTGAGGACTCATTGACTTTCTTGAACGAACCAGGAGGCTCCATGCCCTCGGTACGAGATATCATGCGGACGGACGTCGTGACCATCAGAGCCGACGATTCCGCCAGGTCGCTGGCCCGTCTGCTCGCGGACTCGGAGATCAGCGGCGTGCCGGTCCTCGATGGGAATGGCGCCGTCGTCGGGGTCGCCTCCACGACCGACCTGGTGCGTCTGGCGGCGGGAGAGGCTGAGATCAGCCTTGCGTCCGCCACCCTCAGACCGGAGTTCGATCGCTCGTCCGACATCGACGAGGAGGAGTTCGACGACGTCCTTGAAGCCGACCCGTACGGTTTCTTCTTACCGGAAGACAGCGCGTTCGCCGCCGGGGCGATCTTCGAACAACTTCCCGAGTCTACGTTCGACCGCATGACGGTCGAGGACGTGATGACTCCGGTCTCCTTCTCCGTCAGGCCAGACATGACGGTACCCGAATTGTGCGCCTACCTGGTTCGAGGTCGGATCCACCGCGCGCTCGTGGTCGAATCCGGCGCACTGGTTGGCATCGTCACGTCGCAGGACGTACTTCGCGCTGTTGCCGAGGGAAGCCTCGTCGTATAGACGTCGGTACAGTTGACCGAGTCCGCTTCGCCGGAGGAGCACCATGCGCGACGTCGTGATCGTGGGCGGAGGACCCGCCGGCCTGACCATGGCCAGCTACCTCGCCGACGCGGGGATTCAACCACTGGTTCTCGAGAAGCTCAATCACCCTCGACCGCATGTGGGCGAGTCCCTCATGCCGTCGACGGTGCGCGTCCTCCGCGAAATCGGCTTCCATGGCATCATGGAAGACGCCGGCTTCACGAGCTCGGGTGGCGTAGTTTACCACCCGCCCGATCGAGAGGACGTGATTCTCCCATACGCAGGATTCCCGCAGGAAGGCATCGACCAGCCCCACACCTACCACGTCGATCGGGGCCGATTCGACATGCTCCTGATGAAGCACGCCGAAGCGAAGGGCGCCAAGATCGTTCAGGGCGTCGGGGTGGACGAGGTCCTCTTCGACGCGAACAGCCGCGCGCACGGCGTCAGTGTGAGCGTGGGCGGCGCCAGGCTCGATCTCGAGTCCCGGATCGTCGTCGATGCGGCAGGGCGCACGACGCGCATCGGCCGCCAACTGGAGTTGCGCCGGAACCACCCGGTCCTCGACCAGTTCGCGTTGCACGCGTGGTGCGTAGATGTCGATCGAGGACCGCCAGACACGGAGCGGTACACGCACATCTACTTCCTACCAGAACTTCGCGGATGGGCGTGGCAGGCGCCTGTCGCCGACGCGTATACGTCCGTGGGCATCGTGGCCGCCCGGTCGAAGTACTCCGAGCTGCACCTCGGCGTCGATGAGTTCTTCCGCTTCGCGCTCGGGACCAGCTCCAAACTTGCCCACGCGATGCGAGCGGCGGAGCGGATCAACGACATCAAGGGCGAGATCAACTACAGCTACAGCCTCGACCGAGTGTGCGGCGACGGGTGGCTCGCCGTGGGAGACGCGGCTCGGTTCATCGACCCTGTGTTCTCATCGGGCGTTAGCGTCGCCATGCACTCGGCCAAGTTCGCCGCGGAACGCGTCGAGGCGGCGCTCGCGAACGACGACACGAGCCGCTCGATGTTCTTGCCGTACGAGGACATGATGCTGAGTGGCGCCGCGGTTTGGGACGATTTCGTCCGACTCTATTACCGGCTCCTGCCCGCCTTCACCGAACTGCTCGAATCGAGGGAGCACCGCCACGCGGTCATGCGGATGATTCAAGGCGACACGTGGCGCGGCTCGGACGCCGCATGGCTGGCCGAAATGCGCGCGATGGTCCGCAAGGTGGAGGAGGCCGACTCCCACCCCTGGCGGGACGAGCTCGTCGACCTCCCCTTCTGAGCGGCGGGGTGAGACGGACTCGCGGGTGCGAGGGGTGTTCCAAACCTCTCATACCAGACATCATGCTTCGCATGAGAGTTTCAATCCTGGCGGTGCTCTGCGCCCTCGGACTCGCGATCGTGCCCGCGGACGGGGACGCACAAGTGCGGCGCGGACGCGGCGGCGACCCGTTGCCGACCTGGGCGCCCATCGCGGTCGGCCTGCGCGCCGGATGGGACCAGCGGGCGAATGCAGAGGTCTTGGGCGCCCACATTCGAATCCCGGTCGTTCGAAGCGGAATCCTCGAGTTCGTGCCGAATGCCGAGATCGCCTTCCTCAGTGGCGCCAAGGACTACCAGTACACGCTCGAAACGGCGTGGGTGCCCGGGGGCCCGCGGGGGGGCGTCTTCGTGAGCGCCGGCATCGGGTGGCGCGACACGGTCGTTGCCAGCGCCACGTCGGGCCGACCCCGAGACACGTTTTTCGGATACGTGCTCGGCGCCGGCGGGAAGACGCGTGTCGGTCGCGTAGAGGTCGAGGTCGCCCTCCGGTGGGTTTTCCTCAATGACACGACGTACCGACCGAATGCGGCGACCTTCGGGATCAACTACCCGCTGTGGCAGATCGGACCAGGGGCCGGGGAATGACGTCGATGCGCCACCTCGTCGTGCCCGGCTGAGGTCTCAGCCGCCGGTGGAGGCGGGTTCGGGCTTCTTCGTAAGAACCACGTAGTCGGCGAGCGGTCCATGTTCCTCGGCCGACCAGTCGTCCACGTCGTCGGCCTTCGTCATCACGATGGTCGTCACACGCGTGCCAGGCCGGTAGTCGGCGATTCGCTCAGGGATGCCCGTGCCCTTCTCCACGTGGAAGGAGCCCGCGAAGTGGACCACGAAGCCTCCCGTGTGTCTGACCAGGGCCTGAGTGACGGCATGCCCCATGGACGCGTCCCACAGGGCCTGCGAGTAGATTGCGTTCGGGTTCATTTCGTAGCCGCTCGGCTCCGCATCATGGCCGGACATCGCCTCATCCATGATCGCCTCCCACTGTTCGCGGTACGACCGTGACGGTCCAGGGTACGGGAGTGGTGGGAGGAAGCCGCGGGCCATCTCCGAGAGGCTCGCGAGGGACTCGGGGCCTTCGCTGGTGACCCGGCTCACGTAACGGCGGGGGGCGTTGGCCGCTACGATTGGCGTGCCGCGCTCCTTCGCGAGCTCCACCAGCGGCCGGTAGCGAGCCTCATAGTGGTCCCACGGACGAGCGCTTCGCAGGAAATGCTGCTCGGAGATCTGGCCTTCCAGGTACTCGTCCAGGATGTATTGGACATCGCGCTCGAACATCTCCAGGCTCAGAACCACCGTGCGACCAGACCCGGAGGGCGCGCCGATCTCGTCGAGTACGGTACCGAGCAGGGACGTCTCGAGCGCGTGGCCGACCATGTCATCGTGTTCCTCCCCGACGAGCAGAACGTCGTCACCCACCGCCGAGCGGACGATTGCGTACAGGGACGTCTCGATGCCCCATCGGTCGTAGATCTTGTAGTCCTGCCCCTCGACGAGCGAGTCCGGCTGCAGCCCGGCGAGCGCATCGGGAGATGGCGCCTGGGCCGAGACCGGAGCAGCCGCAACCAGCGTCGCCGAGAGGGCCCCCAGCAAGACGGCGGCTTTCGCTGGATTGAGGAGAAGCAGGGTACGTCTCGTCGGCACGTCGGGACTCCGATTCCAGGGTCTCTACGGACCCAAAGCTACACCTGAGGGACCCGTCCGTGCGACCGGTCCGCGGCGAAATCTCGACCCGACGTCTCGAGCGGACGGGCTGGTGAGCTACGTCCGGACCCGTGATCCGGCCCAACGCTCATGCTTCGTTCTCCCAGATCATGCGCAGATACCGCTCGGGTGCGTTGAGGAAGTCGCGCACGAGTGCCACCGAGTCCAGCTCTTCATACGACACGGGGCGGACCGGAAGCTCGTCGAAGCTCAGGATCCGCGCTCCCGGCACGGCCATGAGGATCGGAGAGTGCGTGGCGATGAGGAGCTGGCTGCCTGAGTCCACAGCGTTCCGGACCATTTTCAAGAACGCCAGCTGGCTCTGAGGTGAGAGTGCGGCTTCCGGCTCATCGAGCAGGTAGAGTCCGTTCGGCACGAGACGCTGAGCGAAGAGGTTCAGGAACGCCTCGCCGTGAGAGCGCGCGTCTGGATCTTCACCGTATCGGTCGATCATCGCCCCGATGGACGCCCGGTGCGGTCCCTTCGCCAGGGTTCGCGCGTAGTCCGAGGCGCCAGCCAGTTCCTGATCGATGCGCCGGAGCTCGCTCTCGTGCTCCGTGCGCTGCTCCGCGATCCGTTTCTGAAAGCCGAAGAAGTCCTCGGCCCGCAGGAAGAAGCCCCGGTGGGTACGCCCCCTCCAGGTCAGCGCCAACCTTCGCGCCAGTCGACGCTGGGGTTCGAGCGTCGGGTCGGCCGAGGGCCGAACGGAGCCGACGGCGGGGAGCGCGGTGGCGATGGCGAGTGACTCGAGGAACGTCGACTTCCCAGACCCGTTCTCGCCGACCAAGAGGGTCACCTGCGTATCGAGTTCGATCCGATCCAGCGTCGAGATGGACGGCACCGAGAACGGGAAGTCGCCTCGTGCGTCGAAGCCCGCGCACGCGATGGCGGCGAGCTGGACGGCGGACGTGCTCGGGCTCAGGGGGTCTCCAGGGAGTGATGACCTCGACCCCGAAGAAGCTACGGGGTGGGCACCGCACGGCAATGCCGTCCGGTGCCTACCCCGCCGTGCGTCAGAGCTGCTCGAGGTCGCGTCGAGCCCTGTCGAGAATCTCCCGCACCTTCTCGGTCCGCTCGAAATCGGAGGAGGCGACGGCGCTGAACGCCGCTTTCGTCAAGCGACCCCAGCTGCCCCAGATCTCAGCGGTCTCCGGCCCCATGTGCACGCCCCAGTCTTTCCATCCGTGGGCACGCTGCCAAATCCGCTCGATGTGCTCCTCGTTGACGAGGAGCTCCTCCCGCCCAGAGTCGGTGAGGTGATAGATCTTCTTGTCGGCGTCCTCGACGATCTTCACCAACCCCTCGTCTTCGAGCTGCTGGAGGACCGGGTACACGGTACCGGCGCTGGCCTTGTACATGCCGCCCGAGCGCTCCTCCAACCGCTTCATGAGCTCGTACCCGTGCGCCGGCTCGTCCTGGAGCAGCGACAAGAGGGCGAGGCGGACCTCTCCCTGCTTGAAGAACCTCCTCCCGGGTCCGCGACGGTGACGCCCCCGCCGACGAGGACCCATGCCGACATCCCAGTCGAAGATCCAATCGAAGTCCATGCCCCGCCTCCGGCTCTTCGTGTGACAACCCATAATCCCAGCCTCCTGTTTGCTGGTGCCGGAGTCCCCACCCCGGCTACCTGGACGTTCCACGATGCACGGTACTACGCATCGCACACTATATCGTACGATATATCTTTCGTGTGATCGGTCAACCGGGTCGCCGACCCGACTCCTTCGAGCGCAGCTCCTCCAGCTCGTCCAGCGTCCGCGGCCAATCGTCGCCCAAAAGCCTCGACATCCCGCGATCGGCGAGGAGCTTCCCGTCCGTCTGGCACGTCGCGCAGTAGTTCGTTTCGCGATCCGCATACTTGATCCGCTGGATCGGTGATCCGCAGACTGGGCACGGCTCCCCGAACTTGCCGTGCGCGGCCATCGCCGGGTGGAAGGCGGTGATCTTGTGCGGGAAATCGCTTCCGAACTCCGCTCGCAACCGGGCCGTCCAGTCGGCGAGCGACCGCCGCGTCACCTCGTAGAGGCGCTCGACCTCGCGGTCGTCGAGGTGGCCCGTCCGTTGAAGCGGAGAGAGCCCGGCGAACAGGAGAATCTCGTCTGAGTGTGCGTTGCCGATCCCGCTGAAGACCCTAGGATCCGTGAGCGCACGCTTGAGCGTCCGGTTCTCCTCGGTCAGACGGGCGCGGAACTCGGCGAGCGTCGCCGTCCCGACCTCGAGGCCTCCGGGGTCGACCTCCGCGAGCCCGGCCTCGCCCTGCACCACATGCAGAGAGGCCCGTTTCTTGGTCGACTGCTCGGTCAGGAGGAGTGTCCCCAGGGGAAAGTCGAACGCACCGTGGGCACGCTTCTTCGGCACGGCACTTCCCGGCTTGGTCCACTTGAAGCGCCCGGTGATCATGAGATGGAAGACGAGGAACAGGTCGTCCTCCATTTCCCAGACGATCCGCTTGCCGATGCGCCGGAGACCGGTCACGACCCTTCCCTGCGCGGCACTCAGCGGTGGATCGTACGTTCGAAGCAATGAGGGCGATCGCACACGGATTCGCTCGAGGGGCTGCCCCAGGATCGTCCGCTCGAGGCCCTCCAAGTACGCGGTGATCTCGGGGAGCTCGGGCATGTGTGTCGATCCTACCGGAGCGGGACGACGCCCCGGATCACCACCTCCCAGTAGCTGGCGAAGCGACCGTCGGCGAGCACCGAAACGGGTTGGAGCGTCTGCGTCGCGTAATAGCCCTGGATCGCGGAGGGATGAGGGCGACCGAAGTTGGGAAAGTAGCTGCGAATCACCACGGCATCGGCTGCGGTCGAGAACGCTCGGAGGTTGTCGACCCACCGCTCGAACGTCCGCGCCTGCCAGAGATAGAACTCCACGTTCGAGGCATAGAAGGCCGTCAGACGAAGTCCCATCTCCTCGAGCACCGAGGCCATCTCCGGGAGCGCATGCGAGCCGGACAGGTCGCCCACCACAGGGATGATCCGATTAGCGAGCTGGAGGTCTCGGACCACCGCGTACCTGTCCCTCGACGACAGGTAGGACGCCGCGTCTCCGTCGGCGTCCGTCTCGAGAAGGAGCTGACGGTACGTCGGGTAATAGGGTCGGGGAGGTCGGCCATGGCTGGTGAAGCGTAGACCGGGCCCCGAACGCACGAACGATCCGTGGAAGCGGCGAATCGTGTCCATGTCGTCCGGCGACAGCGGTACGTCGAGAAGGCGGATCTCCGCGGTAAGGGAGTCTTCAAGCGCCGCGATGTATGCCGTGCCCTCGGGACCCGCCGACCGAGCGGCCCAAGCGGAATCGACGTAGGCGACGATGCCGTCGATCGACTCGCCGACCCACGCGGCCGGCTCGGTCGGGGCTCGCACCCCATGAAGGGCCGACAGAAACTCGACGCGTGTCGAAGCCCGCTCGATGAGTGCCTTGAGGAGTAGGTGGTGGAGCAGGTTGTCCCGGCGGACATCGACGATGAAGGCGAGGTCGGGCCTCAGCTCGGCGATGTACGAGAAGTTCTGGTCGGGCCCCACCCCGATGTACGCCCCTCCCTCCAAGCCGAGGCGGCCGAGGGCGTCGACGACGTTCAGATACCCGGACTCGTTCGAGATCAGGTTGTCGGTGTCGAAGTAGCCGCCCTCTTCGGAGATCCGCTCGACGAGCGCGGCGAAGTCCGCCGGGGCGATCGCCTCCTGCGCCCCGAGAAGCTGGAGGCTCGGGGAGGCCGCTTCACACCCGAGGCACGTGAGTGCAGAAATGAACCCGAGCAAGCACGTTCTGAACCGGGCGCTGGCGGGGGGTGCGACCGGACGGCTCGGAGCTCCACCCTCTTCCCGGTTCATCGTCGCTCTTCCTCGCTCATGGGAGAAAGGAGCGCGGGCGTCGCCGGGCACGCAAGGGCTCCGACGCCCCCCCGGGGCCCGCTCGATTCGCCTTGCGAAGCCTCCGGGGAGCCCCGAGGTTGCTCCCTGAAATCATCCCCTCCGAGGAGCTACCCGATGCGGACCACGATCGGCACCCTCTCGCTCGTTGCG